>JAFXAR010000018.1 GCA_017516885.1 Bacteroidaceae bacterium
AGTATCTTTTCAGTCATGAAAAGTATGTGATAGAACGAAAACAGGAGAATAAACGACAACAGATTAAGGGTAAAACGAATCAAGGAATAATAATTCTATTATACCAAAATTGCGTTACACACAGTAAATTTCTACTGAGCCGAATAAATCACTGGCCGCGGAACTCTTCAGGGAGAGCGGCGTGAATATTTATGCGGCAATGGGTAAAAGGATGCTCAAACTCAACCTTTAAGGCATGCAGCATAAGCCTCTCAGCTGCTGTGCCGTAGAGTTCGTCGCCCACAATGGGCGTGTCAAGTCCCATGCTGCTTGCCGCATGAACACGCAGCTGGTGGGTGCGGCCCGTAACAGGGACAAAGCTTAGAAGCGAGCGCTCCCTGCCCGCTGATGCAACAGTTTCAATTACCCTGTAACGCGTTACCGCCTCTTTGCCGTTTGCGCAATCGACTATCTGAAGCGGACGGTTCGCGTAATCGGCCGACAAGGGCAGTGCAATCTCCCCGCATTGCTCCCTTGGCACGCCGTCAAGCAGCGCAATGTACTCCTTCCCTACCTTGCGGCCGGCAAAAAGCTGCTGCATTCTCTTTAGCGCCTCGCCGCCCTTGGCAGCCACAAGCACTCCCGATGTTGCCATGTCAAGACGGTGCACAGCCACTATATCATTGTTCCCCCTAATGCGGCAAAGATACTCCTGCACCGATTCGCCGCCAACAATCCCGGGAGCAGAGAGCATCCCCCACGGCTTGTCCACGGCAATTATATATTCATCTTCGTAAATTACTTTGATTTCGCGCCCGCCTGGATGCTGCAATATATTCATTGGCTCAACATCAATGCCACGCAGCATAAAATCAAGAATTGGTTCGCATTTGCTCTTGCACGAGCCGTAGAAACAGCCATCACGCCGCACCTCTCCGGCAGGCGAAGCGCCCATCCAGAATTCGGCCATGCATAGCGGCTTATAACCGTTTGTGTAGGCATATTGCAGGAGCTTGGGCGCGGCACACTCCCCTGCCCCGGCCGGCGGCAGAACACCGCGGAACTCCTTGAATATCATGAGAAGGTCTTTTTCCCCGCCCTCGGCATTGAGTACCCTGAAATTTGTAAACAGCCACTCCTGCAAGGCGGCAGAAGCTCTTTTGCGCTCATCTTTCAGTTGCGCAATCTCCTTTTCAAGCGGCACGGCAGCAGCCTCGCACTTGGCAATGCGCTCTTTCCACGCCGCAGCAATGCGCTTGAGTTCGGCCTTTTGAAACTGGCTCTCCCTTACAAGCGCCGCCTCTCCGCCGCTGTCAAGCGCTCCCCCGGCACGCAGTGCATCGCGGCGGAGCTTGCTTTCACGCATCTGCTCCCGCATAGCGGCCAGTTCGCTCTCCATCTCATGCTTAAGAGAGGCAAGTTCCAAAGCAGCGGCACTATTCCTGCTCTCATGCTCAAGAGCGGCTATGCGCCTGTTAAGCTGCGAAATGCGCCCCTCTTCCTGCTTGAAATATCCATTGGGCGACAGAAAGTCAAATACCGGCGGAACAAACCCCGGCTGCATGCTGCTGCCGCCTAACAGTCCCGAGAAGGCCATAAGATAGCCCACCCTGCCCTGAGGAGTGCGCACAACAAGCACGCCGAACATCTTGCCCTCAGCAACTTCGGCCTTCAGCTGTTCGGAGCGGCCTATATATGAACGCACCTCACCGGCCGCAAGCACGCAGAGCGCATGCGGCCGGTAGCTGAACGGATTGTTGAACCTCTGCGGCAGCTCCTGCCCGGTGACGTCACAACTGAAACTGTGCAGAAAATCAGTAGCGGTAGCGGACATCCTTCTTTTCATCGAATCCGCCATCAAAAGAGTTGTTCTCTATTGTGACGTTAGTAACACGGTCGAACAGGAAACGGTGACGGTTCCAGTGGAACGGCTCATAATCGTTGTTCATCATTATCCTGTTGTTGCGGAATACAAGGCCGTCGAGCGACTTTGCATAGACGATAGGCGCATCAAATGTGTCAAACACATTATCCTCAATCACCACCCCCTTGCCGTTGCCGCCATGGAAATATTTTGTCTGGCCCTGAAGATTTGGTATTTCGGGATAGATTGATATTATGCCGTCAGTAAACTGGAACATATTTGTGAGCGAGTTCACAAACACATTCTTGCGTATTACAACATCGCGGCATGCACCTGTCTCATACCAGCCGTTGCAGTCGCCGCAAAGAAGTATGGCTGTGCCCGATGTGTGGTCGAAGACATTAGCCTCAACCCATGTGCGCTTAGGAGTGCTGAAGAGAGCGCCGCGCGCACGGTTATTGCGCACCACGTTATCGTAGAATATAACCTCGGGAGTCCATTCAAGGTTCTCAATGCCCCATTTTCCGTCGGCAATATCCTCGGGCACAGGATTCTCGAATCTTATTGCAAACTCCTTGCATCCGGCTATTTCGCTCTTGTCATAGGGCGCAATCTCCACAATGCGGTTTCCGCCCTGCACCTCCATAACGTCCGACTTTACAAACTGCACCTCGTCACCGGTACCGCCCCAGTAGAAGCCGTAAGCCTGGCCATGCATGTAACGGCCAACCACAGTATTGTCGTCAATGCGCCTTACAACGCGCAGATAAGTGCCATGAACATTTATCGCATCGTCCATCATGCCCTCATAGAAACCGCCCTGCGACCTTATAAGCCCCTTGCAGCCCGAAAAGTGGGAAGCATCGGCCTGTGTTGTGAAATAACGGCCGCCATCCTTTCTCAATGAAACATTGAAGTTGAATACATCAATATTCTCGCATGCCTGGGCAAGAAGCCCCATGCCTTCGGCATAATGAACCGTTACAAACTCTATCTTTGTATCTGTGCAGCACGAAAGGAAAATTCCCGGAGTGGGACGCGCATAGGAGCGCATTGCCACCACGCTGCCCGGCACAAGGCGCGCATCCTTCCATGGAGCGCGCAGCACGCCCGGCGAAACCTCCTCAACTCCCGATGTTCCCACCCAAATATCGCTTGTGCGGTAAATAAGGCGCTTGGTAGCACCGTCAAAGGCAATGCCTGCTGAGGGCACAAATTCCCAGTTGCTGCCATAGACTACCAGCCTGCCATCGTCAATGCGATAGTTCACATAGGGTGCAACACGGTAAGTTATAATGCCCTTTTCGGAGTCGTTCTCAAGAATCTCAACCTGAGTAATCTGAGGCACGCGGGTATCTATAACAACATTCTCAAGCTTGCAGTTTTTGCAATCCACCATTGCAACAGGCAGCATGCGGCCGTTCATGAGGAATTCCGTTTTTCTGTCAGCGCCACATATTGAGAAGTTCCTCATTCCCTCAAGCACAATGGCAACCCTCTTGGGGTTATCCTGGTCGTGGTTCGACACATAATACTCGCGCACATTAGCGCTGTCGGGGAAGAAGTCATACTCTCCCGCCTCAAATTCCAGGCGCGCCGGAGCGCCGTTGCATTCGGCCTTTATTGCAGCAATGGCCGCTGATACCTCTTCAGTCATGTCAGCACCCGTCCCGGGCACAATGCCAAAATCACGCGCCTTGAACACTTTAGCATCCTGCGCAAAAAGCATTATAGGAGCACACAAAAGCAATGCAATTGCAAAAAGTCTGTTTTTCATAAGAAACTGTTTTATTCTGCGAATATAATGCATTAGTTAAACACAGGCAAATTTATCGCAGAATTTAGAGGCTGTTTGAATTTTTATTGGAGATACCTCGCATACTGTTATTTCGCTGCGCTCATCGGCAATGTCCTCTTCGCATAATCACTTTTCTTAAAGTTTACAATAGACATTTTTACACCTTTCCTAGGTTTTTACATGATGCGATTTTACACCTTTCCTAGGTTTTTGCAAAGAAATTGACTTTAAAACAGCACGGGCAGCAATTAGTCGTAGGCCGGGTGGCGTAGCCGTACCAGCCGTCAGGCTGGGTGGTATCCCTTAATTGCCCTTAGTAGCCCTTAGCGCCCTTAATAGCTTTTGTTTGGATTAAAACGCAGTTTTGAAGACGGAGGAGTTTGGGCATTAAACACATGAATATAATCATCTACTCCTCAGTCTTGCAACAAGTTGCAAGCCAGCTCCTCTTATCATGAGGAGCACTAAGTATGTTTTTCCGCGCACTGTGTCATTCCGCAGCGAAGCGAGGAATCTCAAAATCTCGCGAAACAAGAGATTGGCGACCCGCACGGCATGAGTTTCACCCATGCTTCGTGCGACCAACCGCTAATGAACTCACCGATAGCGAAGTCTGCCGCTATTGACGCGCTTTGCCTGTTGGCGACCCGCACGGCATCACTGCGCGATGCTGCGTGCGACTAATCGCCGCAAAACGTGTCTATAGCGAAGTCTGTAATAGAGGCTATTGGCTCGTTCATTTTTTCGCGGCCCGCACGGCATGAGTTTCACCCATGCTTCGTGCGACCAACCGCTAATGAACTCACCGATAGCGAAGTCTGCGACTTCGCTATTCTGAGACAGGGCGCACGCTCATGCCGTAGTAACGGCCGCTAGGACTCGTGTCATGGCGACCACTGTTGAAGTTCAGTTTGTACGCGTAGTCGATATTACTCCCACGAGGCGTAGAACTCCAGTATTTACCGTAAGTCCCCTGGCCGTAAAGCGACGTACCATTACGCCAACCGGCAGCAGGCTGGAAGATGATTTTGTCGTTCTTCTTGCTGTCACGCCAACCGGCAGCAGGCAGGAAGATGCTGTTGCCGTTCTTCTTGCTGGTTACCTTGCAGCCGTTTATACCGTTCAGTGTTGTCCAGGTCCAGGTGCAGTTTCTGAGCAGTTCCTCAAACTCAGCTTTGGTGGGCAGGCGCCAGATGCTGCCCCACTCTTTGCGGGCGACGTCGTATTGTGGGTCGCCGCCTATGTCGTTCAGTTTTTTGCCCCAGGTTACGCTGTTGTCTGTTGTGTAGCTGCTCTTGGTAAAGGTTTCGCCCCAGGCGTAGTGGTTGCCATACTCTTCGGGCTTGCTTGCGCCTACATTGCAGGTGGCCCACTTTACGCTCAAGCCAAGGTCTACATATTCGTGGCCGTTGATGGTGTTTTCTGCAACAGTAATTTCTTTGTCTTTAACTACCGCATCATCGTTTCCGCCGCCACGGAACATAAAACCGCCTGCTGCTCCGCATATAATGGCAAGCAGGATTATTATCCAAAGCCATTTGTTTTTCTTTTGGTTCTCTTCGGGCTGAGGTCTTGGGGCAGGCTCTGGAGTAACAGAGGGTGTTTCCACAACTTCAACTGCTATTTCATTTTCCTCAACTGCAGCGTTGCCGTTTGCTGTATTTTGGCCTGTTCCCATTGAAAGGTTAGTTGCATCGCTCGCAACTTCTGTCTCTTCGCTGCCTACTATTACATCTTGATTTTCCAACAACGCAATAAATTCTTTAACGCTCTGAGGGCGCTTGGCGGTTGCGGGCTGCATGGCTGTTTCAACAGCATTGCGCACTGCCGGAGAAACATTCCCGGGCAGTGCCGGCAGGCCAATGTTCATTACTTCGCTTGCCTTTGGCGGGCGTGTGCCGGTTAGC
>JAFXAR010000019.1 GCA_017516885.1 Bacteroidaceae bacterium
ATGTTGCCGTAAAATACATACGCCAGGTTGCCGATGCGCTTAAGGAGGTGCACGAAAACAATCTGCTGCACCTTGACGTAAAGCCCGCCAACATAATGCTCGACAAGAAAGGCAATGCCGTTCTCATAGACTTTGGCATCTCAAAGCACTACGATGAAGCCGGCCACCAGACCAGCAGCGCCGGAGTGGGCATAAGCGAAGGCTACGCCCCAATAGAGCAGTACGAAGCCGGGGCGCTGAAAACCTTTACCCCGGTAACAGACATCTACGCCCTTGGCGCAACACTCTTTTTCCTATTAACCGGCACACGCCCGCCAAAGGCAAGCTATATTAACGACGAAGGCCTTCCGCCGATGCCCGAAGCACTTTCATTGACCGTGCGCAAGGCTGTAGAAAGCGCCATGCAACCCCGCCGCAAAGACCGCCCGCAGAGCGTGGAGGAGTTCTTGAGGTTAGTTGAAAGTGGAGAGATGAAAGATGAAATCTGCATCTTCGGCAATGCGAGCAGCGATGGGTCAAGCGCAGCATCGCAGAATGTGATGCCGCTTGGGTCGCAAAAAGCGAGTGTTGCCAAAGATGAAAGTGAAGAGACGGAAATTGCGAGCGATGCAACCAGCCTTTCAATGGGAACTGGCCAAAATGCAGCAAACGGCAACGCTGCAGTTGAGGAAAATGAAATAGAAGTTGAAGTTGTTGAAACACCCTCTGTTGCCCCAGAGCCTGCACCAAGACCTCAGCCCGAAGAGAACCAAAAGAAAAACAAATTTCTTTGGATAATAATTCTGCTTGCCGTTATATGCGGTGCAGTGGGCGGCTTTATGCTCCTTGGCGGCGGAAGCGATGTAAGGAAAGACAGCGCCAAAGACACCTCAAGGCTAATTGCACAAAAAGCAGACACCCCAAAGCAGGATAGCATACTTTCAGCGGAAGCTATTCATTCAATGTCAGATGGACTTAAAGAAAAAAACGACTCAATAATCAAAAGAAATACAAAAGACTTCAGAACTATTGCTGAACATACCAATAACCACGACTATATTGACCTTGGCCTGCCAAGTGGCATATTATGGGCAACTTGTAATGTAGGCGCCCAAAAAGCCGAAGAACATGGCAATTATTATGCGTGGGGAGAAACAACGACCAAAAAAAACTACACTGAAAAGAACAGTACAACATACCGCAAAAAAATGGAAGACATCAGCGGAAACCCCAAATATGATGTTGCCCGTAAAGAATGGGGCGGCAGCTGGCGTATACCTACTTTAGAAGAATTTGAAGAATTGAGATACTACTGCAAATGGGAATGGACGACAAAGCATGGAATATATGGTTATGAAGTAATAAGCAAAAAAAATGGCAAGAGCATTTTCCTGCCTGCATCATTCTCAAGTGAATATGAAGATGTCCCACTCGGCTTTTATTGGACCTCAACACCCGACCACCGCTGGGGCAGTGTAGATTCCAGAGCATTATTCTTAAGATATAATGGTGGCCGTTGCATACAAGGATATGCGGAACGTTACAGTGGCTACTGCGTACGTCCTATTTGCGGGCCGGCAGAACATGACAAAAAAGAAAAGACAGAAAAGATGCCTTCCAAAGGCAAAATAAACCAGCACGAATATGTTGACCTTGGTTTGAGTGTAGTTTGGGCTACATGCAATGTTGGAGCAAACAAAGCCGAAGAGTACGGAAATTATTATGCATGGGGAGAAACGACGACAAAGGAATCATACACACGCGAGAATAGCCTGGCAATGAATCAGAAAATAATGGAAATAAGCGGTAATGCCGAATATGATGTTGCCCGTAAAGAATGGGGCGGCAGCTGGCGTATGCCAACCAGTATAGAATTTGAGGAATTGTTTGATAGTAATAATTGTACTTGGAAATGGGTAACACTTAATGGAATAAACGGACTTAGGGTAACAAGCAAGAAGAATGGCAACAGTATATTTCTGCCTGCCGGTGGAAATTATTATGACACAGAGCTTAAGAACAAAGGGGTCTCCGGTTCCTACTTTAGTTCTACTCGTTGGGATGACGACCACGAAGTGTCTGCTTGTGAAATCAGTGAGAAAGGACCGGGGAGTGTGTTGTGCTGGCTTAATCACGGCCAAAGCGTGCGCCCTGTCTCAGGTGGCATAGAAAACAAAACAGAGAAAACGTCTAATGCAAAACCGGCAAGCAACAAACTCTCAACCCGCACCTTCAAAGTAAAGGACGTGGAATTCACCATGGTAGCCGTAGAGGGCGGAACATTCAGCATGGGCTCAAACGATGGCGGGAATGACGAAAAGCCCATACACCAAGTAACCCTTGACAGCTACTGCATAGGCCAGACCGAAGTAACCCAGGAACTGTGGCAGACAGTAATGGGCAGCAATCCCTCTTATTTCAAAGGAACAAGCAATCCTGTAGAAAACGTAAGCTACAACGACTGCATAGATTTCATCAACCAACTCAACACCCTGCTTAAAGACCAGCTCCCCCAAGGCCGCAAGTTCCGCCTTCCCACGGAAGCTGAATGGGAGTTTGCAGCACGCGGCGGCAGCAAGTCCAAAGGCTACAAATACAGCGGCAGCAACAGCATAAGCACCGTTGCATGGTACGATGGCAACAGCGGCGATAAAACCCACCCTGTAAAACAGAAGGCAAGCAACGAACTCGGCCTTTACGACATGAGCGGAAACGTATACGAATGGTGCAGTGACTGGAAAGGCAGTTACTCATCCTCCCCGCAGAATAACCCCAAAGGACCAAGCAACGGAAAATACCGCGTGCTCCGCGGGGGCAGTTGGTACATGGTTGAGCAGAGCTTTCGTCCGGCGCATCGCAACGACAGCGACCCTGGCAACCGCCTCAACCACTTCGGACTGCGCCTCGCCTTCTAAGTTTACAATTGCAAGCACTCGTTTTCTTTGCAACGGAAGCGGGCTGCTATCTATTGGCAAAACCGATAGTAAAAATTAGCATTAACAATGATTAACAAATCGTTCTGATTGGAAAAGGACGTATCTTTGCAGTCCAAAATCCGGAACATGCCTGCAAGGGCATGTAAAATGCACTGCAAGATACAGTTCCGGCGCCTCAACAGGAACTGTCATAGGACAGTCCGCTAACAATAAAAACAGAACGATATGCCAATAAAGTACAGTTTCAAGAGCATGATAAAAAGGTACGTCACCACAAGTGCCGTACTTATTGTATTTGCAGCGCTTGCACTCATAGCTGCAAACTCGCCGCTAAAGGATGAGTATTTTGAATTCTGGAAAATGCCGGTGCACCTCTCCATAGGCGATTTCAATTTCTTTGAACACAACAGCCACCCAATGACACTGATGCATGTAATCAACGACTTCTTCATGGCGCTGTTCTTCCTGTCAGTGGGTCTTGAGATAAAGAGGGAGATTCTTGTAGGCGAGCTTTCTACAAAGCAAAAGGCAATGCTTCCCATCATTGGCGCTTGCGGAGGCATGTTAGTGCCGGTGCTGCTCTTTTGGCTTACATGCCCAAATGATGCCGATATGCTTAGGGGCGTGGCAATACCTATGGCCACTGACATTGCATTCTCATTAGGCGTGCTCTCAATATTCAAGACAAGAGTTCCCTCGGGGCTTAAGATATTCCTTGCTGCGCTTGCTGTGGCCGATGACTTGGGAGGTATTATTGTAATTGCCCTGTTCTACTCATCGAGCATTGATGCAACATTCCTGCTCATGGCATTGGGATGCGTGGCGCTGCTCATTGCGGGCAACGCGCTGAGGATAATGAAAAAGTCGTTCTACCTTGTTGCCGGACTTGCCTTGTGGTATGCAATGCTCAATTCAGGCATACACGCCACCATTGCGGGAGTAATAGTGGCATTCTGCATTCCCGCATCGCAGAGAAAGGGCTCTCCGCACTACATTGAAAGAATCAGAAAGAACATCAACCGCTTTCCTGTTACCGATGTCAACAGCAAGCACCACACAGTAATCCTAACTCCCGATGACGTTGACACTCTAAAGAGCATAGAATCGGCAGCCGACAAGCTTATAAGCCCGCTGCAGGACCTTGAGGACAATCTGTACAAGCTCATTGGCTACTTCATTATACCGCTCTTCGCCTTTGCCAACGTGGGCATTGACTTTTCGTCAATGAGCATTGCCGATGTTACCGGCGGCGTGGGCATTTCGGTAATGACGGGACTTGTATTCGGCAAGCTTATAGGTGTATTCTCATTCTCGTGGGTTGCCATAAAGTGCAGGATTGTGCAACTGCCACAGGGAAGCAACTGGAAGTCATTTGCATCGGTGTGCATGCTCTGCGGTATCGGACTTACAGTGTCCATTTTCATTGCCGACCTCTCATACGCCGCTCTTGAAAGCGGCGCGCAGATTCTCAACCAGGCTAAGGTGGGAATTCTCTGCGGTTCTCTCATTTCGGCCGTTGCCGGCTGCATACTGCTCAACCGCTATCTGCCGCACAGCCTGCCCGGCCAAAAAGAGGAGAACGAGGAGGAATAAGAAGCTTCTCAGTATTTCTTTACCGTAGCCAAGCGCCATACACAAAGGCATGCGGCGCGGGCGATGTCAGTAAGCTTGCCGTAATTTATCTTTTCGGCACTGTCCGACGGACGGTGATAATCGGGGTGTCCCTCGGTGTGATACCATACAATGGGAATGTTCTTTTGTGCGAAAGGCGTGTTGTCACTGCCGCCGATAAGATTGTCCGAGGCGTTATAGAACGGCACAAAGCTGAAATCATGCTTCTTGACATCACTTTTCATCCACTCGCCAAAGAGAGGATTCCCGGCGCTGTAGATATAGCTCAAGTGCTCGGGCCTCTCAGCCGGGCCGCGGCCTATCATATCAAAGTTCATATAGGCCGAAATTTCCGGTAAAACGGTGCATTTTTTAACAAAGAACCTTGAACCGAGCAGCCATTTTTCCTCGCCGTCCCACAATGCGAAGATTATTGTGCGGCGCGGCTTCTTGCCCGACATCTTTATGGCTCTTGCTATCTGAAGCACTGCCGACACGCCCGAGGCATTGTCATCGGCGCCATTATAGCAGGTATCGCCCTCAAGCGAGGGGTCAACGCCCAAATGGTCGTAGTGCGCACCAACAACAACATATCCCTCACCTGTTCCGGGAATAGCTGCGAGAATGTTGCTCATTATACGGTTGTCGCAACCGGTCTCAATTAGCCCCGACAGGTCAAAGTCGGCCTCTGTAATCCAATTGTTGCCGTTTTTCGCAGCCGCAAAATTCTGATAATACCCGCTCTCAAGGAAAGGCTCAACGCCCCACTCCCTTAAAAGCGAAACAATATACTCCGCCGCAATTTTGCCGCCGGGAGCTCCGGCATCGCGCCCTTGCAGAAGGTCGCTCGCAAGAAAGCCTATTATGTTCCTCGACCTCTCTTCGGTTATGCTCTCATACCCTTTCTTGGGGAATTTCTGCGCACCGGCCTCCACCGCACAAAAAAACATGCATAGGAGAGCGCTCACGAAAAACAGATTTGTCTTTTTCATATCAGGAATATTTTCGGTAAAAATAAGCATTTTTTTAGAAATTTAAACAGTTTCTTATGACAACCATGCAAATATGCCGTTTTCCCTCTCGCTTTACGCCGCCTCACCCACTCACGAGAGCATTGCATCAAGGTATTTATTCTCAGCAAAATAGGGACTGTTCCTAATTTTCGGCAGCTGTTGAAAACTTTGTTAAAAAAATATTATGCAAAAATTGTGGGGAATTGTGGGGAATTGTGTACTTTTGGACAAATTATCTATATTAGACAAAAACTATGCGTTTCATTGGCAACATAGAGGCTAAGACCGACAGCAAGGGAAGAGTGTTCTTGCCGGCCTGCTTCCGCCGCATACTCCAGTCGGGAGGATGCGACAAGGTTATGTTGCGCAAGGATGTATACCAGGACTGCCTTGTAATATACCCCGAGGAGAGCTGGAACAGCCAGCTGGACCTGCTGAGAGGCCGTCTTGACAAATGGAACGCAAAGCACCAGATGATATTCAGGCAGTTCGTTGCCGATGTAGAGGAACTGAGCATCGACAGCAGCGGGCGCATTCTGCTTCCTAAACGCTACCTCAACATGGCATCGATAAAGCAGGAAGTGCGCTTCATTGGCATGGACGACACTATAGAAATCTGGGCGAAGGAGAAACTTGAACAGCCTTTCATGCCGGCCGACGAGTTCAGCCGCGAACTTGAAAGAATAATGACCAGTGAAAAGGGAGAGAACCATGAACAACGCTGAAGTATACCACACACCGGTACTGCTCAAAGAGAGCGTGGACGGAATGGAAATTGCCAATGACAGCATCTGCATTGACGTTACATTCGGCGGAGGAGGCCACTCGCGCGAAATCCTGGGCAGGCTTGGCAAGAAGGGGCATCTGTACAGTTTCGACCAGGACGAGGATGCCGAGAAGAATGCGCCGCAGGACAAACGCTTTACATTTGTGCGCGGCAACTTCAGGTTTATATACAATTTCATGCGCTACTATGGAGAGACACAGGCTGACGCAATACTTGCCGACCTTGGAGTATCGGGACATCATTTCGATGATGAGACGCGCGGGTTCTCGTTCCGCTTTGACGCTGAACTTGACATGCGCATGAACAAGCGGGGCGGAGAGACTGCCGCCGAACTGCTGAACCGTGCATCGGAAGAGGAACTGGCAAAAATCTTCAAGCTCTACGGCGAACTGAACTGCGCACGCAAGCTGGCCGCAAGAGTGGTAAAGGCAAGGAGCGGGAAACCTATTTCACGCGTGAACGACCTCATTGAAATTGCAAAGCCGTTCTGCCCGCCGCAGCGCGAGAAAAAGGAGATGGCAAAGGTTTTCCAGGCGCTCCGCATTGAGGTAAACAAGGAGGTTGAGGCGTTGCAGGAGATGCTAAAGAGCGCAAAGGACCTGTTGAAGCCCGGCGGCAGATTAGTTGTAATAACATACCACTCCATTGAGGACCGCATAGTAAAGAATTTCATGAAGAGCGGCAACATTGAGGGAGTTATTGAAAAGGACTTCTTTGGCAGGGTAACATCGCCCTTTGATGCGAAGAAGGCAATTGTCCCCACTGAGGAGGAGATGGAGCGCAACCCGCGCTCACGAAGTGCAAAACTGCGCATAGCAATAAAGAAGTGATATGAACGAAGAGAACCAGGATAAAAAGAGAAAGAAAAAGGACGGCTTCTTCTACACCCTAATGGGCGGCCGCCTGTTTGCAAGCGAGCTTGTCACCAAGAATGTGGCACTCTTCGCCCTCATTGTTCTTTATTCCTTTATATATGTAAGCAGCAGATACGAATACGAAAGGGAACTTAAGGAGATTGACCGGCTGAGACACAGAAAAGAGATGCTCAAGAACAATCTGCTGACACAGAAAAGCGAGTTCACTTCCAAAACAAGACAGACAGAAATAGAAAAAATGCTCCGGGAGAAAGGGAGCGATATTGAAAGAGTAACCCAACCAATGTACGAGATAAAAAAATAGTCCAAAATGTTCCTGTTCCGCCCAAAAACAATATTCCGCTTCAACATACTGGTAATCTTCGGATTTACAGTATTTGCTGTTGTGATTGTAGCCAACGCTGCAGCCATAATGTTCCAGCAGAGGGATACATGGAACAAAATCAAGGAGAGGTACATTCAGGACAGCATACCGCTTATTCCTGAAAGAGGAAGAATTCTTGACGAGGACGGCAACCTTATCATAAGCAGCCTGCCGTCGTACAGGCTCAGAATTGACTTTGTATATATCAATGAAGACAATCAAAGAGATGCCGAAAAGGTACGGAACAAGAGAGAGGAACTTTGGAAAAAGCACATTGACGAGGTTTGCGAAGGACTTAACAAAATTTATCCCGATGTAAGCGCAAAGACATTCAAGAAGCGCATTCAGGAGGCTTTGAAGAAGAAGAACCGTAACTTCAGGCTCTATAACGGCAGAACATCATACACCCAATACAACAAACTGCTGAAACTGCCGATATTCTGCTTAGGGAAGAAGTACAGCGGACTGTTCTTTGAGAAGGTAGAGCTGCAAAGCCCCGACGGCAAGAGCACCATTGAACGCAAGAACATCTTCGGCGACATTGGCCGAAGCACATTCGGGCTGGTAAAGGAATCCTACAAGGATGGAAAGCAGATTGTTGTAAAGAACGGACTTGAAAAGAAATACGACAGCGCGCTTGGCGGAAAACCGGGAATAGGACGCAAGGAGACAAACCGCAAAGGCGATGTAATTACCAAGATATTAGCTCCGCCTGAACCGGGCATGGACGTGCAGACAACAATAAACACCGAGATGCTTGACATTTGCGAGGATGCATTGAAAACCATGCTCACGAGGCATAGGCTTCCGGCCGGGTGGGCTGTGCTCATGGAGACAAAGACCGGTGACATAAAGGCCATTGTGAACCTTGTAAGAAACAACAAAAGTAACGGTGAAATCGAGTATTTTGAAACAAGCGCAAGCCACCCCAACAACCCTACTCCAAACCATGCGCTCTGCCGCCTGATGGAGCCGGGCTCAATATTCAAGACCGTTGTGATTACTGCAATGCTCCACGACAAAAGGGCAACGGTAAATGACTCAGTGATTGCCTATAAGTCAAAAAGGGTCATATATGACGGCCGCCCGGTAACCGACCTCGTATACCGCGACAATGGAACAGGCAAGTATAGCATGGGAGAGGTTTTGAAATACTCGTCAAACATAGGTATGGTGCAGTACATAAAGAAAGCCTATGGGAAAGACCCGAGGAACTTTATAAAGACACTTGACCACTTTGGCCTAAGACAATGCCACAAGATTATAGATGAGGAGGAAAAGCCCAAAATCACCACTCCCGATGATGTAAAGATATGGAGCCGGTCGAGCCTCAATTCCTTGTCACGCGGATACGCCACAGAGATGACCGCATTAAGCATACTGAACTTCTACAACACCATTGCCAATGGCGGAAAGCAGATGCAGCCGCGTTTGGTAAAAGCCATATTGAACAAAGGCGAAGTTGTTGAAGAGTTCCCGACAAAGGTCATAAACGAGCAGATGATTTCAAAAGAAGTGGTTGATGACGTGACAGAACTGCTTGTAAATGTTGTGCATGGCAAGGACGGAACAGGAGCTTCGGCAAAATCATCGCTGATGAAGGTTGCCGGGAAAACCGGAACAGCAAACCTTGTAAACCCCAAGACCAAGAGCTATGAGGATTATGGCAAAATGATGAGCTTCTGCGGCTTCTTCCCCGCCGACGACCCGCAGTATACACTCATAGTACAGACAATTTACGAAAATCATCAAGATGACCGCAGCGCTGACAATAAAGCCAAGCTTGGCGGCGGAAGCGTATCGGGAAAGGTGTTCAAGGAGATTGCCGAAAGGATAATGGCAAGAAGGCTGACAAAGCCCATTGAAGATGCCAAGGACAGCAAAAAGGCACATGCGCCGATTGTAAAGAACGGAAATATAAATGAAGCAGAATACGTTCTTTCGGAAATGGGAATGAATGGCGCAAGCGGGGACAGAAGCACCGACTGGGGCGAGATTGAAACAGACAAAGAGAGCAAATACAGCTACACGCCCCAAAAGACTGACATAAATACAGTCCCCGACCTAACAGGCATGGGAGCAAAAGACGCACTTTATCTGCTGCAGCGGCGAAAGCTTAAGGTTATAGTTAACGGCTACGGCACAGTAAGGCAGCAAAGCATGCCGCCGGGAAGCAGATACACCCCCGGAGAGACAATAACACTGACATTAGAGAACTGACAAAACAATACAGAAATGAAACTAAGCGACCTTATTAGAGAAATACAGTACAGCCGTCTTGTGCTGCCCAAAGAGGAGACAAGCATAAACGGAGTAAACATTGACTCCCGCCTTGTGCAGGAGGGCGATATGTTTATTGCTGTAAGAGGTACACAGACCGACGGCCATGAGTATATTGGTGCGGCCGAGGAGAAAGGCGCATGCGCCATTGTATGCGAGAACATACCCGAAAAGCAGAACCCTAATGTTGCATACATAGTAGTGCCCGATGCACAGGCTGTTACCGGCAAACTGGCAACAACCTTCTATGGCAACCCAACACAGAAGCTTCGCCTTGTTGGAGTTACCGGCACAAACGGAAAAACAACCATTGCCACCCTGCTCTACAAGCTATTCATGGCACTGGGGCACAAGTGCGGCCTGCTCTCTACCGTGTGCAACTACATAAACGACGAGGCTGTGCCGTCAACACATACAACACCCGACGCTGTATCGCTAAACAGGCTTCTCGCCCGCATGGCCGACGCCGGCTGCGAATATGCATTCATGGAGGTCAGTTCTCACGCCCTTGCCCAGGAGCGGGTTGGCGGGCTTGAATTCGCAGGAGCGATATTCACAAACCTTACAAGAGACCACATGGATTTCCATGAGACAATGGAGAACTACCTTAAGGCAAAGAAGAGCTTCTTTGACAACCTTCCCCGCAACGCCTTTGCAATAACCAATCTTGATGACAAGAACGGCCCGGTAATGGTACAGAACTGCAGGGGCGATGTAAAGACCTACTCTACCCGCACAATCAGCGACTACAAGGCCCGCCTTGTGGAGACCCACCTCGACGGCATGCTGCTTGAGTTCAATAACCGCGAGTTCGCCACAATGCTTACAGGACGTTTCAACATAAGCAATCTGCTTGCCATTTACGGTGCAGCCATCGAACTGGGCAAAGAGCCCGAGGAGGTGCTGCGTGTAATGAGCACACTGCACCCTGTATCGGGACGCTTTGAGACAATCCACGCCCCCAACGGCGTATCGGCAATTGTGGACTATGCCCACACCCCCGATGCACTCAAGAACGTGCTCTGCACTATAAACGAGGTGCTCCGCGGCAGAGGCAATGTTATAACTGTTGTGGGAGCAGGAGGCAACCGCGACAAGGGCAAACGTCCGATAATGGCAGTTGAAGCAGTGAAAGGCAGCGGCAGGGTCATACTCACATCGGACAACCCGCGCAATGAAGAGCCGCAGGATATAATAAATGACATGCTCGCAGGCCTTGACGAGGCACAAAAGAAGAATGTAATTTCAATTGTAGACCGAAAGGAGGCCATAAGGACAGCATTCGCTCTTGCACAGAAAGGCGATGTTATTCTTGTTGCGGGCAAAGGGCACGAGAACTACCAGGAAATCAAGGGCGTAAAGCACCATTTTGATGACAAAGAGATAATAAGGGACATTTTTAACGCATAAACAAACCGGCAAACTATGTTGTACTACATTCTTGACATCATCAGTAATAGCGGTATCCCAGGCGGGAGACTTTTAGGCTATGTTTCAGTAAGAGCCATTTTGGCTGTTGTGATTTCACTTATTGTTTCGACCTGGATAGGAGGCAAGCTCATCAAGTACTTCAAGAAGAAACAGATTACAGAGACCCTGCGCGACTTCGACAAGAACAACCTCAAGGCCGGCGTGCCAACAATGGGAGGACTTATTATCATAGTTGCCATACTCGTGCCCTGCCTCCTTATAGGCAATCTTGGCAACGTGTACATGATACTGCTTATTGTCTCTACCGTATGGCTTGGAATCCTTGGATTCGCCGATGACTATATAAAGACATTCAAGAAAAACAAGGACGGAATCTCGGGAAAGACAAAAATTGCTGCACAGACAGGCTTAGGACTTGTCATCGGACTTACCCTCTGCTTCAGTCCGCAGGTTGTCATGCGAGAGAATGTAACCATTGAGAAGGGCAATGTGGAGACAGTAACGCACCGCAAGGTGGCAACAAAGGAGAACAAGACCACAATCCCCTTTGTAAAGAACCACAATATCAACTACAGCGAGATAATGGCATTCTGCGGAGACTACAAGGAAGAGGCCGGATGGGCACTCTTCGTAATTGTGTCGGTACTTGTGATAACAGCTGTTTCAAACGGAGCAAACCTAAATGACGGAATGGACGGAATGCTGGCCGGAAATGCTGCAATCATAGGAATTGCGCTTGCCGTGCTTGCCTATGTATCGAGCCACGTCACATGGGCCGAATACCTTAATATAATGTTCTTGCCCGGAGGAGAGGAGGTTGTAGTATTCACCTTTGCATTCATTGGCGCGCTCATTGGATTCCTCTGGTACAACTCGTTCCCGGCACAGGTGTTCATGGGCGACACCGGCAGCCTTACAATTGGCGGACTGATTGGTGTTGTGGCCATACTGCTGCACAAGGAGATTCTGCTCATACTGCTCTGCGGCGTGTTTGTTGTGGAAAACCTGTCTGTAATAATGCAGGTGGCATACTTTAAGCGCGGAAAGAAAAAGGGCATAAAGCAGAGAATTTTCCGCCGCACTCCACTGCACCACCACTATAACATGCCCGACGAGAAGCTTGACCCCGAATGTACTTACATGTTCAAAGGCCCTGAGAAGCCAATGCATGAGGCAAAAATCACTATAAGGTTCTGGATTGTTACTATAATAATGGCAGTACTGACCCTTATGACATTAAAGATAAGATAAGGAGAATGGAAAAGAGAATAGTAGTATTGGGTGGTGGCGAGAGCGGCTGCGGTGCGGCAATTCTTGCAAGGAAAATAGGGTTTGAGGTATTTGTTTCGGACTTTGGCTCTATTGCCGGCAAATACAAGGCACTGCTTGACGAACACAATATCCCCTGGGAAGAGAAGAAGCATACCGAAGAGCTTATACTGAACGCCGGCGAGGTTATAAAAAGCCCCGGAATACCGGCCGAAGCGCCAATTATGGTAAAGATTGCCGAGGCGGGGATTCCTGTAATATCGGAGATAGAGTTTGCCGGACGCTACACAAAGGCAAAAATGATTTGCATTACCGGAAGCAACGGAAAGACAACCACAACGTCGCTCATCTATCACATATTCCGCGAGGCCGGCCTTAAAGTTGGTCTTGCAGGGAACATTGGCAAAAGCCTTGCACTGCAGGTTGCCGAAGGCGACAAGGATTACTACATTGTGGAACTGAGCAGCTTCCAGCTTGACAACATGTATGAATTCCGCGCCAACGTGGCTGTGCTGCTGAATATAACGCCCGACCACCTCGACCGCTACGGATACAATATGCAGAACTATGTTGATGCCAAATTGCGCATTCTTCAGAACCAGCAGCCCGACGATGCTTTTGTCTACTGGAACGACGACCCTATAATCAACCGTGAACTTGCAAAATACAAGCACGGCAAGCTATATCCGTTCGCTGAGCAGAAGCATGAAGGCGCAGCCGCATACACCCACGAGGAGAAGCTGTTCTTTACAGAACCCGTACCGTTCAACATGGAGCTTGAGGAACTTTCGCTCACAGGAAAGCACAACCTCTACAACTCAATGGCAGCCGGAATTTCGGCCAACGTAGCCGGAATACGCAAAGAGACAATACGCGAGGCCCTGCGCTCCTTCTCAGGAGTGGAGCACAGGCTTGAGAAGGTGGCAAAGGTGAACGGCGTGGAATATATAAACGACTCTAAGGCTACAAACGTGAACAGCTGCTGGTATGCGCTGCAGAGCATGAAGACAAAGACTGTGCTGATTCTTGGAGGCAAGGACAAGGGCAACGATTACAATGAAATTGCCGGCCTTGTAAGGGAAAAGTGCAGCGCGCTGATATTCCTGGGGGCTGACAACAGCAAGCTGCTTGATTTCTTCGGCGGCTTTGGCCTGCCTATGATTGACACCCACTCAATGGAAGAGTGCGTGAAAAAGGCATACGAGACCGCAAAAAGCGGAGAGACTGTACTGCTAAGCCCATGCTGCGCAAGCTTTGACCTGTTCAAGAGCTACGAGGAGAGAGGACGCATATTCAAGGAACTAGTATGTAAATTGTAATACCAACTGAAGCAAACAAAATGGGAACTGACCAGCTAAAGCGAATACTATTCAAGGGAGACAAAATAATATGGGCTGTCTTCTTCTTCATCTGCGCAATATCCGTCGTGGAAGTATTCAGTGCGACCAGCCGGCAGATAGGCAGCACCGGCAACTACTGGCATCCCATAATAAAGCATGCTTCGTTCCTGGCCTTCGGCGTATTCGTTGTATGGTTCATACACAACATGAAAGTAAGGCAAATAAAAAAGCTGAGCTATGTTGTTTACTGGATTGGAATGGTTGGCATCATTTGGGCGCAGTTTGACAGCGGCTCGAAAATCAACGGCAGCGCCCGCTGGATTTCACTGTTCGGATTCACCTTCCAGCCAATGGAATTCGCAAAAATGGGCATTGTCATGGTAACAGCGCTCATTCTGTCGGAGCATCAGGACCAGTACGGCACAAAAGATACAGCATTAAAGAAGATACTCATTTATGTGCTGCCTCCTACAGCCATAATACTCAAGGAAAACCTCTCCACTGCCGGCATTCTCCTGGCTACAGTGTACATGATGATGTATATTGCAAGAGTGCCCAGAAGGCAGTTGCTTAAAATATTAGGATTTGGAGCAGGAATTGGCGTGTTAGGAATATGCCTTGTAATGATTACTCCCGACGATGTTGCAAAGGGTGAGGGATTCGGCAACAAGGTAATCACATGGAAGAACCGCATTAAGGATATGGGAAACAGCAAGCCCATTGACCCAGACAACTATGTGATAGAAGATGACCAGAGAGCGCACGCAAATATGGCAATTGCATCGAGCCACATCATTGGATGCGGGCCGGGCAACTCTGTGCAGCGAGATAACATACCCCATGCATATTCCGACTTTATATATGCGATTATTCTTGAAGAGTTAGGGTTAATAGGAGGCGTATTTGTGATAATGCTCTATCTTACGCTTCTCTTCAGGAGCGGCAAAATTGCGAACAAGTGCGAAGAGGCCTACCCCGCCTACCTCTCAATGGGAATAGGGCTTATTATAGTGATGCAGGCAATGCTCCACATGTACATATCAGTGGGCGACTTCATCACAGGACAGCCCCTGCCCCTGATAAGCCAGGGCGGAACATCTGTTGTAATAAACTGCGTATACATAGGAATGCTGCTGTGCATAAGCCGCAATGCGGCGGCAAAGAAAAGCAGCACTGCAAGCGAATAAAGAGAGAAGAACATCATACATTGCTTGGCAATGATAACCTAATTAAAACATATATGCTATGAAAAAGGAGTACAGAGTAATTGTCAGTGGCGGCGGCACAGGCGGACACATTTTCCCCGCATTATCAATTGCCGATGCAATAAAGAGAAAGCACCCTACTGCTAAGATTCTTTTCGTTGGTGCTAACAACCGCATGGAGATGCAGAGAGTGCCTGATGCAGGATATGACATAGTGGGGTTGCCTATTACCGGATTCGACAGAAAGAACATATTCAAGAACCTGAAGGTGCTTTGGATGATATTCAAGAGCCAGCGCATGGCAAAGAAGGTTATTAAGGAGTTTGCGCCGCAAGTGGCTGTGGGCGTGGGAGGATTTGCAAGCGGCCCTACGCTAAAGACCGCGGCAAGCATGAACATCCCCACCCTCATTCAAGAGCAGAACTCATACGCAGGAGTTACAAACAAGATTCTTGCAAAGAAGGCAAAGATGATATGCGTTGCCTATGATGGCATGGAGAGATTCTTCCCCCATGAAAAAATAAAATTTACCGGCAACCCAATACGCAAGAGCCTCATTGACATGCGCCTTAACCGCAAAGAGGCCATAAGGAACATGGGGCTTGACGAGAACAAGAAGTGTGTACTCATTGTTGGCGGAAGCCTTGGCGCACGCAGCGTGAACGAAAGCATCATGGCAAACATAGAGCTCATAAGAGAGAACAGCAACATACAGTTCATCTGGCAAACGGGCAAGCTCTACTTTGAGGAGATGAAGAAGCGTGCCGAGGAGGCCGGAAAGCCCGGGAATCTTATAGTAACCGACTTTGTTTCAAACATGGCCGACGCACTGAGCGCAGCCAATCTTGTTGTGTCACGCGCCGGAGCAGGGTCAATATCGGAATTCGCACTGCTGGGAAAGGCTGTAATCTTAGTTCCCTCTCCTAACGTATCGGAAGACCACCAGACCAAAAATGCCATGGCGCTTGTTGACAAAGGCGCGGCAATATATGTTGCCGATGCAAAGGCAAAGGAGGAACTTGTAAGCAAGGCGATTGAGGTTGTAAACGATGAGGAAAAGATTGCAAGCCTTGAAAAGAACATAGAGAAGATGGGCAGGCCGAACGCCGCAGAGGAGATTGCCGACGAGGTTATAATGCTTGCCGATGCATATATTGAAAAAGAGACAAGACGCGAGAAGGAAAACTTGAAATAAGAAGCTTCTAATGAAACTGAAGGATATAAAATCGGTCTATTTTTTAGGCGCGGGCGGAATAGGCATGAGCGCCCTTGTAAGGTACTTCCTGAGCGAAAGGAAATTTGTTGCAGGATATGACCGCACCCCATCGGAACTCACAGACAGGCTGATTGAAGAGGGGGCAAATCTGCACTTTGAGGAGAGCGCAGAGCTCATACCTTTACAATGCAGAGACAAGGAGAGCACCCTTGTTATATACACCCCCGCAATACCCGCAGGGCACAAGGAGTGGGAATACTTCCGCAACGAAGGATTTACAATCAAGAAGAGAGCCGAGGTTCTTGGCATAATAACCAAGGACAAAAGAGGTGTATGCGCTGCCGGAACGCACGGAAAGACAACTACATCAACCATGACCGCGCATCTGCTGCACCAGTCGGCGGCCGGCTGCGCAGCGTTCCTTGGCGGAATCTCAAAGAACTACAAGAGCAACCTCATTCTGAGCGAAAAGAGCGACCTTGTTGTCATTGAGGCCGATGAGTATGACCGTTCCTTCCTGCACCTTGAACCGTTCATCGCTGCAATAACATCGGCCGAACCCGACCACCTTGACATTTACGGCAACAAGGAGAACTACCTTGAGGCATTTGCACAGTTTACCGAGAAGATACGACCGGGCGGATACCTTATAATGCACGAGGGGCTGGAGGTCTCCCCCCGCACCGCAGAGGGCGTAACAACATATATATACGGCCGCGAGAAGGGAGATTTTCATGCAGAGAACATACGCATAGGCAACGGCACAATACTCATTGACTATGTATCGCCCTGGCAGCGGATTAAGGACGTTGAATTAGGAGTGCCGGTAAGCATCAACATTGACAACGGCATTGCAGCAATGGCCATGGCCGAAATATGCGGGGTAGAAGCCGATGAAATAAAAGAGGGCATGAGAACCTTCTCCGGCGCTGACAGACGCTTTGACTTCCATATAAAGAGGGAGAATCTTGTGCTGCTAAGCGACTATGCCCACCACCCGGGCGAAGTAAAGGCATGCGCCGAGTCAATAAGGGAGCTCTACAGCGGCAAGAAGATAACAGCACTCTTCCAGCCGCACCTTTACAGCCGCACAGCCGATTTCTATAAGGAGTTTGCACAAAGCCTCTCGCTCTTTGACAAGGTGATACTTGTGGATATATATCCGGCGCGCGAAGAGCCTGTTCCCGGAGTTACCAGCAAGCTCATATATGACTGCCTGGCAGAAAACGTGGAGAAAAGGATGTGCAGCAGGGCCGACGTGCTCAAGGTTGTGGAAGAAGAGAAGGAGAACATTGAAGTGCTTGTGTCGCTGGGAGCCGGAGATATTGAAACCGATGTCCCGCAGATGAAAGAGATACTTTTAAGAAAACAATAACCCCACACCGATGTTAAGGCAGATAACAAAATATGGTATAATGATTCTGGCAGGAATATATCTGCTGTTTGCATTTGTCATAATCCCCGGAAAGGCGGATACAGACAAGTGCAAAGGGGTTTTCATTGCCATTTCGGACAGCACCGGAAATGTAATGACAAGGGAAAGCCTGATTGAACTGCTGAAAGAGGCCGACCTTGACCCTAACGGCAAGGAGATGGACAGCATAATGTGCCGTGACATTGAAAAGCACATAGCCTCGCTCTCTGTTGTAAACGAATGCCAGGTATACAAAACTACCGGGAACTATGTTGACATAGCAGTAAACTGCCGCATACCTATTTTAAAGATAAACACAGCCGCTGGCGAGGGGTTCTACATTGACAGCCTGGGAAAGAAGATTACGAACCTTTACAGGCCGCTCCATCTGCCTGTTGCAACCGGCCATGTGAATGACTCAATACTGGAAAAGGATGTTTGCGAAATTGCAAACGCCATAAACAGAAACAAATTCTGGCAGGCACAGATAGAGCAGATTCACTTTGAGGAGAACGGTGAAATAATTCTCGTGCCAAGAGTAGGCAATCACATTGTCGAGTTCGGCAAGGCCGAAAATGCCGAGAGGAAACTGGAGGATTTGTACGCGTTCTACCAAAAAGGACTAAACGTCATCGGCTGGAACAAATACAGCAAGCTGAGCTTGAAATATCCAGGCCGGGTTATCGGCACAAAAAGAGAAGAAAAAAAGAGGCAATAAAGAAACTATAAGAAGAAGCAGCATATATGGGAAATACCAATTACGTCGTAGCATTTGAACTCAGTTCATCAAAGATTTCGGGCGCTGTGGGAATTGAAACCCATGAGGGAATCATGATTCTTGCCACAGCAAGCACCCCTGTTGACGGATTCATCTCAAAGGGAGTAGTGCGCAATGTCGACAAGACAAGCGAAAGCATAAACTCAATAATAAACACTCTTGAGACAAACCTGCACAACTCCGGCCGCGAGAATGTTTCCATTAAAAAAGCGTACATATCAATTGCCGGGCTAACAGTGCACACAATAAATTCAAGGGTCACAAAAGGCTTTGACAATTACACCAAGATAACCGCGGCAATAACAGACGAACTGGAGAACGAGAATGACATAATATTCAACATCCCCAAGGGCTACAAGAGAATAGGTGTTGTAACGCAAGAGTACCGCACCGACGGAAAGGTTGAGAACAACCCCATTGGCGCACATGCCATGCAGCTGGAATGCAATTACCTGAATATTGTAATAAAGGAACAGTTCTTTAAGCAGCTTAACGAATGTTTTAATAATGCCAAATTGGAGATTGCCGACAGTTTTGTTGCAGCGCGCATGGATGCTGAGATTATGCTCACAAAGGATGCATGCCGCAACGGATGCGCTCTTGTAAACATTGGAGCGGAGACTACAACCATTTCAATATATAATAACAATTTCTTGCGCAATCTCGCAGTGCTGCCGCTGGGAAGCGACAACATCACCATGGACATTTGCGCCGAGCAGGTATCGTATGACGAGGCCGAGGAGATGAAAATCACACGCGGCTACATGTCGCCGAACAATGAGACAGAGCCTGTTAATACAGAAACCCTCAACAATATCATAAACGCACGCATGTACGAGATACTGCAGAACGTCAAATATCAGATTGAGGAAAGCAACGACCCTGTTGACAGCATTGTATTTACCGGCGGAGGCTCAAGACTTAAGAATTTCAAGCTGCTGATTGACGAATACTTGCCAAACTTTAGAACAGAAATCAAGGACACCCCTACGTTCACTCTGTTGAGCGCTCCAGGAGTAAACACCACCGATGTTTTCTCTACCGCACTCTACGGACTGCTGACAAGGGGCAAGGAGAACTGCTGCGAAATACCCGAACCCAAGAACAACAATGGTTCTCTCTTTAGAGAAGAAGATTTTAGACCGGTACAGCCTCAGGACGATGCCGCTGCACGCGAGGAGGAACGCAGAATAGCCGAAGATAAAGAGAAAGCAAAAAGAGAAAAAGAGGCCGAAGAGGAGAGAAAAAAGGAGGCTGAAAAAGAAAAGGAAGAGGAAAAAGAGATAGAGCAACCCGTCGCAAAAAAGAAAAAGGAGAAAAAAAACTGGGGGATTGGACGCATGTTCAACGAATGGTTCAATTCGGCAACCCATGGCGACGAGGAGGACGACGATGAGGAGGAAAGCAACGAAGAGCAGAACGAGGAGAATGACGAGAAAAAGAACAAGAAAGAGAACAACAAATAAATGATGCATAACAGTATGGACAATAACGAACAGACAAGAAAAGGGCTTCCATTCGCAATACCGACAGCCACGCCGAAGATTATCAAGGTTGTGGGCGTTGGCGGAGGAGGAAGCAACGCCGTACACAACATGTACCGCAAAGGCATACACAATGTATCATTTGCTGTATGCAACACCGACGTTCAGGCAATGCAGAACTCCCCTATACCAAAAAAGATTCAGCTCGGAGTGGAGATAACCGAAGGACTGGGAGCCGGAAATGACCCGGAGGTTGCAAGGAGAGCAGCCGAGGAGAGCAGCGAGGAAATAAAGCGCCTCTTTGAAGACGGCACGAAAATGGCCTTCGTTACAGCCGGAATGGGAGGAGGAACAGGAACCGGTGCAGCACCAGTGGTTGCAAGAATAGCAAAAAGCATGGGCATACTGACTGTAGGAATCGTTACCATTCCGTTCAAGTTCGAGATGACCGGAAAAATCAAGCAGGCACTGAAAGGTGTGATTGAGATTTCAAAGCATGTCGACGCCCTGCTGGTAATCAATAACCAAAGGCTCATTGACATCTACCCCAAATTGGAGGTAAGGGAAGGATTCCGCATTGTTGACGACGTGCTTACCACAGCCACAAAGAGCATTGCCGAAATTATAACTTCGCGCGGAACAATAAACCTTGACTTCCGCGACGTAAGGAAAATACTCAACAACGGCGGCGTTGCAATAATGAGCTACGGCATTGAAAGGGGTGAGAAACGAGTGTCACGCGCGTTCAGGAGCGCGCTCCACTCGCCACTGCTGAACGATAACGACATATACAAGTCTAAGAAGATTCTCTTCAACATATACGAGAACCCCAACGACCCGATACGCATTGAGGAGATGGGCGAAGTTGACGGTTTCATGTCACAGTTCCGCTCCGAAGACATTGAGCTTATATGGGGCTACAGTTCCGACCACAGCCTTGAAGAGGGCGAAGTAAAGGTTACTGTGCTTGCTACAGGATTCGGCATGAAGGATATTCCCGGACTTGAGCCGGTTATTCAGAAGGAGGAAGAGGAACAGCAGAAACTCACACGCGAAGAGCAGGACAAGAGAGAGAGAGAGGACAAAAAGCTCAATGAGATGATGGGCGTGTTCTACAAGACCGACTACAAGATATATATATTCAAGGGAGATGATATATACAACGAAAAGCTCATAGAGGCCCTTGACAACTCGCCCACATACAAGAGAACTGCAAGCGAGCTCGAAAGGATGACGATGACCTTTGCATCCCACGCTCAGGAAGAAGCCGCCGCAAGCGAAGAACAAAATGAGAGCGAGCCCGCTGTTGAAGCAGAGGATACAGTTGAAGATGCGGGAACAGCAGCAATAGCCGAAGTTGAGGCTGAAAATACTGATTCAGAAAATACAACAGAAAAAGAGGAAGAATATGGAACTATTTGACATTATCAGCAATGACATCAAAGAGGCAATGAAGGCAAAGGACAAAGTTGCCCTTGACACACTCCGCAACATCAAGAAAGTTCTTCTTGAAGCAAAAACCGCACCGGGTGCAGGCGACACTGTAAGTGATGAAACAGCCATCAAGCTGATACAGAAACTTGTAAAGCAAGGAAAGGAGTCGGCAGAACTCTACAACAGCCAGAACCGCCCCGAACTTGCCAGTGAAGAACTCGCACAGGTAGCTGTAATGGAAAAGTACCTGCCAAAGCAGATGAGCGAGGAGGAGGTTACTGCAATACTAAAGGAGATTGTGGCACAGACCGGCGCAAGCGGTCCTCAGGATATGGGCAAGGTTATGGGAGCAGCAACAAAGCAGCTTGCCGGAAAAGCCGAAGGAAAACTCATTTCAACCATCGTCAAGCAGCTGCTTGCAAAATAGGAAACCTTATTCAAACAGCTCCCTAAGCACATCGGCCGACCTTAACTGAGGAAAATCCGGAATATGCAGCTTGTAATAACGCGAAAGGATTGCGAGGTACTCACCTCGCAATCTTCTGTTTAGAGAAAGGCGGTGCATGGTGCTGAAATCAGTGCGCAGCAATTCCACTAAGGGCTCAGCATCCTTTGGCATAAGAAAATCAGCATGCAGAGGATGTTCCCTAACGGTGCACCCTTGCAGCAAATCGAAATATGTGTACTGAGAGAAGCCCTCAAGGTTAGGGTAAATTCCAAGGTAGCGCAGAAGCTGTACCATGAAAACAAGATGAAAATCGGCAAACCCGGCCTCAAGATTATCAAAGAGAGTGAAGGAACGGTCAAGGAAATTAAACAGAGCCTCATTGCCCTCCTCCTCGCGCACCGAGGCTGATAGAAGTTCCGAAAGGAATATTGCTATAGACGACTTTACAACGTCACAAGGTATCGTCATATACATTGAATAGGGCTGCACCTCCAAAATGCGCGGCATTCCTTTGCCTTTTTTAAATGGAGCAGAAAAGGAAAGCATTGAAAGCGGCTGGAAAAGCACGCTCCGCACCTTGCTCCTGCGGCTATGTGAAACCGGAACAAGAAAAGAGAGCCGCCCATGCTGACGAGTGTATATATCGGCAACCATAAGATTGTCGCTATATTTAAGCGTCTTAAGAACAATTCCGTCAAATTTCTCTACCATTATTGGGATTTTTGTGGATTCCTACACTCTTCTGCAAATAAAAACAGAGTTCTTGCAGCGCAAATTTACAAAAAAAAGCACAAATCCTTTGTCATTTCAAAAAAAGGTTATACCTTTGCATTCGCTTTAGCAAACAAACGCCGTTTGATAACCCCCAGAAGGGGTTTCCGTGGCAATGGCCCATTCGTCTATCGGCTAGGACGCAAGATTTTCATTCTTGAAAGAGGGGTTCGATTCCCCTATGGGCTACAATTAAAACTAAAAAAGAATATAAAGAGATGGCAAATCACAAATCATCACTTAAGAGAATCAGACAGACAGAGAAGAGAAATCTTCAGAACCGTTACTTAGGCAAGAACATGCGTTCAGCAGTTCGCGGTCTCCGCGCCATGACAAACAAAGAGGAGGCATTGGCTAAGTTCCCCGAGGTACAGAAGATGCTTGACAGAATGGCTAAGCGTGGTCTTATCCACAAGAACAAGGCTGCAAACCTCAAGTCAGGCTTGAGCGCTAAGATAGCAAAGTTAGCCTAAATTTTGAAACATATATTTACCGTTCAAGAGGCTGGAATTCATGTTCCAGCCTTTTCGTGTTGCTATACTCCACCCACAAAAGCCAGCATACTCCCAACACTCAAAACCGGTTCAGCAGAGATTCAGGTTCAGTAGAATTTAGTGTGGACAAGCGTATAAGTTAGCAATTCTGAACAGGAAGAATTTCTTGTCTTGCACCCCTCTTAAACCGTCACAGCCTAATTTATAGAATATTCCCTGACGAAAACAGAGAGAAGGAACTGCACATTTTCCCAATGCCCGGACATTCACGGCCCAACATGCGAAATCGGGCCATGCGCCAACTGCAAAAAGTGCTGAAAAAAAGGAGAAAACCCATCATTTTTTAATCAAAAAACACTTGCTTGATAGGCCTATTTTTAGTAACTTTGTTCAGTTAATCAGATATTGAAAATCGGTTATGAACGAAGATATAAACAAGAACTCTGCGGCCAATTATTCGGCCGACAGCATTCAGGTTCTCGAAGGATTAGAAGCAGTTCGCAAACGTCCGGCAATGTACATCGGAGACATCAGCGAAAAGGGTCTCCACCACCTTGTCTATGAGGTTGTAGACAACTCGATTGACGAGGCAATGGCCGGTTACTGCACACACATAAACGTAACAATAAACCCCGGCAATTCAATAACAGTTCAGGACAACGGACGCGGCATACCTGTTGACATGCATGAGAAAGAGGGCCGTTCGGCGCTTGAAGTCGTTATGACAGTGCTCCATGCCGGCGGCAAGTTCAACAAGGATTCATACAAGGTGTCTGGCGGTCTGCACGGCGTAGGCGTTTCTTGCGTAAACGCCCTTTCAAAGCACATGAAAACAGAAGTGTTCCGCGACGGCAAGCACTATGAGCAGAACTACTCATGCGGCAAGCCGCTTGAAGCTGTACACTGCGTTGGAGAAACCACTATAAGGGGAACAAAGCAGACATTCCAGCCCGACGACTCTATTTTTGTAGTCTCAGAGTACCAGTACCAGATTCTCGCGACACGCTTGCGCGAGCTTGCATACCTCAACGCCGGCATAACAATTACACTTACCGATGAGCGCGAAACCGACGAAAACGGAAACTTCAAGAGCGAAACTTTCTACTCTACTGAAGGCCTGAAGGAGTTCGTCCGCTACATTGATTCATCACGCACGCCGCTTATTGGAGATGTTATCTACCTAAATACAGAAAAGAACAACATCCCCATTGAGGTAGCCATTATATACAACAACGGCTACAGCGAGAACGTACACACATATGTAAACAACATCAACACCATTGAGGGCGGTACACACCTTGCCGGTTTCCGCCGCGCACTCACCCGCACACTCAAGAAATACGCCGATGACACAAAGGCGCTTGAGAAGGCAAAGGTGGAGATTTCGGGCGAGGATTTCCGCGAAGGCCTTACAGCAATTGTATCGGTAAAGGTTGCCGAACCACAGTTTGAGGGACAGACAAAGACAAAGCTCGGCAACAGTGAGGTAACAGGCGCTGTTGACCAGGCGGTAGGAGAGGCACTCGCATACTACCTTGAGGAGCATCCAAAGGAGGCAAAGATGGTTGTAGACAAGGTTATTCTTGCAGCAACAGCACGAATTGCAGCACGTAAGGCACGCGAAAGCGTACAGCGCAAAAGCCCAATGAGCGGCTGCGGAATGCCCGGCAAGCTTGCCGACTGTTCCGACAAAGACCCTGCAAACTGCGAGCTCTTCCTTGTCGAGGGAGATTCTGCGGGCGGTTCTGCAAAGCAGGGACGCAAGAACAAGTTCCAGGCCATTCTTCCTTTGCGCGGTAAAATTCTGAACGTGGAAAAGGTAATGTGGCACAAGGCATTTGAAAGCGACGAGGTAAACAACATTATCCAGGCCATAGGCGTACGCTTCGGCCTTGACCCAGAGGACAGCAAAAAAGCAAACATTGAAAAGCTGCGCTACCACAAGATTATCATGATGGCCGATGCCGACGTTGACGGTGCACACATCGGAACGCTTATAATGACACTGTTCTACCGCTACATGCCCGAGATTATTGAAGGCGGCCACCTTTACAAGGCAATGCCACCACTCTATCTCTGCTCAAAGGGCAAGGTAAAGAAATACTGCTACGATGACAAGGAAAAGGACGATTTCATACAGCAGTACGCAGGCGGCAACGAAAAGGAAATCAACATACAGCGATACAAAGGTCTTGGAGAAATGAACCCCGAACAGTTGTGGGACACAACAATGAACCCCGAGACACGCACGCTGAAACAGGTCACAATACGCGATGCGCAAGAGGCCGACTACATATTCTCAATGCTTATGGGCGACGATGTAGGCCCGCGCAGGGAATTTATTGAAAAGAATGCAACCTATGCAAACATAGACGCATAAATTCTTCATAAGAGGAGAGACCGCGACAAAGGAATAAAGAATTCTGGTCGCGGTCTCTTGTTATTAGAAGCTGTTTAGAGCAGCTTATGCTTGGCATTAACCCTAAGTTATAGCGAATATGCTTATCCCCGAACCCTGCGTGAGGAATCTAAAATATAACGCTAAAAAGGAGTTATCTGCACAATTTGCATATTACTCGATAATCAAATCCTCAACACGCACCTTTGGGACATAATGAACACCATCCTTGCGGTAATAATCACGCTCCCCATCGGCCGATATATCTACAGCTACAATCTTCTCAGCACTCTTGCCTATTGAGAGCAGCATCAGCGGCTCATGCTCAAGGGCAAGCTCCTCAATTATCCGCTGCTTGTCAAACGACATAATGCACAAGCCGTTCAGTCCAATCTCTACCGCCTGCAACAGCATGCTCTGTACTGAAATTCCAAGGTCAATATAAGTGCTCGGGCGGGGTTCTGCAGTGGAGCAGACAACGATAAAAGCATTAGGTTCAGTTCCCGACAGCGGCAGATTCATGCCCTCAAGTGCAGCACCCATCTTGATATATGGCAGCACCTTGTCCGCCTCGTCGGCAGTAACAAGCCTGAAGCGCAGCGACTGCCTGTTCCTTGCCGACGCCACCCGCGTATTAACCGCAACAATGCGCTTCAGCTGGTCACGGCGCACAATAAAGGACGCATCGTACCCGCGAGTACTGCGGTTCTTCTCAATTAGCGAGAAGAGCGCACTGCGCGTCCTTGCCGGGCGAGCTGCCGCTGACTTATAATTTTCCATTTTCTTCTCAAGGTAGTTATCGGCCATAAAATATATGTATTAGTGGACAACAATGGCTGGCGCCAAAAGGCGTTGCACGGATAAAACAAAAGAGCCTCAATATTGAGACTCTCAAGAGGTACCTGGCGGATTCGAACCGCCGTACACGGTTTTGCAGACCGCTGACTAAGCCACTCATCCAAGGTACCGGCTGCACTAAGCGATTACAAAGGTAACACATTTTTTAATGAAGAGCAAACAATACTGCCCATTTTTTGCCAATTGTCACCTTTTTTGGGCAAATAATCGCGCAAAAGGGCCTTTTATCGGTCCAAATGTTCTATATTAGCAACATAAATATGAAATACAAGGTAGAAAAATACATTTCAAAGCACAAACTGCTCAACCCTGGCAGCAAAGTGCTGGTTGCACTCAGCGGCGGGGCCGATTCTGTTGCGCTTCTGCTTGTCCTCAAAAGTTTAGGATACAATTGCGAGGCTGTGCATTGCAATTTTCACCTGAGAGGCGAAGAGAGCAACCGCGACGAAGAGTTTGCCAAGCAGCTATGCGAAAGAACAGGCACTAAGGTTAAAACAGTGCACTTTGACACTGCAGCATACTCAAAAGAGCATGGAATATCAATTGAAATGGCCGCGCGGGAACAGCGATACAAGGCATTTGAAGAGCAAAGGGCACGAATAGGCGCTCACGCAATAGCAGTGGCTCACCACCGCGATGATTCAGCCGAAACGCTGCTGCTTAACCTCATACGCGGGACTGGAATCAGAGGACTGCGCGGCATACAGCCAAAGAACGGATATATAATACGCCCACTGCTATGCGTTTGCAGGGATGATATAACAGAATATCTTAAATGGCGAAACGAGGGGTATGTTACCGACAGTACAAACCTTGCTGCCGACTACACCAGAAACAAGATAAGGCTTGAAATAATCCCCAAACTCGCAGAGATAAACCCATCTGTTCTCGACAGCATAGCATCTACTGCACAAAGGATAAGCGAAGCGGAACTTATCTACCGCAATGCCATTGAAGAGGCCATCAAAAGAGTGAAGAAGGATAACAGAATATCCATTCAGCTTTTGAAGAAAGAAATTGCTCCAAGCACACTTCTGCACGAAATAATCGCACCTTTGGGATTCAACAGCACGCATGTTGCAAACATAATGGAAAGCCTTGACACGGAAGGCTGCCGCGAATCGAGCAACGGCAAATGGCGCATTATAAAAGAACATGAGCACCTTGCAATCCTGCCGCAGAAGGCGGCAGCCTTCTGCTCTGTAACATTGCCCGCCGCCGGCACAGTAATAGCACCCGGAGGAATTTTGCATATAAGCACAGGCTTATTTGACGGCAACATCCCCAAAAGCAAAAACTTCGCTATCCTTGACTGCAGCAAGATTAAAATGCCGCTTCAACTGAGAAACATTGCTGCCGGCGACCGCTTCACTCCATTCGGGATGAAAGGAAGCAAGCTTATAAGCGACTATCTGACAGACTGCAAAAAGAGCAAGGCTGAAAAAGAGCAGCAATTAGTGGTAACAGATGCCTCAGGCACGATTGCATGGTTAGTAGGGGAACGTCCCTCGGCACAGTTCAGCATAACAGCCTGCACAAAAGAGGTTGTGATTATTGAGTGGGAGAATGAAAATCCCGAATTACAGATTAACTCTGACAGTGATAATTAAGCAATGATTATTACTCGCTAAGCAGTTCAAGGGCATCGGCGGCATCCTCGCTGCCGGCCGACTTTGAGCGGCGGAGCAATCTTATGCCACTCTTCTTATCTTTGGCAACTCCCTGCCCATTGTAATGGCACACTCCAAGATAGTAAAGCGCATCGGCATTCTCCTGCTCTGCCGCAAGCGAGAACCACTTCACAGCCTCGGTAAAATTCTGCTCAACACCAAGACCCTCATAATAACATATTCCAATGCTGCAGTACGCCTGGGCATTCTTCTGCTCTGCCGATTTTACTAACCAGCGCAAGGCTGTCTTGCAATTTCTTGCAACGCCCTGGCCTGTCATATAACAGAACCCAAGAGAGCACTGGGCATCGCCATGTCCCTGCTCTGCCGATTGTGCAAACAGCGCCACTGCCTTTTCAAGGTCCTTTTCAACCAGTTCACCCTCATAATAGATGCGGCCAAGCATATACTGAGCACAAGCATCGCCCTGCTCTACTGCCATATTCAGCCAGTCAAGCGCCTTGCGGACACTCTCGTCATCGCCCTCAGAGAGATAGTACGATGCAAGGTCGCACTGAGCAACAGCCAGTCCATGTTCGGCAGCCTTCTCATAGTTCCTTATAGCATCCTCTGTATCGTATTCTATTCCTATCCCCCAAAAGTAACAATACCCAAGGTTATATATTCCCTCAGGACTGCCGGCCTCGGCAGCCTTCTTAAAATAAGAATAGGCCTTCTCGTCATCCTGCTCTACGCCATGGCCATTAAGATAAAACGAGCCAATGTAAGAGGTTGCATCAGCGTTCCCCTGCTCCGATGCCTTGCAGAACCATTCAAGCGCCATAGCATAGTCGGGCTCACCCGACTGGGGATTGAAATAGAGAACACCCAAGCAGAACTGTGCATCGGCATGGCCTTGCTCTGCAGCCATCTTGTACCACTTCATCGCCTCTTCGCAGGAATAATCCGCTCCCAAAGCATAATCGTAGCAATAACCAAGGCTGAATTGCGCCTCAGCATTACCCTGCCGGGCCGATTTCTTAAACCACTCCAACGCGGCAGCATAATCCTGCTCCACGCCAGTACCGTTGTAAAGGCAAAGAGCATAGCTCAACTGCGACTGCGCATGCCCGGCAACAGCGGCATTATGCCAAATAGAAGCTGCTGCCTCATAATTTCCCGAGGCGAAAGCCTCATCACCCTTCACAAATTCATTCTCAAGTGAATCCTGCACCATGGCACGGCAACCGCCGGCCCAAGCATTAGCAACACCCAAGCAGAGCATCAAAACGAAGAACAGAGACTTTTTCATAGCATACTTATTAAACACAAGCAAATGTACCAAAGGAAAAAACCTAAAGAAAAGGAAAAATCCTACATCTGAGTAGGATTTCGCCCATTTGACGGTTGTAACCAGCTTACTTCTCAGCCTCTTTTAACTTGCTTTCAGCATCGGGATGCCCAAGCGAAGCCGCCTTTTGCAGATTGCTCTCTGCAAGTTTCGTGTCACCGGTCTTCAGATATACACATCCAAGCAGATAATAGACATCGGGAGCTTCGGGAGCAAGTTCCTTAGCATAAGAAAGCGCTTCGGCCGCATCATCAAACTTCTGCACCCTGTAACAGAGCATAGCCTTCTCAAAATATATAGCAGCATTCCTTGGCTCTATTGAAATGGCCTTCTCATAGTCATTAAGCGCCTGCTGGAACATCTTGCTCCTGACCTCATCCTGCGCACGCATTGTGTAGAAACTTGCTCCAAGAGTAATTCCCATGGCCTGCTCATATTTGTTGTAGTCAAAAACCGCGGCACGGTAACGGCCCGCAGAAGAGTTAAGCAGAGCCCTTGTAAGGATATAAGGAGTAGCATTCCTTGAATCACTGCCGCCAAGGCACACGATGGCACTGTCAATAAGCATCACAGCCTCATCGTACTCTTTTAGCGAACCCTTGCACTGTGCCGCCCTTGCAAAGAGTTCAGCACTGCGCGCATCGGTTTTGACAAGGGATATATAATTGTCGTATGCCTCAGCATGCCTTCCTGCGCCAAGCAGCATATCAGCTTTATAGTTCACATAAAGCGACAGGCTGTCGCTTCCAATAGCGAGGTCAATGCACTCAAGCGCATTGGCGAATGTAAGCATTTCATGCGACAGCGTATCGCCCGCGCCTACAATGGCATTTATCACCTTGCACTTGTTGAAGTATACATCGGCACGGTTATCCGTCAATGTCAAGGCCTTCTCCCAAGACTTATCGGCAGCCGGCATATCCCTGTCATATACAGCACGGTGTTCAGCATCGCAGACATACCCTTCATGACTATCAGGGAATGCCTCCATGAAGTCATTTATCACCGCGCGGTACGAAGCGCTGTCTCCCACCATTGTCTGCATATACAGGCATGACAGTGCCTCATCCTTTGCCGCCGGGAGCATTGTGCGTATTTTCATGCCTTCAAAATATCCCCTTCCGTAGTTCATTGCCGTAACAGTGAGTTCATTGGACATTGTCGCCCCAATGGCATAGCTCTTTAGGGTGTCACCGCTTGCAGCCGGCTGCATCATCGCCACAAGTTCGCCGTTGGCATTAACAAGCGGCAAAGAAGTAAACTTCTCCTGCATAGGCATATCAAGCGTATAATAGGCATGAGAATAGAGAGAATCCACGGCCGAAACCTTGACACCCTCAACCGCGCCTGCACCCTTTTTTGCATACGACAGCATGAATAGAGCATCGCCAGCGGCAACTGCCGATGAAGAGAGCGGCAAGCCCACAATCTTCTTGTCGCGCTCCACCCTTACCTTTGCATAATCATACACGCTGTTAGCGCCCACAATATTCCTTACGCTGCGAGCCTTGCCTTTGGCATCAATTACCACAGCACTGTCCGCGCCGGCAAGAACTGCATACGGAACAAGCACATCGCCGCCACCTCCCACAAAAAGTGCTGTTGCACTGCTCTTCAATGTTCCGTTGCTGTATGTCATTACCCTTGCAACAGCCTGACGGGACTTAGCAACCTTCTTTGGCAATTTTTCGGCAGCAGCAGCCGATGACAGCAACGCTGCACATATTATGAATAAAATCCTCTTCATCTTTCTAATCCTGCAAATGGCGCTGACGCACAGTCTCGTACAGTATAACGCCTGTAGCAACTGAAACATTTAATGACTCTATGTTGCCGAACTGGGGAATTGACACCCAGTCATCGCACAAAGCAAGATGTTCGCGTGGAATACCTGTATCTTCAGCACCCATAACTATGCAGACAGGCTCAGTAAAACAGCACTGCGTATAGTTCATTCGGCCTTTCTCTGTTGCGCATACAATGCGTATGCCTGACGCCTTCAAATACTTGAGCGTTTCTGTTATATTCTTCTCGCGGCACACCGGCAGAGTGTGCAGCGCACCGGCAGAGGTCTTTACAGCATCGGCATTCACTGTAACGCTGTTATGCGCCGGAAGTATTATCGCGTCAACACCGGCACAATCACATGTACGCGCAATAGAACCGAAGTTGCGCACATCTGTTATACCGTCAAGAAGCACAAGCAGCGGAGTCTTGCCCTCCTCGTAGAGAGTTGGCACAAGCGTATCGACACTTGCATACTCTACCGCCGACATATATGCAATAACACCCTGATGATTCTTGCGTGTTATGCGGTTCAGCTTCTCTACCGGGACACGCACAACCGGAATTGTACGCCCGCGAAGAGCGGTGAACAGTTCGCGAGAGAGCTCGCTCTGAATATCACGCTTCACAAGAATCTTGTCAATCTCCTTGCCGGCTTCAAGAGCCTCAAGCACGGCACGAACGCCGAATATCATTTCATTTGCATTTACCATAAACCAGGCAGCTGTTTTTGAAGTTGTTATATATTCATTTATCTCTATCACTGCATTGCCGCAGCACTGCTTGAAAGCAGCTGCCGTGCATTGTCAAGGGCTGCTTCGGCAAGGACCTCTCCGCTCATCATCTGCGCAATTTCCCTTACACGCTCTTCGGCCTCAAGCCTAATTATGTTTGTGACCGTGCCCTTTTCGGTCTCCTCCTTATAAACCTTATAGTGCGCTGCACCCTGCGCCGCCACTTGCGGAAGGTGGGTTATGCTGAGCACCTGGCAGAGTCCCCCTGCCATCTGCTGCATGATGCGTCCCATGCGCTCGGCAAGCACGCCCGACACTCCTGTATCAACCTCGTCAAAGATAAGAGTAGGCTGCTTCGTGCTTGATGCGACAAGCGATTTAAGCGCAAGCATCACACGCGCCATTTCACCGCCCGATGCGACATCGCACAAAGGCTGCGGAGCGCTGCTGCTGTTGGCCGAGAACAGGAAAGTCACATCGTCGCATCCCATAGGAGAGAAGTTCTGCAACTGCTTGAAACCTACCTCAAAGCGTATCATAGGCATTCCAAGATTCACCAGTATTGCCATTATCTTATCCTGCAGTTCAAGAGCGCTATCCTTTCTCACTGAAGTGAGACCGGCCGCTAACTTTTCAAGATTGCCGGCAAGCCTGCCTAATTCACGTTCCAGCTCCACTATCTCATCATCCCCACCAACTATTCCATCAAGCCGCTGCCTGTACTCATTCATCAAGGCTATAAGCCCGCTCACATCCTCCACCCTGTGCTTCTTTACCAAAGCATAAAGCTGTGAAACACGTTCCTCAACAATGTTAAGCCTCTCAGGAGCAAACTGCACGCGCTCAGCCCTCTGCCTCATCTCCGCGCAGCAGTCCTTCAGCTCAATGTAATTGCTCTCAAGCCGTTCCGACAGTTCCCCTGCAGGCGCATAGTGCTCCGATATGCGGGAAAGGGTGCTTGCCGCCTCCTTAAGCAGCTGCAGCATGCTCCGTTCATCACCGTCAACGGCTGAGCAAGCGCCATAAAGAGCAGCCTGAATATCCTCGGCATGTGACAGTTCCTGAAGTTCAAGTTCAAGTTCCTCAAGTTCGCCCTCCTTTAGCGAAGCGCCTTCAAGCTCATTCAGCTGGAAACGCAGCCAGTCTTCATCCCGGCGGCTCTCGTCAAGCGCCTTCTTAAGACGCGAGAGCTTCTCCTTGAGTGCCATATATTCATCGTATGCGCCCTTGTATTCCAGCAATTGCGCCCTGCTGCCGGCAAGAACATCAAGAACTCCAAGCTGATAGCCGCTATTGCCAAGCAGCAGATTCTGATGCTGCGAATGTATGTCAATTAGCCTTGAGCCTAAATCCTTAAGCAGAGACACCGTAACCGGCACATCGTTTACAAAGGCACGGCTTCTGCCGCTTGCAGAGAGTTCACGCCTTATTATGCACTCGGTATCGTAATCAAGGTCATTCTCCTCAAAGAAAGCCTCAAGACCAAAACCCGACACATTAAAATGCCCCTCAATGACGCACTTGTCAGCACCCTCTCGCACAAGCTTAGTGTCGGAACGCTGCCCCAGCATCATAGCAACCGCACCCAGAAATACAGATTTTCCATGACCCGTTTCGCCGGTAATTACAGAAAAACCGGCGGAAAAATCAATTTCCGCCTTCTCTATTAGCGCAAAGTTGCGTATGGAAATATGAGTTAACATTCTCTTTTCAGTTATTATTTCGTGTTATCTTGTCCCATTCCGAAGAGAGTGAAGGATTTATTTCGGACAATATATTCACAACCTTCTTTTTCTCTTCAGGAGTGCACTTTGAGTAAACATTCACAATCTCGTCAACCTTATACTCAGTGAACAATTTTGTAAAATAGGCCATTGGCCGGTCCTCATAGGCCTTTTTCAGCAAATCCATGCACTCGGTTATTGCCTTGCGCCCGCCATCGGCATTCTTGAACATTGTATCAAGCCCCAGGCGGTGATACCTGTACATCAGCCTGCGCACCGGCTCAAGAGCGCCATTCATGTAATCGTCAATTATAGTATAACGGTTATTGGAACTGCTGCCGGCCCTCCACCCTGCATCGCCAAGATTCTGCGAATTATTGGCAATTGTCAGAGCCTTGTTCAGAAACTCGCTGCCGCCAAGCTCGCCCATTGAATCAAAATCCATTCCTATAATGGTGTATACATAGAAGGCAACTACAGCGGTAAGGTTATTGTCAAGATTGTCCTCTACAAAATCCAGGCGGTCGTGCGGCTGATATGTGAACTTTATGCTCTTGTCCTCATATTTGAAGAGCATGGAGTTGTATGAAGAGCCGAAGACAGGGCGCGTTGCCTGCACCATAAGCGAACAATCGAAAGAACCGTCATTGGAGTATGAATTGACAACGAAATTGAACGTGCACATAATGCGCTCGTTCTCCTCGTATGTATTCGCTGTCCACTTGCGGTTATTCACAAACTCCTGCAAAGCATCCTGCAGCATAGTAAAAACCTCGGTATTCGAGCCCTGAACCTTGGAGGCATTGACATTTACAGTGGCATTGAGCTCCTCGCCCTCAGCGCTTGCCGATGCTGGAAGAACAAGCAGCGCCAGCATCAACAGCAGACGCGACAAGTGCGAAACCACATCCTTTGCTACATCGCGCTTGCTCTTGAGCGGATATTCGCTTTTCCCCTCCCTGTCAATTACAGTTACCTTGTTTGTATCGCACGCGAATCCGGCACCGCTGTCCTCAAGTGAATTGAGCACAATGAAATCAAGATTCTTCTTGTCAAGCTTAAGGCGTGCATTCTCCTCTCCGTGGTCTGTTTCAAGCGCAAAGCCTGCCAGCACCTGTCCGCACCGTTTCTCTTTTCCAAGCGAGGCCGCAATATCGGGATTAGCCTCAAGCTCTATGGTCATGCCATTGGAGACACGCTTTATCTTGCTGTTTGCCTGCACAGCCGGACGATAATCGGCCACTGCCGCCGAAAGCACAGCAGCATCGCACGACGGAAATTCTTCCATTGCTGCAGAATACATTTCAAGAGCCGACTCAACATCAATTCTCTTTATTGAGGGATGCGGCGCAGGCAACGAAACCGGCCCTGCCACAAGCACCACCTCTGCACCGCGGCTTGCACACTCCCCGGCTATTGCAAATCCCATTTTACCTGATGAATAGTTGCCTATGAAACGCACCGGGTCTATTTTTTCGTATGTAGGGCCGGCAGTAATCAGAATACGCTTCCCCGCCAAATCACGGCCGGCTAAAAAAAAATCCTTGAGCGCCTTTACAATATTTTCAGGTTCTTCCATGCGCCCCTTGCCGGTCAGATGACTTGCAAGTTCCCCTGAAGCGGGTTCAATTATATGATTGCCATAGCCCTTTAGGACCTTGATACTGTTCTGTGTTGCCGGATGGGCAAACATATCCAAGTCCATGGCTGGAGCGATGAACACCGGAGCTTTCATTGACAAATATGTTGTAACAAGCAGATTGTCGGCAATGCCGGACGCCATCTTTCCCAATGTAGAGGCCGTTGCAGGAGCAACAATCATGGCATCGGCCCAAAGGCCCATCTCAACATGACTGTGCCAGTCCCCGCTGCAGCTATTGAAGAACTCGCTCATAACAGGGCGGCCCGACAGCGTGGAGAGCGTGAGCGGAGTTATGAACTCCTTTGCTGCAGGGGTCATTACCACCTGTACCTCAGCACCCTCCTTTACAAGCAGGCGCACAAGCATCGCGGCCTTGTATGCAGCAATGCTTCCTGTAACACCAAGTACAATCTTTTTTCCTTTCAGCATCAATGCAGTAATTTATTTCTTAAAACCACGCAGTTTTATTCGTGTAAGCGCCTGCTTAGTGTTAAGCGGGAACTCGCCGTTCATCATCCAGCCGTAATAACCGGGGTCACGGTCAAGGACTGCATCTACAGGCATGCCCTTGTATTTTCCGAAATTGAAAACCTCACGTCCATTCTCATCGTACACGAAACGCCCTGCAAAATCCACATTCCTAGTAAAGGAAGACTCCTTTGCCAAGGCGTCCATATCATTTTCAAGGTCACTATAGTGGTCGAGCTGCGCTTTGAGCACATTGTATGTGGCACGGGTATCGGCAAGCGCACTGTGGGCGTTGTCAAACTCCCCGCCGCAATAGAATTTGTGCGCTGCAGAAAGAGTGCGCGGTTCGCGCTTGTGATAAAGCACCTGCACATCAATGGCATTATGCCTTGAAAGGTCAATATCCACCTGTGCACGAAGAAACTCTTCAGCAAGCAGAGGCAAGTCAAAACGGTTAGAGTTAAAGCCCGCAATGTCACAACCCTCAAACTCATTCGCAATCTCCTGCGCAACCTCCTTGAAGAGAGGACAGTCCTTTACATCCTCATCATAGATGCCATGAACAGCAGACGCCCCCTCAGGTATGTGAATCCCCGGGTTAATGCGCTTTGAGTACTCAACCTCGCGGCCTCCGGGATACACCTTAATGTAGCAAATCTCCACAATGCGGTCCTTTGAAACATCTGTGCCAGTGGTCTCAAGGTCAAAGAATACTATAGGTTTCTTTAGGTTAAGCTCCATACCAATAATACTTTCGGTTTCTTATTCTGTAAGCATCATTGGCATAAGCAGCATCAGCAGTTCCTGCTTGTCAACCTGCTCTGCCGGAACAATTACACCTGCGCGTGAAGGGTCGGCAAGTTCAATGACCACATCCTGTCCCGGAGTGTTGTTGAGAATATCAATCAAGAACGAAGCACGGAAGCCAATGTTCATTGAAGCGCCCTCGTAGCTGCAGTTGATGCTCTCCTCGGCCGATGTAGAGAAGTCTGTATCCTGAGCCGAAATCACAATCTTATTGTCCTCAATGTGCAACTTGATAAGACTTGCCTGAGAAGAGAATATAGCCACACGGCGCAGAGTGCTTATGAGCGAAGCGCGGTCAACTGTAAGCTTATGGGGGTTGTTCTGGGGAATAACCGAGTTGTAGTTAGGATAGCGTCCCTCAAAGAGGCGCGAAACAAGCTTGTAGTCGCCAAGGTCAAATGTAGCAAAGCGGCCGTCAAATTCCACAGATATATCCTCCAGCGCCTCCTTGCCAAGCAAGTTCTTGAGCAGTGTTGCCGGTTTTTTAGGCAATATGAATGCCGACTTTTCAGCGCCCGTTACAGAATAGTCGCGGCAGCGTACCAGCTTGTGGCCGTCAGAAGCAACAATTGTAAAGTTCTCGGGTGTAAAGTCAAAGTACACACCGCACATCACAGGACGCACCTCGTCATCGGCAGTAGCGAACAGCGAGCATGAAATGCCGCTCGCAAGCACCTTTGTAGGAATATTTATAGCCACAGCAGATTCACCAAGAACAGCAGCCGAAGGATACTCCTCTGCATTCTGGCCCACCATGCTGTACTTTCCGTTTAGATAAAATATATTCATTTCGTAAGTATCCCTGTTGACCTCAAAGCGCAAAGGCTGCTCCGAAATCTCCTTCAGCGAATCAATGAGAATCTTTGAAGAGATAAGGAAACTGAACTCCTCAGAACAGTCGACAACCTCAATAGAAGTGCTGAGCGTATTGTCTGGGTCCGAAGCGGTGAGAGTAAGGGTATTGCCCTTGAGCTCAAACAGAATACAGTCAAGAACGGCAATCGTGTTCTTGGAATTGATTACACGGCTTATTGTCTGCAAACGAGACGAAAGCAAGGAACTTGATACGATAAAGTTCATAATATTTAAATTTAATGGATTAGCGTTTAAACCTTGCGCGCTCGCGCGCGTATTAGTCACAAAGATAAGACTAAATAGATAAATTTTGAAGAAAAAACCGAAGAAAAAATTGTTTTTCGGCAATAAAAGGACTATTTTCGCCGCAATTTTAGAATAATTATGGAAATTACAGGAAAAATTATCGCAGTGCTGCCCGAGAGAGGCGGCATCTCAAAGACTGGAAACGAGTGGAAAATGCAGGAATACGTGCTTGAGACACATGAGCAGTACCCAAAGAAGATGTGCTTTAACGTATTCGGTGCTGACAAGATAGCGCAGTTCAACATTCAGGCCGGCGACGAGCTGACAGTATCATTCGACATAAACGCACGCGAATACAACGGCCGCTGGTACAACGACGTGCGCGCATGGCGTGTAGAGAGAGGCACAGTTCCCGCAGCCGGCGCCGCAGACATCCCGGTAATCAACGCCCCAAAGGTTGAAGTCCCCGACTTCGGCAAGAGCGACAACGATGCCGATGACCTCCCATTCTAAAAATGTAAACATCTTTTAAAGTAAGAGGACGATGGTTGCAACCATCGTCCTCTTACTTTAAAAGCACCCTGCGCAATGCAGGAATTTACTTTTTACCATTTCATATTAAGAAGCGCTTCTTAAGAGTTCATGCTCATGAGGAATTCGTCATTGTCCTTTGTTCTCTCAAGACGGTCCTTTACAAACTCCATAGCCTCGATAGGCGTCATGTCAGAAAGGTACTTGCGCAGAATCCACATGCGGTCAAGCGTCTGGCGGTCGTGCAGCAGGTCATCGCGGCGTGTTGATGAAGCCACAATGTTAACAGCCGGGAATATACGCTTGTTGGCAAGTGTGCGGTCGAGCTGAAGCTCCATGTTTCCCGTTCCCTTAAACTCCTCAAATATAACCTCGTCCATCTTAGAGCCTGTATCAATGAGCGCAGTGGCAATGATTGTCAGAGAGCCGCCGTTCTCAATGTTGCGTGCAGCGCCAAAGAAGCGTTTGGGCTTGTGGAGAGCATTTGCATCGACACCGCCCGAAAGCACCTTGCCCGATGCCGGAGAGACGGTATTATAAGCACGCGCAAGACGCGTAATAGAGTCAAGAAAAATTACCACATCATGGCCGCACTCCACCATACGTTTTGCACGCTCGAGCACAATGCCGGCGATTTTCACATGACGCTCTGCCGGTTCGTCAAATGTAGAGGCAATAACCTCGGCATTCACCGAGCGCGCCATATCGGTAACCTCCTCGGGGCGCTCGTCAATAAGCAGCATAATCATATAGGCCTCGGGATGGTTCGCCGCAATTGCATTGGCAATATCCTTTAAAAGCATAGTCTTACCGGTCTTGGGCTGCGCCACAATAAGACCGCGCTGCCCCTTGCCTATCGGAGAGAAAAGGTCAACCACGCGTGCCGACAGATTATCGTAACTGCCGCTGCACAAAGTGAATTTCTCCTCAGGGAAAAGCGGAGTAAGGTTATCAAAAGAGACACGGTCGCGCACAAGTTCCGGCGAAGCGCCGTTGATGCGGTTCACCTTTACCAGCGGGAAATATTTTTCGCCAGCCGATGCCGGGCGTATGATACCCTCTACCACATCGCCGGTCTTTAGAGCATAAAGCTTTATTTGGGACTGCGATACATACACGTCGTCGGGAGAGGCAAGGTAGTTATAGTCGGAAGAGCGCAGGAAACCGTAATTGTCGGGCATAATCTCAAGTACGCCTTCAACATGCAGAACATCGGCAAAATCATACTGCTGCTTTGAAGGCTGCTCCTCGGGCTGGCGCTTTTCATTGCGCTGGAAACGCTGGTTACGGTCGGCACGCTTCTGCTCCTTGCCGTTCTTCTCAAACTTGCCTACAAGTTCAGCCGGCAACTCCGTTGGCTCACTCGGCAGGTCCTCTATTGCCACAAAGGCTTCTCCGTCATTCTCAGCAGCTGTTTCTGCAGCATTCTCATCTGCAACCTGCTCCTCAGGCTGCTGCACCTCCTCAGATTTCTTGGATTTGCGGCCGCGCTTCTTGGGTTTAGCCTCATCAGCCACAACAGCATCAGCCATTGCCGGCACGTCCTTTTCTTCGGCAACTGTTTCAGGCGCAACCGCTTTCTCCTGTTCAGCGGCTGCTTCAGTTGCATTATCCTTGCTCTTAGACTTGCGCCCGCGCTTCTTAGGCTTAGCCTCATCAGCTGCAGGAACAGCAGTCACAATGGGTGCAACAGCCTCCGTTGCGGGTTCAGCGCTCGCATTCTTCTCTTTTACCGGCTCGCCCTTCGGCGCAACAGGCTTATCAGCCTTATTCACATCGGCACTATCCACCTTAACAGCATTATCTCCTGAGGCTGTATAAACCTTGCTTGCAGAATCGGTGTGAATGCGGCTGCGGCGATGTTCGCGCCTGTTCATCCTGTTCTCCTCTCTCACTACCGCCGGCGCTCCTGCCATGCTGCTCTGCATAGCCTGACCATCAAGAATACGGTAAATCAACGAATCACGATCAAGAGACTTAACTCCCTTGATACCCATTTCCTGAGCTATTGACTGCAATTCAGCAATCTCCTTGCTCCTTAGTTTTTCAATATGATACATAAATAGAATATGGGAACTATTTGCCACATGACAAATGTCCACAGCTTTTATAAGCTGTAAAATATAAGATTAGTGAATTATTTTAATGAAAAGCGACAGGCCGAATGCCTTCGCATAAAAATACAATGCAAAGATAGTTCTTTTGTTTAAAAAAACATCCACAGAGGATTATTTTTTTACAATTATGCCTTTTTTAAACGCTTTTTTGCAGATTGCGCACCAATTACACCAAAATTCAGAACTTAAAGCGAAGAATTAACGTCACTAATATACTGGAGCAGTTCGTCGCGCCCCTGTCCGTTATCCGAAGAGGTAATGAAGATTGGCGGCAACTCCTCCCAATCCTCAAGCAGACGTGCCTTGTAAGCAGCGACATTGCCGGCAAGAGCGCTCCGGCTAAGCTTATCGGCCTTCGTGAAAATTATTGCAAAAGGAACGCCATTCTCGCCCAGCCACTGCATGAACTCAACGTCAATCTTTTGAGGTTCATGGCGCGAATCGACAAGCACAAACAAAAGCGTCATCTGCTCGCGGTCAAGAATATACCCCGATATAATCTCCTGGAGCTGCGCGCTCTGGCTCTTGCTTCGCTTGGCGTAACCATAACCCGGCAAATCGACCAGATACCATTCATCGTTAATTATAAAATGGTTTATAAGCAAGGTCTTTCCCGGGGTTGCCGATGTCATGGCAAGAGCCTTGCGCCCGGTAAGCATATTTATAAGGCTTGACTTACCCACATTTGAACGGCCTATGAAGGCATATTCTGGTTTTCCGTCCTGCGGGCACTTGTGCACATCGCTGTTGCTTATAACGAATTTGGCGCTCTTTATTACCGGTTTGCTCATATTGGTCCTATTTTTGCCGCGAAGATACAAAGTTTGGAAATAAAACGCAAATTATCGGCTCGCTTCCAAATTATCACTATATTAGCACCCGCAATCCTTTATTGCTATGATACGCCGAAACTCTTTCATATTGTCAAAAGCGCTGCGGAACTTCCTGAGCGCATCAATAATGACCTCACTTGCAGGCCAGCTGGCCACAACCACCGATGCTGTCATTGTGAGCCACATGATTGGGCCTGACGCACTGTCAGCAATAAATGTTGTAATGCCGCTCACAATGCTCTTCAGCTGTGCAAGCATACTGATAGGGCTTGGAGCAAGCGTGCTTGCGGCAAGAGCAATCGGGCAGCACGACAAAGAGCGCGTAAACAGAATTTTCACCACTGCCCTTATGCTGCTTGCAATATCAGGAATTGCAATATCACTCATAACAAGCATCAACTGCCCCGCCATTGTGGAAGCACTTTGCGACAATGCGCGCATAACTCCTTATGCAACAGACTACACTGAGATTATTGCGGGCGGAGCACTGTTCCTTATACTGTCGAACGGCATAAACTATTTTGTGAGCACTGACGGCAGCCCGGGACTGGTGACAAAAGGCGTCCTTGCCGGAGCTATAGCAAATATCCCGCTTGATATAATACTGGTTGAACAGATGGGAATTTCCGGTTCGGCAGCTGCCACAATTGTGAATTACATAGTCACACTAACCGTGGTATCCACGCACTTTTTCAGGAATAGCTGCTCCTACAGCATTATCAATCCATTCAAGGGCATGGGCGGGTACATTGCAAGGAACATTTACGAAGGTCTGCCGCTCATGCTCGGCAATCTTCTGCTCGGATTCGCCGTATTCGCAATAAACAGCATGATTCTTTCGGCAGCGGGAGCTGACGGCATTTATATATGGACAATTTGCCTCCAGCTGCTCATGATTACCTTCATTGTGCTCAACGGAGTGGGCAACGCCATGCTCTCTGTAGGAGGCGTGCTTGCCGGCGAAAAGGACTTTCGCGGAGTGCGCATAATGACAATGCTGCTGACCAAGCTCGTATGCAGCACGCTTGCCCTGCTTGTCATTGCCGTGCTCATTTTCCCCGAAATGCTTGCAGCCGCATTTGGCGCGGGCAATGAAGATATTTCGGGCGGCATTGCCGCACCCCTGCGCATATTCTCGCTGCTGCTTATTCCGTTTGCAGTGACACTGGTCATGCGCTTCCTTTTCCAAATTCTTGAATACCGCATATTGAGCCTGGTACTGTCGGCCGGACAGCTTGCCGGCATAATTGCCTGCCTATGGATATTCATCAGCGTATCCCCCGAGAACCTTTGGTGGAGCTTCCCTGTCTCGGCATTCATACTCATTGTCCTGCAGATTGCATCAACAGCGTTCCTGAGCAGAAAGAAAGGAGGGATTTCGCCCATAACGCTTATCCCCAAAGAGAGCGTGGAGCACGCCACAGTAAGCTACTCTGTTGCAAATTGCCGCGAAAGCATAGCGCGCATGCTTGATGAGACAAGGCAATTTCTGCACAAGCACAGAGTGCCACAGGAGAAGATTAGCGGCAGCACCAGCTGCTGCAGCATCGCGCTGCACCATTTTGCAGCAGAGATGAAGGGCAAAAAAGAGTTCATGGATGTACATATACGCATTATAGGAGAGGAAATTCACACCGTACTTCGCAAAGCCGGACAAAAAACAGAGCCGCCCCGAATTGACGGAGCGGCAGCCATTGAACACAAGTACATGTACGGTCAGAATGTGTTGTTTATAAGGTCATAGCACCGCACAGTTCCTTAACGCGATATTTTCATTCCCACAAAGAATGTGCGCGGCTGTGTAGGTCCATAGAAATATCCCGAATCACGGAACTCGCCCTTGTCAAGGTCCTTCTGGAAACTGTCAAAGATATTCTGCACTCCGGCATTTAGTTCAAGGTTAATGTGGTCGTGCAGCACAAAAGTGTAGGCCGCCTTGAAGTTAAGGTCAAAGAAATCGGGGGTTGTCTCCATGCGGTCGCTCTCAATGTAGCCCGCATAATGGGGAACAATCATTGAGCCTGTATATGTTCCCGACAATGAAAGCGAGAGACGCTTCAATGGCGACGATGTCAACGTAAAATAGCCATAGTAATCGGGAGTTCGCATCATGCGCTTTGTAGTGAGCGGAGTGCCGTCGACCTCAGTCCACACCTCAGGACTTTTGTAACGGCTCTGCTGTGCAGTAAAGCCCACCTGGAGAGATATGTCGCTGCCGTGGGCAATCTTTGCATCAATATTCGCTCCGTAGACCCTTGCACCGTCACCGTTGCGACGCTCTTTCATGGCAAATCCATCGGCGTTCACGCCTACATCCTCAAGAATGAACACATTGTCAAGGTCAGTAAAGAATCCCTCAAGCAACACGTTCGCCTGCCAGTGGCCAAAGGTTGTTGTCCAGTCAACTGAACCGCTGAAACTGTTCGAGCGCTCCTCCTTGAGATTGTCGGCAAGCCTTATCTGCACGCCCTCGCCGCCTACCGCCGTTACATGAAGGTCTTCGTCATAAGCCTGAGGAGCACGGAAACCCGTTGAATAGGTCAAGCGCGCCTGCAGATTCTTTGAAGGCTTGAAAAGGAGATTAACACGCGGACTGAATATCGGGTTATCAATAAGATTATGCTTGTCAAGGCGCAGGCCTACTAACAATGAGAAAAGGCGCATATCCCATTCATTCTGCGCAAACATGCTGGCAATGCGCACATTCTGCTTCATGTCGCGCTTATAGCCGGTCATTATATCGTGCAGTTTATTTTCCTGATACTCTACACCGCCGGTAAATACTGCCGGCGAAAAGAGGCACTTGTTCATGCGTGCAGTATATGTAGCGCCTGCAATCCACGTGAGGTCATCGGTCTTGCCGTATGCGTTAGGGTCGCGCTGTGCGCCGTAGTAGCTGTTGCGGTCAATATGCTGCATTGAAGCAAAGACAGAAAGCTTATGCTTGTAACCGCTCCATCCGATGTCGTATGTAATGCCGCCACTGTTGATTATATGCTCAGTCTGCTCGGTAATATCACTCTCATGCGGCTGAAAATCAAATTTGTTTCCGCCCCTGCGCATCTCTTTTGTAGTATGATATTCAAGGTTCAGGCGGCTTGTATAGGTGGGACGGTAGTACGCACGAAGGCCGAAAGTGTTTATATTCACCTTTCCGAGTTCCGAGAAGCCATCACCGTCGTGGTCGTAGGGGTTGCGGTTTCTGTAGTTTTCATACAGCGCAATGCCATAGGTATTGTCCTTTGACACAAGAGAGGCATTCGCGCCGACGCTCTGCTCCCACGCATCGCCGCCGTAGCACGAAAGGTTGCTTGTAACCGAAAATGAGTTGCTTGTGGGGTCTTTTGTAATGATGTTCACAGTTCCTCCCACGGCATTTGCTCCGAAAAGCGCCGAACCGCCGCCGCGCACAACCTCAACACGCTCAATCATATTCACAGGAATCTGCTCAAGGCCATAGACACCGCTAAGGGCGCTGACCACAGGACGGCTGTTTATAAGCACCTGGGAATATGGCCCTTCGAGACCGTTTATGCGCACCTGAGGAAAACCGCAGTTCTGACAATTATTCTCCACGCGCAAGCCTGTTACAAAATTCAGGCTCTTAGCGAGGTCGGGAGAATTCACCGTCTCAAACAGTTCCAGCGAAGCAACTGAGACGACCACCGGAGCATCCCTGCGATTCACCACATTGCGGTTTGCCGACACAACAAGCTCGTCAATTGCATAATCCTGGCTTTTCAGCTTAAAGTGAACAACAGATGTAAAATCCTTGCTCACTACAACCTCCTTTACAGCAGCCTCATAACCCACAAGCGAAACGCGCAAGGTGTATTTTCCGGGAGCGAGATTACGGAACTCAAACTGTCCCTCCTCATTGCTTACCGTGCCCTCTCCCGTCTGTTCAATATAGACAGTGGCAAAAGGAAGGTTATCTTCAGTCCCCTCCTCAATCACATGCCCCTTAATCATGTTGCCCTCTTTAATTCCGCCGGGCACAGAAGCCGATAGCTGCGCTACCCCTAAAACAAGTGCGCAGAACACAAAAAATGCCTTTTTCATATTTAAATCTTATTTTCAGCAATTACATTAAGAAAGCAGCATGGCGCCAACAGCCGCCGCTCCCTAAAGAAGTTTCCGCTGCAAAGGTACTTCATTATTAAAAGGCACAGAATAACCACATGTTGCTATTTTGACACCCACAGTATATACGTTTTCGTTAAAAAGGCACAAAAATTACCACTATTCCAACTACACTGCCGCACAACAGTACATTTTGCCACAAATATTTTGCAATCACAAACTTTTTATCATATTTTTGCGCTTTAACATTACAAAACAACCAATTTATGAAAAAATTTACTTCATTTTTCGCTTTATTGGTTCTGTCGGCAACAGTGCTTGCCAACCCAATTGAACCGGAAAAAGCGCTTGAGGTTGCAACCTCGTTCTGGAGAAGCAATGCGCCAAAGGAGAAAAAGTCCAATATCCTCAGACTTTCAACGGATAATCTGATGTCCAAGAGCGGCAGCAGGGATAATGCGGAGAAAATCAAAGCGCAATACTATCTTTTCACATCGGACAACGACAAGAGCTTTGTCATTGTATCAGGCGACGACCGCCTTTCGCCCATCGTAGGATACTCATTCGGCAACTGCAACGGCGAAATGCCGCCTGCACTAGTTGAATGGCTCAACGAATACAGCAGCTACGTTGATGATGTCCGTACCGGAAAGATTACTCCCAGCCAGACAACAGCAACCGGAACAAGCATTGCGCCCATGCTGAAAACGTCGTGGAACCAGAGCGCACCATACAACAACTACTGCCCCGAGGTAAACGGCGCAAGAACACCTACCGGCTGTACGGCAACAGCTACCGCACAGGTAATGCGATTCCACGAATGGCCGGCAACGCCCAAGAAGGACATTACATGGGAAAGCAACATAACCGGCGAAAAGGAGGAGATTAAGCTCACCTCACGCACATACAACTGGAACTTGATGCTCAACCACTACCGCAACGGCTACACCAGAGAACAGGCCGATGCCGTTGCCCAGCTAATGGTTGACGTGGGCAAGGCCATCAAGAGCAGCTATGGACTGAGCGGCACGGGCAGTTCGGACATCTACGCCGCAGAAGCTCTTGTAAAGGTATTTGACTACTCTCCGCAAATAAAGATTGTAAACAGAAGCGAATATACATGTGACGAATTCATTGCGCTTATAAGAGAGAACCTTGAGGCGCGCCAGCCGCTTGTACACTGCGGACACGGACAGTCATACGCAGCCGGACACGCTTTCGTCTGCGACGGCATTGACGAGAACAACCTGCTGCACATTGACTGGGGCTGGGACGGCGCATACAATGGATATTTTGACATTGGCTCAATGGCCCCCGGCGGTACAGGCATTGGCGGCGGACAGGAGAGATACAATGTAGGACAAAGCATCATAACAAACATAAGGCCACGCAAAGCCAACGAGAGCGACAGGGCAGGCGACCCTACAATCTTTGCTTTTGAGGTCACAGACCCGGCAAACAACAACGAGGCTGTTGAAGAGCACACCCTTCCGTTCACAGGAGGCACTGCCACATTCCAGACGATAGTACAGTTCCTCAACTGGTCACACTCTCCGGTAAGAATGTACTACGGATTCTGCATAACAGGCATTGACAACACATACAGCAAGCTCATGCTGAACAAGGAACTGGAAACAATCGCCTTTGAGAATGCATCGGGATACTATTACCCCCTGAACATAAGCAACAGCCCCGCTAATGGGGACTACCTTGCACCTGGAAAGTATAATATTGAAATCTACTACAAGAACATCAACGGCACTCCGCAGAAGATGAGGGGCGAGAACAACCGCCTTATACTTGAAGTAAAGGCCGGCAGCGCAACACTCAAAAAGGCACTGCCCGAAATTGAGCTTACAGCCCTGCAGTTCAGGAAAAAGCCTGTTGACCAGAACGATGAAATGAGCTTTGACGTTGCACTGACGAACAAGAACGACAATAACGCTTCGGTATTAGTTGTGCCCATTGTCAATTACGTTGAAAATGGCACTGTGAAAAGCGATACCTTGGCAAGCTACGGAGCGCTAATTGATATTCTTGACGGCACAGATTTCCTTGCCACATTCAGCGTGAAAAAGATGTTTGCCAACAGCGGCAGCCACTACATCAGCTTTGCCTACGAAATGAGGAACTCGTATACCAACCACGACACCAATGCAGACAAGAAAAAGCTCAAGAGCATTGCCGGCAAGAGCGAAACATTTGAAATAGAGGCTCTGCCCGAAGGCGCAATGCCAACAGTAAAGGCAATAAGCGCCAATAATCCTGTCTTTGGCAAGACACTGACACTGGGCGTAAGAATTGCCAACGAATCGGGTTCAGGAACGCCTTATACCGGCACTATTGGCATCTTTGTTGAAAAGGACGGAAAGAAATCCTTGCTGGCAAGCGGCGACATTGAAAGCCTGGACGCCGGCGCCACCACCGTAATGCAGTACAGTTCAAACAGTTATGCATTCATTATAGATGCCGGAATCTATGAAGTATATGCATGCGAACAGAGTGACGGCGAATGGAAAAGAATCAGCCACGACGGTTATTACGCCCTTCAGCTGCAAGAACCCACCAACAGCCTGCTCTACACTAACAGCAGAATCAACATCAACAACGGCAATGCCGTAAAGCAGGGCGACAGCATAGATGTTATTGTAAGCACATCGTGCAAGGCAGGCGACCTTGACGGATATATAAGGATGAATGTGATCAATGGCCTGAAGATGGTGCTGAGAAGCGAATATATCCCCATAACTATAAAGGATGGCGAGACAATTGACGTGAACCTCAGAAGCAAGTGCGCTCAGGATGCCAAGCTTGGCGAATGGAATGTGAATATCGTATATTACGACAAGAACAAGCGCGAACTGGGCAAGCTGCTGATAAACAACATCACATACCCCGACAACGGCGTATTCTACATTCAAGAAGCCACAGGCATCGGGGAGACAGAACTCGGCGCAATAGAGGTATCATCAAGCAATGGAACAATTGCCGTAAAGAACGCGCCGGAAGGAACAGAGATGACAATCAGCAGCACCGACGGCAAGATTGTCTACAGAGGCAGCGCAAGCAGCGTTCAAGTAGAGAAAGGAATATACATTGTTGCAATAGGAAACACACCGGACAGCAAGCATGTTGTAAAAGTGCTTGTAAAATAAAGCGCCGGACAAATTTGGCAATACAGCGTGTGGGTGACCCAAAAGTGAAATGGGTCACCCACGTTTGTATGGAGGTTGGATAAAAAGAGCTATTTTTAGCTTGCGAAGCACGAAAAAACGCAACCGACGCTGTAATGCGAGAGCAGAGAGTGCCAGCATTCTATGCCGAGCTACGAGGAGGAAAAGCCACTTATTGGGTTAATTTACTATGCGTAAATGGGTATTTTTCGGGCAAGCGTAACAACAAAAGAGCCTTTTAGCCAGCCTCACATTTATCCCTCTACAGCGACAAAAAGAGAGATTTTTCAACCAAAAGTTGCCATTCTGCCAATATAAAAGTAATTTCGCGGCAACAAAACAAAATAACGTATGAAACGACTGATTATCCTGCAGGTTTTAATACTGTCAGTTATGTGCGGATACGCATGCAACAAAGGCAAAATCTCCAAGCGTAATGCAAAGAAAATAACAGAATACTTCAGGCAAAGGCTTCAGGGCGACAGCGCGCTCTTCAGCAGTAGCAAGAAGATTGCAGCCGGTGACATTGAGCGCACTCGCGCCGCAGTGTGGGAATGCTGGAAAAATGCCGTCATGAACTACGAGGAAGAGAAGCTGACCGCTCCTTTCAGCAGCGAGCAGCCACGCGACACAGGCTACTGGCATCTGCCCGAGAAGCTTGAGCCTAATGCAACAATGCCATACTACTTTATAAAGAAGGGCGAAGCCCCTAAGGAGGGCTATCCACTGTTCCTCTACATGCACGGTTCGGGCGACAAGCGCAGCGAGTGGGAAACAGGGTTCAGGCTATGCCACAGTTACAACGATGCCCCATCGCTGCATTTCATTCCGCAGATACCCAACGGTTACGGCGAACTCTACCGCTGGGCAATCCAGAGCAAGCAATGGGCATGGGAGAAGCTTCTGAGACTTGCCTTCCTTGAAGATTACATTGACCCTGACAGGATATACTTCTACGGAATTTCCGAGGGCGGCTACGGCAGCCAGCGCCTCGCATCGTTCTACGCCGACTACCTTGCAGGAGCAGGCCCAATGGCAGGAGGCGAACCGCTAAAGAACGCGCCAATGGAGAATCTTGCCAACATCGCATTCTCGCTGCGAACAGGAGAGAGAGACTACGGCTTTGCCCGCAATGCAATGACCGACAACGCAGCAAAGACAATATCCAAGCTTGCCGAAAAGCATCCCGGACTTTACAAAAACTACATTGAGATTGTTCCGGGCATGGGACACGGCATAAACTATGAGAAGACCACCCCATGGCTCAGCAAGCACAAGCGCAACGCGCACCCCACATATTTCTATTGGGAGGACTATGAAATGTACGGCCGCCACCGCACCGGCTTCTACAATCTGCGTGTGAATGAGACATCACGCAACAGCGACGAGGAGCGCACATGCTACGAAATGCGCATTGACGGAAACACCATTGAACTTAAAGTTGAAAATGTAACCTACACCACCACAAAGAGCATCTACAACATCCCAATGTTCTTTGAGCGCAGCTACAGCGCCGCGACAAAGGGAAATGTTACAATATTCCTCAACGAGCAGCTGTTCGACCTTTCAAAGCCCATAAAGGTTGTGCTGAACGGCAAGGAGGTTTACAACAGCAAGCCCGAAAGAACCCTTGAGGCCATGGTGGAGAGCTGCGCAGAGTATTTTGACCCCGAAAGGGTCTTCCCGGCAAAGATAGATATTGACATCCGTTAACATGCCTTATGTTAAGCAAAAACGGCGGCAACAGAACAAGTTGAAGTTTTTTTGACTATCTTCGCATCCGGTTTACGAACCGCAAGCGGTTAAGAAGCCTCAAACCTATTAAAAGAATGAATCAGGAATATCCATCGGCACTTTTAGAGAGGGCGGTAAGGGAGTTCAGCAAACTTCCGGGCATTGGACGCAAGACTGCCACCCGCCTGGTGCTTCACCTTCTGCGCAAGCAGGAAGATGAGGTAGCCGGATTTTCCGATGCTATTATAACGCTGAAGCGAGAGGCAAAATACTGCAAGGAGTGCCACAGCATTTCCGACACCGATATTTGCCCCATCTGCGCCAATCCGCTGCGCGACCACAGCACAGTGTGCGTGGTTGAGAACATACAGGATGTAATGGCTGTGGAAAACACCATGCAGTACCGCGGTGTTTACCATGTTCTTGGCGGTGTAATATCGCCCATGGATGGTGTATCGCCCGGCGACCTTAACATAGAAAGCCTTGTAAACAGAGTCTCCGGCGGCGAGGTAAAGGAGATTATCCTTGCGCTCAGCTCCACAATGGAGGGAGACACAACAAACTTCTACATATACCGCAAACTGCAGCAGTACGATGTAAAAATGTCGGTAATTGCAAGGGGAATATCCGTTGGCGATGAGCTGGAGTATGCCGACGAAGTAACATTGGGACGTTCTATAACAAACAGAACCCCATTCACAGGAAAAACATTCTAAAGGACAAAAAAGATGAAAAAAGAAGATGTTATAAAATCATTGAAGATAAACTGCCTGTTCTCAATATTCTCAATAATTATTGTAATAGTTGCATTTGAGACCGGGCTGCTAATTAAGGGAGCATTGGCCGGCGTAATGTCAGCAACCGCAACATACATATTGCAGACTGCCGATATTATGCTCACCGTACTGCTTATTCCGCTTGCCATAAAGGGGTTCACAAACAAACTCACAAAATCGGCGGGCATGAGCGAGGAGAAATACATAAAGCTGTTTGTTAAAAAGAGCGTTCAAAGAATATTTCTGCTGTTCGTTGTGCTCATTGTCAATGTGTTCACATACTATGGCATTAACTATGAGGGTGCACTCTACTGCGGACTATTCGCGCTTGCATCAATAATATACAGTTTCCCCACCATGCGTGTGATGGATATGTACCTTGAGAAAAACAAAGAAGCGGGAAAATAAAAGCAATAGAACGCGAAGGCGATGAAACTGTCGGTTGTCATAGTAAACTACAATGTAAAGCACTTCATTGAACAGTGTCTGATGTCAGTTGAGAAATCGGCTGCCAATATACCCGCCGAGGTATTTGTTGTAGACAATGCTTCAAGCGACGGCTCTGTCCCCTATCTGCAGGCACGGTTTCCAAACGTCACATTTATAAGCAACAAGGAAAACCAGGGGTTCGCACGCGCTAATAATATTGCTATAAAAAGGAGCAAGGGAGAATATGTGCTATTGCTGAACCCCGACACAATTGTAGCCGAGGAGACCTTCAGCAATTTCATAGAATTCATGGACGGCCACCCCGACGCAGGAGGCTGCGGTGCATACATGCTGCGCACCGATGGTTCATTCGCTCCTGAATCCCGCCGCGCACTCCCAACACCCTTTGTCGCATTCTGCAAAATGTCGGGGCTGTCGGCACTTTTCCCAAAATCACGCCGGTTCGGACGCTACTACATGCGCTATCTCAACGAAAACGAGACAAACCGCATAGAGATTATGTCGGGAGCATTCATGTTCCTGAGGCGCAAAGCCCTTGACAAGGCAGGGCTGCTTGATGAGGACTTCTTTATGTATGGCGAGGACATTGACCTCTCTTACCGCCTGCTCAAGAGCGGATACAGCAACTATTTCCTTCCCTCCCGCATACTGCACTACAAGGGAGAGAGCACAGTCAAGAGTTCCTACCGCTATGTACACACATTCTACCAGGCAATGCAGCTCTTCTTCAACAAGCACTACTCGCACAGCTCCCTGCTGCTTGGAATACCCATAAAGCTTGCAATCTGGACAAGAGCCTTCTTTGCCTACATAGGCAACCAGTTCCGCCACAGCAACGAGAAGAACAATACTCTGCCCCCTATAAACTGCATTGTCATAGGCAGCGCAAAAGCAACAGAAGAGGTAAAAAGCATTCTCAACAGACACTACGGCAAAAGCAAGCACGCATTCATTGCCGGCAATGAGGAAAGCATGCCGTTTGGACATCTTGCCGACAGCATCTGCACCGATGGCTATGACACCGTAGTATACGACACCGATGCATACAGCTACAGCACCATCCTCAGACTGCTGGCCGGCACAGAAGGCAAGCGGATGAAATTAGGCACATACTCCCCGCAAACAAGAACGCTTATAACAGAGGGCGCAGTGCACTCAATAGAGAATGACAATGAACAGCAGATGGCTTAAAGACGATACAGTTACATTGCGAAGCCCCGAACCCGAGGACCTTGAGCTGATGTACGCAATGGAGAACGACACCACGCTATGGAGCGCCGGCAATGCCACACTGCCCTATTCGCGCTACACCCTTCGCGCCTACCTTGAACAGAGCCGCCAGGACCTACTGACCGAGCGCCAGGCAAGGTTTGTTATAGAACTTGACGGCAACAGCGCCGGCATGATTGACCTTGCCGACTACGACCCAATAAACAGCCGCGCCGAAGTATGCATAGGCCTGCTTGGCAAATACCGCGGCCAGGGCATAGCAAGCCATGCACTGCAACTCCTGTGCAACTATGCCAGGGAGAGACTCCATCTGCACCAGCTCTATGCCTACATACCGGCGTGGAACGAAAGCAGTATAAAGCTCTTTGAAAATGCCGGATTCAAAAACATAGCAACACTAAAGGAGTGGCAGCGCGAAGAAGACGGTTACAAGGACCTGTTTATAATGCAGAAAGTATTGGAATAACCCCATTTTGCAAGAAAATCATGGAAAATCAAATTTTTCAACAAAAAAAGTCGCAGAAATATTTGCAGATTCAAAAAAAAGCCCTACCTTTGCACTCGCTTTGAGACACAAACAAAGCAGAAAACATAATGGTGCGTTAGTTCAGTTGGTTAGAATATCTGCCTGTCACGCAGGGGGTCACGGGTTCGAGTCCCGTACGCACCGCAAGAAGAAACCGCAAGGTTTCTTCTTTTTTTGTATATACTCTCCCCGTGACCCGGG
>JAFXAR010000020.1 GCA_017516885.1 Bacteroidaceae bacterium
AGGTCTACATATTCGTGGCCGTTGATTGTGTTTTCTGCAACAGTAATTTCTTTGTCTTTAACTACCGCATCATCGCTGCCGCCGCCAAGGAGCATAAAGCCGACTGCTGCACCGCATATAATGGCAAGCAGAATTATTATCCAAAGCCATTTGTTTTTCTTTTGGTTCTCTTCGGGCTGAGGTCTTGGTGCAGGCTCTGGGGCAACAGGGGGTGTTTCAACAACTTCAACTGCTATTTCATTTTCCTCAACTGCTGCGTTGCCGTTTGATGCATTTTTGCCTGTTCCCATTGAAAGGTTAGCTGCACCGCTCGCAATTTCCGTCTCTTCACTTTCCACTTTGGCAACACTCGCTTTTTGCGACCCAAGCGGCATCACATCCTGCGATGCTGCGCTTGACCCATCGCTGCTCGCATTGCCGAAGATGCAGATTGCATCTTTGCTCTTTGCTCTTTCATCTTTCATCTTTTCACTTTCATCTTTCATCTCTCCACTTTCCACTAACTCAATAAATTCTTCCACGCTTTGCGGACGGTCGCTGCGGCTTATCTGCATTGACTTGTCAATTACATTGCGCATTGCCGGTGAAACGTGTTCGGGATATGAAAGATTGCAAAGACTCTTGTCGCCGGCACGCAATGTGGCATCAACCGGGGTTGTGCCGGTAAGCGCCTTGTAGAGTGTTGCTCCAAGCGCGTATATGTCGCATGCAGCGTTAAACTTTATCATTCCGCGGCCGCTCTGCTCTATTGGTGCATAACCGGGTGTGTGCCCCAATAGCGTTGATGTGTTCTCGCCGTTTACCTCGTCGTACTGCTTTGAGACGCCAAAGTCAATAAGCGTTGCCTTGCCGTCGGCATCAATCATTATGTTTGCGGGCTTAATGTCCAAATGAAGGCAGTTATTGGCATGCAGATGCTTAAGCGCCGCAGCTATCTGTTTTATGTAGCCTAACGCCTCGCTCTCGCTCAGGCAGCCTTTTTGGGCAATGAGCCCGGCAAGCGAGCTGCCTTCAATGTAGTCCATTGCATAATAAACCGTGCCGTTTTCCTCAAACACGTCGGTCACCCTGACTATGTTGGGATGATGCATCTTGGTATTGAAAAGGGTACGCGCCTCGTTAAGGAACTTGTCGCGCAGCCTTTCAACAAGTTCCATCTTGCTTTGCGTGGCAACTTTTACAGTTCCGTTTTCCTCGCGGTTGCAGAAGTCCTTTACAAAGAACTCCTTTATTGCAACATAACAGCGCATTGTACGGTAATAGGCCTTATATGTGCAGCCAAAGCCTCCGCTGCCCAAATGCTCCTCAATTCTGTACTTGCCGCCTTGCAGCAATGTCCCTGCTGATAATTTCATAAAAATTCTGTTCTCTTTACTCTTTCAGTTTTGGCAACGCTCGCTTTTTGCGACCCAAGCGGCATCACATTCTGCGATGCTGCGCTTGACCCATCGCTGCTCGCATTGCCGAAGATGCTTTCTTGTTCTTTGGCAACGCTCGCATTGCCGAAGATGCTGGTTGCATCTTTCACCTTTCAGCTTTCAGTTTTCAGTTCTCAGTTTTCAGCTTTGACAACACTGTCTATTCGCAACCCGCACGGCATAAACTTCGTCTATGCTTCGTGCGACTAATTGCTGCCAGTGTTGTCTAAACTTCAAGCAAAGCTTTCAGTTCTCAGTTTTGGCAACACTCGCTTTTTGCGACCCAAGCGGCATCACATTCTGCGATGCTACGCTTGACCCATCGCTGCTCGCATTGCCGAAGATGCTGTTTGCATCTTTCACCTTTCAGTTTTCAGTTCTCAGTTTTCAGTTCTCACCTCTCACCTTCCCTTGTACATGTCATCGTAGTACTTCTCGTACTCGCCGCTGGTTATATTGTCCATCCACTCCTGGTTGTCGAGATACCACTGAACGGTCTTTTCAATGCCCTCCTCAAACTGCAGGCTTGGCTCCCAGCCAAGTTCCTTCTGCAGCTTTGTTGAATCAATTGCATAGCGAAGGTCGTGTCCGGCACGGTCGGTAACATAAGTGATAAGGTCAAGCGATGCGCCTTCGGGGTTGCCAAGCATGCGGTCAACGGTTTTTATGATTACCTTTATTATATCAATATTCTTCCACTCGTTGAAACCGCCGATATTGTATGTCTCGGCAATCTTTCCATTGTGGAATATCATATCTATTGCGCGTGCATGGTCAACAACGTAGAGCCAGTCGCGTACATTCTCGCCCTTGCCATAGACAGGAAGCGGCTTGCGGTGGCGTATATTGTTGATGAATAGCGGTATAAGTTTCTCGGGGAACTGATATGGGCCGTAGTTGTTTGAGCAGTTTGTTACTATTGTGGGCATTCCGTAGGTATCGTGGAATGCGCGCACAAAGTGGTCGCTGCTTGCCTTTGATGCCGAATAGGGGCTGTGAGGATTGTACTTTGTGGTTTCGTAGAAGAAATCCTCGCCGTATGCCAAATGATGCTCGCCCGAAGAGGCCGTGGTTGTGAACGGAGGTTCAATGCCCTCGGGGTGTGTAAGTTCAAGCGCACCGTAGACCTCGTCGGTTGATATGTGGTAGAAGCGCTTGCCCTCGTACTTTTCGGGCAGCGACTCCCAATAGAGCTTTGCTGCCTGAAGAAGCGACAATGTACCCATTACATTTGTACGCGCAAAGGTAAATGGGTCTTTTATTGAGCGGTCGACGTGGCTTTCGGCTGCAAGGTGTATTATGCCGTCCACGCAGTTATCGGCCATGAGCCTGTACATTGTATCAAAGTCACAGATGTCGGCCTTTACAAAGGTGTAGTTAGGACGGTCCTCAATATCCTTGAGATTGGCAAGATTGCCGGCGTAGGTAAGCTTGTCAACATTTATTATGTGATAATGGGGATATTTGTTTACAAGCAGTCGCACTACATGAGAGCCAATGAAGCCGGCGCCGCCGGTTACTATTATACTACGTTTCATAATTTATTATTTTTTATTCTCTTTATGCAATACTCCATTGATTCGCGCCAGTGCGGAATGTCAAGGCCGAACGTGCTCTTGATTTTTGTCTTGTCGAGCACTGAATACGAAGGGCGCGTAACCGGCGAGGGGAACTCGCTGCTGTGGCAAGGTTCAATGCGGCAGTTGCTGTTGCCGGCAGCGGCGGCTATCTCCACGGCAAAGTCGTACCATGAGCATACGCCCTCGTTTGAAAAGTGGTAGATGCCCTCATTGCCTTCGTACACCCCCGCCTCAATAATTGAGAAGATGGCAAGGGCAAGGTCGCCGGCATAGGTGGGAGTGCCCACCTGGTCAAAGACCACTTTCAGCTGCTCCTTTTCGGCAGTGAGGCGAAGCATCGTCTTGAGGAAGTTATTTCCGAACTCGCTGTAAAGCCATGCAGTGCGGAATACAAGCGCCTTGCAGCCGCTTGATGCAATTGCCTGTTCGCCCATCAGCTTGGTACGTCCATACACGCCAAGCGGCGCAACAGGCATCTCTTCGGTGCGTGGTGTATTGCCCTCAAGGCCGAATACATAGTCCGTTGAGACATGGAACAGTGTAGCCCCGCACTCCTTTGCAGCAGCGGCAAGATTTCCAACAGCCGTTGAATTTATAAGTTCGGCCGCAGCCTCGTCACTCTCAGCCCTGTCTACATTGGTATATGCAGCGCAATTTACTATAATCTCAATTCCATTCTCCCTTACAGCACCAAGCACTGCCGCTGAATTGGCTATATCCAATTCGGCAACATCGGTAAAAATATAGTTGTTGGGAGAAACTGCACCCAAGCGGCGCATTTCATTGCCTAACTGGCCATTTGCACCTGTTACAAGTATATTCATTATTATATATTCTTAATTACTACTTACAAATTTTCCTCACCTGACAATATACAACTAAACTGTGCATTGAAGCGAACAGCACCGCAAGCAAAGCCGCCACTATCCATATTATCAGCAGCGATGCCGGAACAAACCCCGGAGAGACTGTCGACATCAGCATTGAGAACGAGGGATAGAATATTGAGGCTATTATTGCAGCCGCGAGCCACACAGCAGCATCTACAATTATTGACAGACACTGATAAGTCTTTGCAATCTGCTGAACAGAATAGCCCATGGAGAAGAGGTTTATAATCTTCTCCTTGTTCTTCTCAATGAGCAGAAGAATGCTTATCACCAGCATAAAGAATGCCAGCAGCGAGAACATAAAGCCCACGCCTATTACAACGTACAGCAAGCTGTAGATAAAGTTCTGCAAGCGCACATGCGATGAATCGCCCTCAATGATATACCCTTTTTCATCAAGAAAATCAATAATGGAGTCATCGAACTCTGTTGCGTCTGTTGTAAGAATAAGCCTTGCAGGACGCTTCTTCTCGCCCGACGCAAACTTTTCGTTAGCCTCAGAAACAAAATTCCACGGCACAAGTATTGTGTTTATCTTGTTTGTAAGACCGCATACAAAGGCCTTGTATCTGCGGCCGCCTATAACAAGCTCAATTGGGAACTTGCCAAGCAGCTTTTCACTCACAACCGGATTGCCGGTAGAGGCCGCAAACCCAAAGTTGTATAAGTTCAGATAGTTACGGGGCAGAATAATGGGTATAGTATCGCTGTCAACAGATGCCTCCCACTTCATTCTTCCGCCATCAGTGGCGCTGTACTCGTTTTTCACGAACTCATCGGGCACGGCATCAAGGAAAAGGTCGGTTCTGAAACCTCTTCCCTGCCCTAAACTGAATTCAGCGCGCACCCTGAAATTTGAAGTTCTGAACTCCCCTACCGAAGCCACCGATGAAAGGCTCTTGATTTCATCAATATCCTTCTGCGAGAAGGTGCGTGCCGAACCAAAAGCCGTGTTTATTATTGAAACGCTCTTGGTTATTACAATATAGCTTTTTGAAAGAAGCTGGTCCTCTTTCCTGGAGAGTTCATCAAAATCCTTATATGCCTGTACGCCAAAAAGCACAATCACACCACCCAAGAGATTCACAATTACAAATCCCAAAATCTGGGTGATGCTTATATTCTGACGCAGAAGCTTGAACAACAGTCTCATTCCAAACAGTTTCTAAAGTTTCAGCACATCGTCATACCCGTATGGCAGGCGATAGCCTATTGACGTAACAATCACACCCACGCCATCACTCTGCTGGCGCTCCTTGAGCATCTGCGACATAATGCGCGCATTTTCCTCATCAAGATGGCTTATAGGCTCATCAAGGAATATAAAGTCGGCCGGCTGGCATAAGGCACGCACAAAAGCCACCCTCTGCTGCTGGCCATAGGACATCTTTGCGCACTTAGTGTCAAGGCGGTCCTCAAGCCCCAAGCGCGAGAGCATTTCACAAACCTGCCTGCGGGCAGCAAAACCGGTAAGCTGGCTCTTGAGCATAACATTATCTACTGACGAGAGCTCCGGAAAAAGACGATGCTCCTGAAACATCATTGACAAAGAGCGCTTCCGTATTTTCACAAAGTCGCAGTCTGCTCCCCTGAGTTCTCCGCCATTCTCTCCAATGAAAGATATTTCCCCAACATAGTCGCTCCTGAGCCCGTAAAGGAAAGAGCACAGGGAGCTTTTTCCCCTGCCTGAACTTGCCTCCAAAAGATAGGAACGCCCTTTGAGGAACTCAACCTCACGCCCCCAAACCTCTGAGGGAGCACCGGCAGGAGGCGCTCCCACAAAGACTTTAAGGTTTACGTTTTTCAAGCAGATACTCTTTATCATAACTGGAAATAAGAAATATTTTTTTTAGAAATTCAAACAGTTTCTTAATTCAATCAGAAATTATCTTCATAGCCATAATCGCGCATATATTTCATGTTCCGAGCCTCCATATTCACCATTTCGTCAACCGCCGCATCAACAGCAGCCTTCAATGGGTTGACATTAGGGTCAATAAGTTCATGACGGAGTACAATATCGCCCAAAGTATTTATCTCAAGGAATGTGTGGCCAAAGAACTTGCTCTTGTAGTCACCGATTTTTTGACCGCTGGCAGCCTCGGCCCACGCCATTACCCTTACATCATCTACAATAAGAGCAACACCCCTGTTGTCGTCGTACAAGTCGTTCTGCCCGGCATTATTCTTAAGCTTGCCATCGGCATACTCGCTCCTGTATATATCCTCAGGAAGAACAAGAAGCACTCCATCGGCATATTTCATCACATAGTCATATCCGCTCGTATATGAATATTCAACATCAATTCCCCATAAGTGGTCGCGGTTGAGGCCTAATGAGTATGTGCCATCGGAATTCTCCTTAAAGCCGGTCTGCTTCTTCAGCAGTTCCAGTATCAGCTTGAAGGCATCGTTGCTGCAGTCGGCCGCGGCAACAAAGCGTGGAGATTCACCTAAATACTTGCCGCAAGCAGCCGAAGGCAGCAGCGCAACTGTATACTCGGTAGAAAGAGCATCGGCCATAGCATCGTAATACTCTGGAATCTGCCTCAGCACCTTTCTAACATCCTCATTTATATTCAATACGACGTTTGCTATAGCCAGGCTGTTCTTTGGCATATATTCAAAGTGCTTGCCTGTACCGTTTTCAATACACTCGAGGAATGGTTCATAATCATCGGAAAGGTTAATCTTCATGCTTGTAACAGCAGTATTGCCCTTCAAAGAAGCGCCTGCAAAAATTGATGCTCCCTCCATTACCTCGATAATCTGCGAAGGAATCCCTTCATGCATTATATATTTCTTAAATTCCGATACAAAGCTCTCGCCGTCAACAAAAACAGCAAGTTCGTCATCTGAATCAAAGAAATCGTCGTACTTGTCATTATCAACAGCTTTTTTGCCATCGTGATTGAAGTAGTATTTTGCCGGACGCTTGTATGATATAATCATAACATCGGAATTAAAGGCCATGTTTTTAACCCTTTCTCCATCATCATCGCAAATGTAATAAATGTCATCGGTCTCATTCAGTTCATAATCATTAGTCTCAAGGAACACTGTAAGCATGTCAACCAGTTTCGACTTGCTTGAAACCGGTACGGAGAAAACATACTCCTCCTCGCCATACAACGCAAATACAACAGGAGAGGAAAGGTCAATGCCAGCCTCATCCGGGTCATTGAATATCTCGCGAATCTTATCCTGCACATCACTTGGCATATCGTCGAGATTATCAAGCGCATCATCAAACTTTTCCTTGATATACTTATTTTCAAGGACTTCCGATTCCTTCAGCAGTTTTCCGGCCTCAATCTTCGCCAGCACCAACGGATTATCGGGAAGGATTTCCATATTGGCCTTATACGATGAAGAGAACAGGAAGCATGCAACAGCACCCAACACTATTACACTGGCAACCGCCAACACAATATTTGTTTTGCTTGAATTCATAATATCACTTTTTTATACTGTTCACATTATTATTTACAATAGAAAATATAATATCTGCAATAACCTTGAGCGAGTTATTGCTCTTGTCATTAAAGTTCAGCCTTAGTTCAACATTGGAGAGTTTGTCAACACCAATTGTTGCATTCTTTACTGCACCTGTTGAGTGAAGGATTGAAACAATATCCATCAGCTGCTTGTCTGCCTTCAAAGCACCGCTCCTGAACTCGCGGTTAATGCCGGCAATATCGGCAAACGCTGCCCTGCCCTTTAAATCGGCAAAGCGCTGGCTGCCCCTTGCATTGCCTTGAATTCCATTTGCGGAGAGACCTTTTTTATAAATATCCTCAGGCAGGATAAGGAGAGTACCGGCACAATAGGCAAGATAATAATCATAACCGGCAACACGCTCCACAGCCATGCCGCTACTATAGTCCATATATCTGTTTGCGCCCAATGCATACACATCGGCAGCCACATTGCGCATCCGCCCGCGGACAAGCGCCACAATCTTGTCAAAGATAGCTCTGTCGGGACAGTCCGCTGCCAGCACAAAGCGCGGAGCAAACTGGCGGCCTACCTTTGCCGAAGCCAGCATTGCAACTGTGTACTCAGTACACATTCTGTTCAACGTAGGCTTGTCTATTCCCATGAACTTCAGCATAGACTCAATATCGGCAACAGTATCAACATTATCAATGAACTTTGGCAGCACCTTAATCAGAGAGTTAAGGTCGAGCCTTGCATTTGCAACAGCAATGCTGTTTGCCGGCACAAACTTCATATGCTTGCCGGCTGCCTTGTCCAATGTGCTGAGCACACTGCTGTACTCCTTTGGCAAGTCCAAATCCCACGAAAGCGCCAAATGCCCGGCCTCCGCATTAAGCGACATAAGCAGATGCATTCCTTTCAGCATTTCCGAAAATGCCTTCCCGGCCTTGTCGCTTGCAGGCGGCATATATACATCAGCGGCATCAAAGGCCACAGCCACATCGTCCCTGCTTTCTAAAAGTCCGGAGAATTTTGGATTGTCAATAGCCCTTGCACCGCTGTCATTGATAACATTGGCAACAGGAACATCGCCTGTGAAAAGAATCATCTTCTCATCTATTACCACATTTTTAAGAGCATTGCCGTCAGGGTCTACTATATACTGCAATCCGTCTCTCGCCTCAATTTCAAAATCGAGTTCCTTAAGTACCGGGGCTGCAAGATTAACCATGTCACTGCGATTTGCAAGCGGTATCGCGGCAATCACATTTGCCTTTGCGCTGGAATCGGCAACATACACCGCTGCGACAACCGGTTCTGAGAGGTTGATGCCGGCGGCCGCTGGATTCTTAATTACAGCATCAATCCCTGCACGCACCTTCTCAGGAAGAGCATCCTTATATTCATTTATCAACGACTGCAAATCACTGTTCTGAAGCAGTTCCGACTTCTCAAGGAAAGCATTTAGGCCGAAACGCACCATCACTTCAGCACCGGCCGGAAACGCTCTCCAGCAGTCAGGATAAAGCGTCCTCAGCACCAGAGGCTTCTCAATTGCCGGTTTCTCTTCAACAGCAATCTTCTCATTGTTGCAAGAGAACATAATGGCTGCCGTTGCAGTTATTATGGCTGCAAGCGAAAAGAGAACTGCAAGTATTATCTTTTTATTCTTACCCATTATTCTTTATATAAGGAATGTTCAGAAGCAGTTTAATTTCTGGAAAAAATAAAAAACTTGGCGATATAAATTTAAACAGCTTCTCAAGAAGCAGTTTAATTGAGGGAAGTTCAAAATTTGAACTTCCCTAAGTGATTTTATCAGTTTGCCAAAACAAGTATATTGAACAGAATATCAATAAGAACCTTCAAAGTGTTCTCTTCGGAATTGATATTTATGCTGATTTCAAAGTCAAGTGGGGATTTTAAGTCAATAACTCCACTTTCAACTGACAGCAGACTGTTTACAAGATAAACACCCTTTACAAGCCCATCGTCAAATTTAAGCTTGCCATACATGAGTTCCTCGCTCAAGGCCTTGTAATCAAGCACAAATGCCTTATCCTTATACTCCCTGTAAATGGGATTGTTCAGAGCATTCCTGCTAAGGCCCTTGCTTGAAAGCCCGCTGTTGTACACATCCTCAGGCATGAGCAATATTGTGCCGTTGCGGTATGTAAGATAGTAGTCGAAGCCTGCAACAGTATCCTTGCAATAAGTGTTGGTGCACTCAAGGTACTTATTGAACCCCATAGCATAAACACCCGGATGAACCTGCTTTCTTTTGGTCTTTATCTTATTTATGAACTTATCGTAAATTTTCTTGTCGGCACAGTCAATGGCTACGACAAAACGCAGGGCATTATTGCGGCCTACCCTTTCTGCTGGCAGAACAGCAACAGCATAATCGGTACATAACTCATTGATTGTCTTTCTGTCTATACCATCCTTTTCAAGTATCTTATAAACCTCATCGGCATTCTTAAGACTTGGCTCGCATAATGGAATAAACTTAATGAACGAGTTCATGTCAATATTAAAGTTCATTACACAGAGACTGTTCTCGGGCATATACTTCAGGAGCTTGCCGTTGCCGTTCTTTACAAACTTGAATGCCTTCTCGTGCTGTTTGGGAATGTTTATGTAAAGGTTCTTCCAAGAGAGTTCGCCCTCCTCAAAATCCAATGTCGAGATGTAAGAGGTGTTTTTGAAAATATTAAGGAACTGCTTGAAATTCGGGTCGTTATTGGACATGAACATGTCTGCCCACAAAACCGGCTCAACAACAGCGGCAACATCACTGTCGCTCTTGAAGAACTTCTTGTAATTTGAATTGTCTACAGCCTTCTGGCCGCTATACTGAAGATAGTAGCTTACAGGCTTGCCTACAGAGATTACAAGCTTATTGTCATCGAACACTACCCTCTCCGAAATCTTGCCCTGCTTGTTGCCAAGATAATAGTAGCCGTCAACCTGCTTTATCACCACGCCGGCATCATTAAGGAATGGAGAGAAGAAACCTACCATCCTTTTTCTGTCGGCAACAGGAATTGAGACAACAAAATCTTTCTGCAAGCCTTTATAGAAAGCGGCAACTGCAGGCTTCTCCAAATCAATACCGGCAGCCTCTGGGTTCTTGATAAACGCATTGAGAGCCTCTTTTGCATATCGGGGCAGTTTTTCACTGTTTTTCTCTATGAACTTCATCGCGTTTCTATTCTCAAGAATATCGGAATCGTCAAGAATGTTTTCCAAATTGAGCGAGAGCATAAAAATAGGCGAATTGGGGAATATGTTCATATAACTTGGCAAACTGCACATTGCCGGAACGCCCTCAGCCGGTTCTGCCGTATAAGCTGCACAATTCCCGGCTGTATATTCATTTCCTGTTGAAGAATTTGCCGCTGTTGCAAACAGTGCTGCAAATGAAAACAGGGATAAAGCTATAGTTCTGCTGATTTTTCTCATAGCTGTATGTTTTAAAAAGTGTCAACATGAAGCTGTTTAGAAGCTTCTTGGATTTCTAAAAATATTTTCTTATAGAAAGCGGATTCGTTTATTTTCCCTGGAGGCATGCATGCCTCCAGGGAAAATAACATTATTCCTTTATAAGTTCAAACTCTGCACCTGAAGCATAGTCCTGGCCGTTCTGCGAGCTTGTAGCAGTGAAGCGCACATAACGCGCCTTCACCGGCTTGCTGAACATTACAGACTGCTTCTCTGCATTGTATGGGAACTCGCCTTCGGCCACCTGTGTCCAGCTGCCGCCGTCAACGCTTACCTCAATCTTATAGCCCTTGACATTACCGTTGTTGCCGCTCTGGCGGGGCATATACTTGAATCCCTTGATTGTAACCTCTTCTATTGCATCGAACTCAATCCAGTGAGGATAGTTCGCAACTGTTACAGAATACATTGAATGCCATATTGTAGATGGGTCACCATCAAGCATTTTGTCAGGGCCACTGCCCGGTTCTGAGCTTGAAGAGGCCTTTATAATTACCGGTACCGATGTAATCTTATCATAGGTGTATGTTGCCTTAAGGTCGGGTGAAGACTTCTCCCATACAGTAATGCTGCCGCCCGCGTTGAGGTCAACAGGCTCTGTATACTTCACAGCCTTGCCGTTCTTGCCCACCTTATAATATATCTCTGAACCAGGCTTGTTGCATGACATCTTCACAACGCCGCGGAGGTCGCGTGAAACAAGAACAGGAGCAACGCCCGATGACTTAACGTCGGCCTTTGCCACATAGCTGTCGCCGGCCTTTACAGGACGCATAATGAAGCCCATTGTATTCTCGCCGCCCTTTACAAGCTGATGGTCAAGAGCATATCCCTGTCCGCAGCTTGCACCGCCAAGACCGGTAACCTTAGTGTCAATATTGAACCATGTGCCCGAAGATGCCGGCAGCTGGTGCGGGTGTCCAGCCTCGGTCATCTCAATTGCATTCCATGGAAGCGCGCTTGTACACAAGCCCTCAGTTGCCACGAAAATCACGCCATTGCCCTTGTCGTTTGTAAGCGCAGCCCAGCGTACATCCTCACGGTTTGCCATATCCTGCGGCTTGGGGAAGTGAACGAACTGGTCGGCAACCTTGCTGCTGAACTGCTGTACAAAAGCACCGTCGCAACGGTCGTTGTAGTTGTTCCAAGGGCCGCGTCCGTAATATGTATAGTTGCAGAGCTCCGATGGAAGCTGCATCTCAAAGCCAAGACGCGCTACAATCTGACTTGCCTCAGAACCTACAATAACGCTATTGAGCTCTACTGAGCCGTCGGGATAGATTGTCCAAATTCTGTTTGAAATGAAGTGGAACGCTGTCGGCGCCATTTCGTGCTTGGAATCAACTATCTCAAAGCTGCTGTTAGGCAAGCGGTTGCATGATGACTGATGCTTTGCCTGTGAACGTACAATGTACTGGAGAACTACAGAGCCGTCCTTGTTCTTCTTGCTTGTGAATGAAAGAACGCTATCCTGCAAGTTGTGCAAGCCAATAGAGAACCAGCGGTTGAAGAACCATGTATCGTTGTCTACAGGAGCGCGGAATGCACTGAGCTTCATAGACTTGCCGCCTTCAAATACAGTTGTGCCATCATAATCAACGCTGTAAAGCAGGCCCTTGTTGTTGTCGAATACAATTTTGAATGAATTATCAGCGCCGGTAAGGAGTGTCTGTGCAGCAGCCTTGTCGTTCTTGATGCTTACTTTTGTTCCGTTCTGTGCAGCGTCGGCAATGAATGCGCTCTTAACTGCATCATCAAGCTTCATCTGCTCCTCCATCTGCACATATCCCTTCTTTGCCCATGGCATATCCTTCTTTAGCAGGAACTGTACCTTTACAAAATACTCCTTGTTATCTGCAAACTTTGAAGTGTCAAACTTGAGCTTGAAGCTCTTGGCTGTGCGCGGAGCAATATTCATGCCGGGCATAAAGTAAGAATCTGTCTGCTTGCCGTCCTCCCAAAGAGAAACCTTGATGTCAAGGTCGCAGAGAGTGTTGAAATAGCGCTTGTTGAAAATTTCAATCTCGCCGTTATCAAGCATCTTCACGCCCACATTCTGATAAACCTTCTTTACCTCGTAATACTCGGGCTTTGGAGAGTGGTCGGGGAACATCACGCCGTTCATGCAGAATGTAAAGTCTGTAGGACGGTCGCCAAAGTCACCGCCATAAGCAAAATATTTTGACTTGCCAATTGAATCGTAGTGCAGGAATGCCTGGTCGGCCCAGTCCCAAATTGCACCGCCAATGTAGAAGTTTGTGCTCTCGATAGCCTCCCAGTAGTCGGCAAGGCCACCGCCGGCATTACCCATAGAGTGGGCATACTCCGAGATGTGGAAAGGATACTTCACATAAGGGTTCTGCCCCTTTACATCGTTGCGTGTTGCCGCGATTGAAGGATACTGGTTAGAACCCATGTCAACGATGCTGTTGTTTCGCTCATACTGAACCGGACGTGAAGCATCGAATGCCTTGAGCACATCATAAGCCTTAACGAAGTTCTCGCCCGGGCCGGCCTCGTTACCGAGTGACCAGATGCAGACTGAAGGGCTGTTGATTGTTGCATGAGCCATCTCCATTACGCGTGCAATGTGAGCGTCAAGGAACTCGGGAACATGAGAAAGAGACTCCTTGTCATAGTAATACTCATGGCTCTCAATGTTGGCCTCATCCTCAAGATAGATACCGTACTTGTCGCAGAGATAGTACCAATATGGAGCATCGGGATAGTGTGAGTTACGCACGTGGTTGATATTTCCCTGGAGCATGAGGAATACCTCCTTCTCCATCTGCTCGCGTGTAACATAGTGGCCTGTGTGGATATTGTTCTCGTGACGGTTAACGCCTTTCATCTTGATAGGCTTGCCGTTCAGATAATAGTAGCGTCCTGCCAGGCCGAACTCATCATCCTCGGCCTTAGTCTCGCGGATTTCAATCTCACGGAATCCCATATATGTTGATGCTGTCTCAAGCACCTTGCCTTTCTTGTCGAGCAATGAAACCACCAAAGTATAGCGGTTAGGCTCTTCGGCACTCCACTTTGCCGGGTTGGCAACCGGAATGTCAAGTTTCAAGGTTTCAGTGTCACCGGCAAGCAGCTGTTCAAGGGGAACTGTCAATGCAGCACCCTCAACAATCTCATTCTTGTCGCTGTAAAGTGCATTCTTGTACAGCTGTGCCTTTACCTGATATTTCTTTATTTTCTTTGCAGTTAGATTTCGCACATCAACCTCTATGTTTGCTACAGCGTCCTTGTACTGGGCGTCAAGGTCGGTGCGCACGCGAATGTCGCGCAGCTCCACCGGATTGGCAGATGTCAGAGATACATTGCGGAAGATGCCCGGAAGGCGGAACATGTCCTGAGCCTCAAGGAACGAGCCGTCGCTATTGCGGTAAACCTCTACAGCAACAACATTCTCGCCCTCAACGAGATACTTTGTAATATTGAAGGCAGCAAGGTTGCGGGAGTTCTTTGAGAAGCCTACATACTTGCCGTTTATCCAAAGATAGAAAAACGAATCAACGCCATCGAAGTTGATATATACCTGACGTCCGTCCCAGTTCTCGGGCACAACAAATGTGCGGCGATAGGAACCTACCTCGTTGCGGTTCTTGTAAGTAGCCCACTCCTTTGCCGGCTCGCGCATTACACCACCTTTCCAGTCGCCTACCGCAACCCGGTGGTGGAAAATAACCTTCTGGTTGGTATAAACAGGAGTTCCGTACTTCTGCGAGCCATCGTCCTGCAAGCCATACACATTCCAGTTCATAGGTACCTGCACCTTATCCCACTTTGATACGTCGAAATCTGTTTTAAAGAAATCAGCCGGGCGCTCCCAGGGATTGCCCACCCAATTAAAGCTCCAAGTGCCATTGAGCGACATGTAGTACTCGCTGTTTTCGGGCAACACCTTGCGGGCAGCCTCTTCACTGCCAAAGTTAAAGAACCATGCCTTTGGCAGTTCCTTGTTCAGGGAAAGTTCCTGAGGCGATTCCCACTCGGCAAGACCAGGTTCCTGCCCTTTAACATAGTTGTAGCCGCGAGGCGCTTCCTGGTCGCCGTAAGCGAAGCCTTTCAGCATCTGTGCTGTTGCAGACGACAGAGAAAATGCTGCCAGGACTGCAAAAATGAATTGTTTTTTCATACGGATTTATTTTAGTTATAAATTTGGTTTCTTCGCCAGCATGCGTGCGCGCACGACGCACGCACACATAAAACTTTGCTAAGTTAACACAAATTTTCCTAAAAACAGAGGAAACCTCATGAATTTTATTAAAACAAATCCATTAACAGCAATAAAAACGCAAACCGTTATTTACAACGCGCATCATGGCCACCCGAGAAACTATGGTATTTTTTTATTACAAATATCCAATAAGCAAAAAGACCTTGAAAAGCACCTTTTCCCGGGACTGGCAAAACAGTTTCCACAGCCGCAGAAGCCAAGCGCAAACAACAGGAAGAACGAGGCGCAGAATAGGCACACAGCAGCCTTAACACATTAACAATAAGATATATATAAAAAAATAAAAGCCGCCCATGGGCGGCTTTTATTTATCAATCAGGGATGCTATTAGTTCTTAGCAGCCTCGAGAGAAGCCTTGCGGAAAGCCTTCATAGCCTTCTCAAGCTCCAAAGAAGCCTTACGCGCGCGTGTACCTGCAGCCTTGTTACCCTTCTCAGCCTGAGCTGCTGCGTCAGCTGCAAATGCAGCATAAGTCTCCTGAATTTTCTCAATAAGTTCTTTCATAACGTATTCTATTATTAAGGTTAATGATGCACAAAGATAACAAAAATTAGAATAACAAGGCATAAATGAACTTTTTTTTGCGCTATTTTGAAAAAAAAGTTGCCTTTTCGCGGATTTTACATATAAAAAGAGGAGAAAATCGCACCAACAAGACGATAAAGAGCATACAGGACAACGAACTGATGCCTATTTAACAGCTTGCAAACATTTTCAGCAAGGAAGGCAAAAAAGGAGATTCAGCGCAGCAATACAGTGGAGCAAACAAAAGAGCAACAGACAATCCTGCAACCACAATTGTGGCCACAACACCGCAATAAGGCTGCAAAGAACAGAGGCAAAGCAGCCCCTCTCAAACAAACAGTAATATTTCTTTACACATCCAAAAAGCACATATAACAACGAGGCATTTGCATACATTTGAAGCCATCACAATAAATCACAAAGCATCGTGGCGAAAGAGGATATAGACACAACATGCCACATTCTGCACATGAGCATTTATGTATACAAGATAACATCTGATACATTATTAGAAGCTGTTTAAATTTCTAAAAGTATTTTCTTATAGAAGCGAGTTTCGTCTATTTCGCCATTTTTTATATATAAAAAATTTGGCGATATAAATTTAAACAGCTTCTTAAAATATAGTCCCAAATTACAGATTTTGGTTTTTTTTTCGTAATTTTGCAAAATTAGCAAAAGACTAAGCATAAAGCATAGCAAATATAAGTGAAGATGAAAACTCTGAATAACAAGAGACGAAGACAAGTATCAGCCAACTACAGTTTTGGGGAAATCCTCTTCCTGTGCCTGTCACACTGGTACTGGTTTCTAATATCAGTGCTGTTAACAACCGGAGCTGCCGTATACAAAATACTGACCACCCAGCCTATATATACCCGCATTACTGAAGTACAAATAGAATCGGGGAGCAAAGGCAACAATCTGTCTGAGCAGATGGAAAAATTCGCCAGCATGGGAACTGAGAGCTCATCGACAAATGCCTATAATGAAATATACACATTCAGGTCACCCGAGACTATAACAGAAACAGCAAGGCGCTTGGGGCTTTTTGTTGAATACAGTACCGAAGGCCCATTCTACAACATTTCACTTTATGGCGAGTCCCTGCCTGCATATGTACATTTCCGCGAAATAGAGAACAAGGATATTGCATCCTTGACCATGAAAATAAGCGAGGACGGCAAATTCTCTCTCAGCGGCTTCAGAAGCAAGAACATCACAGACGACACAACAGTTGAGGGAAGTTTCGGCAATGATTCCATAACGCTTGCCGCAACCCCCCTTGGCGATATTATTCTTGAGAAAAACAACACATGCCGCCTTGAAGGCGAGATGACTGTCAACGTAAGGCAGATAGGCCTTGAGAGCGCAGCGTCCAAACTGGGCGGAAAACTTGCATTCAATGTTGAGGAAGACGAAAAGCAGAAGTCAAGCGACAACATTATAATATCAATTAACGACCACTCTATAGAAAGAGCTGACGACATCCTTGAAATGCTTGTAGAAGTATACAAGGAGAACTGGGTAAAGGAGAAAAACAAATCGGCCCAGAGCACAGAGGTTTTCATATCAGAACGCCTCAGTGAAAAAAGCAAGATGCTTGATGAAATAGAGAGCGAAATATACAAGTTCAAGAGCGACAACGAACTCCCCGACCTTGAAGCATCAAAGAGAGAGAACATTGGCAAGGAAGAAAAAAGCAGATTAAGAAAAGAGGAGCTTGAAAAAGAACTTGAAGAGACTAAGAGAATTGGAAAGAGCATAAGGAACAAGGCTGACAACAAATCTCTCCTTACACTGCATTCCGGAATAAACAGTGCAAGCATAAACAGCCAAATATCAAAATACAACCAGATAGTAAGCGAAAGAAACAGGCTTCTTGTAAACAGCAGCGAGAACAACCCATCGGTGCAGCGTATCAGCATCGAGCTCTCCTCAATGCGCGATGCCATAAAAACAACCATTGACTCGCATATACGCAAGCTTGCAGCACAAATTGCCGACATTGACAAAGAGCTTGCCGATGTGCGTAACATTATTGCCAAAACGCCCGAAAAGGCAACATTCCTTACAAACTCCGAAAGAGAGCTCGACGTAAAGGAAAAAATATATCTGTTCCTGCTTCAGAAACAGGCCGAAAACCAGCTTTCACAGGCATTCACTGCTTACAACATAAGAACCATAACCCCGCCATCGGGCAGCACAGAACCTACCCAGCCAAAGAAAGAGAAGACCGTTGGAATGGCATTACTTATCGGCCTTCTTATTCCCGGCATAATCATTATTATTAAAGAGGTAACAAACACCAAGGTAAGAGGCAGGAAAGACCTTGAAAACCTCACAACACCCATTATTGGCGAGATTCCCAGAATATATAATATAAAGGACGAAAACAAGAACAGCAAGCAGAAAGGCAAAAACAAGGAAAAAATTGTTGTTGCAGTTAAAGAAGGCAGCAGAAATGTAATAAATGAAGCATTCAGGGTGCTCAGAACAAACATTGAGTTCATGACACGCGAGAGAGAAAGCAATGTAATTCTGTACACTTCGTTCAACCCCGGAAGCGGAAAGACATTCTGCATATTGAACACCGCTATAAGCCTTGCATTGAAAAATGAGAAAACTCTTGTAATTGACGGTGACATGAGGCACGCATCACTTTCAAACTACGTTAATTCGCCCGATGCCGGACTAAGCAACTTCCTTGCCAAAGAGTATGATACAACTGAAGGGATTATAATAAAGGATGAAACATACCCCAGTCTGCATATACTTCCGGTAGGCACAATACCGCCGAACCCCACAGAGCTTCTTGAAACAAACCGTTTTGAGAAACTCATTGAGGAAGCAAAGAAAGAATACAAGTACATACTTATTGACTGTCCGCCAATTGACATTGTAGCCGACACGCACATTATTGAAAAGTTTGCCACTAACTCATTCTTCCTTGTACGTTCAGGACTTCTTGAGCGCAGCATGCTTGGAGAACTTGAGGATATTTATGAGGAAAGCAGGCTCAAGAACCTCTCAATAATACTCAACGGAGTGGAGACAAAGGGCAGCCGGTACGGATACAGATACGGTTACAGATACGGATACCACTACGGCAGCTATTCATACGGCGACGACAAGGAGAGGAAAAGAAAGAAGAAGAAATAACCGCTTGCAAGAAGGCTGCCCAAAAGCTCTCTTCTTGAACATCACCCGCGCTGGACTCCAGCGCGGGTGATGTTCTGTAATAATACACTTTTCAGTTCTTATTGCCGCCTTTTTGTCTAAAGAGCTTAAAATGGCTCAGTAGAAATTTACTGTGTGTAACGCAATTTTGGTATAATAGAATTATTATTCCTTGATTCGTTTTACCCTTAATCTGTTGTCGTTTATTCTCCTGTTTTCGTTCTATCACATACTTTTCATGACTGAAAAGTATGC
>JAFXAR010000001.1 GCA_017516885.1 Bacteroidaceae bacterium
AACCAAAGTGTTTACATTATATTCTTTCCCTTTAAGGGCATGCTTCAATGAGACATAGTCGCACACCCTTGGGTGCTGTGCCATTGCTGGCATGAGCATTGCCGATAATGTGACAAACAGTAAAATATGTATTCCTTTCATTGCTTATCAATGTTTGTTTTAAATGTTAATATTTGTATCTCTTTTTTTTACGTCCGTTGCAATAACATTCTGCAAGTTAGCAACATTATACTCAATTTGCAAGTTTTCTGCGGGAATTTTTGTTCTCACGCAATAGCCTGTGGCTGTATTCTTTTTTTGCTGTTGTTGCGCAGGGTTTTGTAGACAATGCCGCGGAAGGTTTCCTCGTCGAGGTAGAAGGACGGGGCGGGTTCTTCTATGATGTCCTCGAGTATCACATACTTGTAGCGTGCGTCAAGGTCTTTTGCTCTTTCGCGGTAGCGGCGATAGAGTTCCCTGTACATCTCAGCCTTGTTTTTGTTGGTTATTGGAAGCTCCTTCTTGCGCATGAGAAGCGATACAAACCGGCGCGCGTTCTCAAATGTTACATAGAATCGGGGCGCTTTGCTCTTGACTGCGTGTTCAATTACTTCGTTCTGTGTGGCGAACGGTCTTGTTTTGCGCAACTCTTTCATTGAATCAAAAAAACTGTTGATTACGTCTCTCTTGCGCATTTCGCGTACTGATTGTTCGATGATGTTTTTCATACTGCTTTTTTGATACAAAAATATAGTCAAAATCGGCTAATTGCTATGCTGTTTTGCCACTTTATTTTTCAACAGCCTCAAGAGGGTGCTCCTGAGCGTTTTTTCCTTGTTAATATATAGGTGCATGCAGTTGCTGTAAGAATCTTTTTGTTCTTCTAAGTGTCAATTCAGCAACCTTGCTGCGCTGTTTCTGTTGTTCCTTTGCCGCTGTAAAAAAACTTTTATTATGAAACAGAATATTATTGACACTGACAGTCAGGCATTGCCTTTGGAGGAGATGCAGGGCGGTGGGGCTCAGCCAAACGGTGCGGCTCAAGCGGCAGAGAATGCAGGCTTAGGAAATTATGGCCGTCTTGACGATGGGCTGAAGAGAGTTTTTGGCAGTGATTTTTCCATTGACAATCCGTTGTCGCAGGATTTGCTGCTGCAGTATGTTTTCCAGAACAGCAGACAGAATGAGCGTCTGGCGCAGGTGCTTGAACGTGACCCAAGAATGGCCCAGCTGCTTATGGACATGATTAACGGAAAGAGGAATGCGCACAGTGCTGTGGCTCGTTACTTTGGCCGCTCGCTTATGGAGCTCGATGAGGAGAGCCCTGAGTATGAGGAGATGCTCATGGCCGATGGAGAGCGTCAGGAAGAGGTTATGCGCATGGCTAATGACCGCCGCGAGTATGAGAACAACCTGAGGGCGAGCATGCCGGTTATTGAGCAGTTTTGCGATGAGCGCGGATATGACCCCTCGGAGTTCATGGACAAAGTGTGGGAACAGGTTGTATTTCCTATTCTTACAGGCAGATATACAACCGAGGTTTGCACGGCGCTTGACCATGCTCTTACATACGAGCAGGATGTTGAGGATGCCTTTGCTGCCGGCGACATCAAGGGGCGCAATACAAATATCCAGCGCATGAAGGCGAACTTTGGCGACGGTCTTCCTAAGGGAATGGCAAGCGTTGCTCCTCCCGCTGATAACAAACCTAAGGGAAATTCGCTTATAAGCAAGGCTTTGAATGCATAACATTTTATTTATTAACCAATAACTTATTTACTATGAAGAAAATTATTTTGTTTGTGAGAGAGAATCCTCTGTTTGTGATTTTCTCATTGTTGGCCGTGGCATTGTACTTTTTATGTGATTCTGCGGCGGGAACTCTTTTGGCGGCAGTGAATGTTGTGCCGGGCGGAACTCCTAAACCGTCGAACGGTGTGGGCGGTATTGCAGCTCATGGCCCGGGCGAGGCAACAACTGTGTCTAATGCAAGGGAATTGGGCAGTGAATTCATCGACACTGATGTCGATGACCAGATTATAGGCATTGCAAGTGACGAAAGTGTAATCGATACAATCAAGCGCAAGATTCGCCGTCAGGTGCGTGTAAGTTCCTTTGAGGTCGACCACTATCTTATTGACGACAAGCGCTCGAAGGCATACACCAACGAGACCTACACCGGCATAAATGCTACGCGTGCCGAAATTCCATTCTCAACTACCGGCGAGAGAAAGATTTTCCAGGAGTACTACACCGCTATCTGCAAGGGCGTGAACGGTTACGATGCTACAGGCCAGATTGAGCTTCACGGTGTTGACCTTATGCTTTTCTTCGTGGGCAAGAACAGCACTACCGAAGCTCCTATTGCCATGGCAGTGAACGGTCCTAAGGTAAACGCAAGCGATGACTATTGCGTTGTGCCCACAATACCTGCCGGCACTGAGATTATTCTGCTCTCTTCGGCTGCATACGAGACACAGAAGTTTATTGCTCCCTCTACCATTGTGCCTGTTCCTGAGCGCATGTATCTGCAGAAGCAGCTCTGCAACAGCATAGTCAGTGACTACTTTGCCGCTCAGAAGAAGCGTATTGAGTTCAGCGAGTCGCAGATTGCCGAGGCTGTATTGCGCCAGTTCCGCCTTGAGAGCTGCCGCACTGCATGGGTGGGACAGCCCGGAAAGTTTAAGGTTCAGGCCATGGACAACGCCATGGGCTATCAGTGGGATTACTTCTCAAAGGGTATACGCTGGCAGTTCAAGCGCCAGTATGACCTCTCTTCAAAGATTACATTTGCCGACTTGATAAATCTTTCTATGGTTAAATTCACAGGGTTTAACTGTACCAAGAGGGCTATTTGGCTTTTGGGCAAGCAGCTTCTTAACGATATACAGAAGATTGACCTTACTCTTCACAAGAACATCAGCGTAAAGGGTGACAAGGTGTTCGGCATTGAGTGTACAAAGATTCACACTGTATTCGGCGACATTGACCTTATTCACGACCCAACTCTCGATGCTTTGGGGTATGCCCACTGCGGTGGCCTCATTGACGAGAACGGCCTTGTGCGCTACTATATGAAGAATGAGGATGCCAAGACCGAGAATGTCGACGGCGAAGAGGCAAAGCGCGAGGTGGTAATGACTATTGACTGCCTCTGCCTGAAGGGATACTCGCACATTTGGGTAAATGGTTCTGCAGCCGAGAGTGACATTCCTGGCGCATCGCACGTTACAAGCGCGGCATCATTGCCTGCCGACCCTAATTTGAACGATGTTGTTGTGCTTACGGCAGATGTCAGCCATACTGTGAACGGTACAAGCAAGCTTTGGTTCCCTGCCGGTTCGGTGGTTACATACAACGGCACTGCTTGGGTTGAGTACACTGGTGAAATTTTAGTATAATCCATTGGGTGAAAAATGCATTTTATGTCATTTAGCACCAGCGCGGGCGGCCGGAAGGCTCTTGGCCGCCCGCATAAACATAACAGAATATGAAAAAAAGAGTTACATACGAGATTCACGGACAGATTGAGCGCAACAGTTATTTCAGGATAGGAAAGGCGCTTGTGAGAATTGAATTTACCGGAGGCGCAATAAACTCCACCGGTGTCTATCCTGCACAGTATACAACAGATAATCCTCTTTTCCAGAGGGCTATTGAGAATAGCGAGGCTTTCCGCAACGGCGAGATAAAGCGCGGAAGGGTAGATGAATACGGAAGCAGTGATGGGGCAGAAAAGCGAGTTCCTGAACCCTCGGGCGATGATGCCGGAACTGCTGCAAGCGAGGTGAGCAATTTGCAGCAGGCGCGCGCTTTCCTAATGGCAGAGCCTTATGGCTGTGCGCTGTCGCAGTTGCAGAACAAGGCCTCGGTCAAGGCCGTGGCCGCGGAAATGGGTGTATCTTTTCCTAATTGGCTATGATTGCGACCGATGAACTTGTGAAGCGTGTACGAGGCTTGCTGAATGAGGCCGAGGAGGATAAACGGCTCTCATTCCTTACTGAGGATACGCGTTCCATTGACGAGCATATACTAAGGCTGCTGCCTCAGGCAGTTGCCTTAGTGCAGAAGAGCAAGGCTAAAGGACTGGTAAACTGCAAGAGCGTTGCACCGACGGCTGCAACAGCAGCCGATAATGGCTATGGTGCATGCGTGCTGGTGCTGCCCGATGATTATGCTGAACTTGTGTCGTTGCAATTAGAGGAGTGGCAGCGTCCGTGCTGCCGTCTCTTTCCGCCTCATTCGGGCGAGGCCATGGCACAGGATAGCATTTATACGCGTGCCGGCGTGTGCCGTCCTGTTGCAGTAGAGGGCGCTGATGAGGACGGAAAGCGCGTGGCGCTTCTCTATCCTGCGGGCAGCGGAAAGTTAAGGCACTTTATCTATGAGGCAGTTTTTGATGCCGGCAAGGGGCTTGAGGGGTGTGACACGGTTCTTGCCGATGCAGTGGCTTATTATTGCGCGGCTCTTCTCTACACTGTTTTTGAACGGCAGGACTTGGCGGGCGGTTTTCTCTCGTTAGCCACTGCATTGTGTAACGGAAAGGATTCGGAAAGGAGATGATTTTATGGCAGCAAAAAGTATTTCATTTGCCAAAAATGGCGACAGATGGGAGAGCGTGCCGCTTGAGTGCCGCGGTGGAGATGTGCGTCTTAGAGTGCACAAGTGCGGCCCTTATCCGGTTGACGTGTATGTGAGCATTGACGGTTCTGAGGAGTATATAAAGTATGACGACTTTGGACTTGATGAACTGCGCAGTGAGGTTACTCTTGAGGGGGTAATGCGCGGACAGCATGTGAAGTTCGCCTCGCGGAGTGAGTTTACCCTGATAAAGTATCTTGAAACACGGTAGTGTCATGGATAGCCTGAAATTGTTTTTTGCAACTTTGTTTGCGAACATTGCAGGGCTGCTCTTCCCAATAAGGAACGATATATTCGGGCTGGTGCTGCTTTTCACTGTAAATTTTGCGGTGGGGCTGTTTGCCGATGTCTGCAACCATCGTGAATGGAGCTTCAGGAAAGCATTCAGTTTTTTCAGGGATGCTGCTATCTATTTTACGATGGTTGCCTCAATATATCTTTTAGGGCATTTCAAGGGGGAAGAGGCTGCTGCCGTACACTGTGTGTCGTTCATGATTTATGTGGCAATTTATTTCTATGGTACAAACATTTTAAGGAACGCGCGCCTGATAACCGGAGAGGATAGCACTCTTTTTAAGGTGCTTGATTTTCTCTATTATCTGCTCAGCCTGCGCGTTCTTGGGCAGAACAGTTGTTTAAAGGATTACTATGAAAGTGAGAAAAACCGCAAGAATATGCTTTAGCGCATTGCTGCTTATGCTGTGCGCATGCCGCACTGTTGACAGCAGCAGCCTTGCCAGCAGCGTGCATGTGAGCAGCAATGTAGCCGAACGCATTGTAAGGGACAGTGTTTTTGTGCGCGACAGCATATTCATAAGGGAAAAGGCCGATACTGTCTATTTTACAAAATACCGCACTCTCTACAAGGAGCATCTCAGGCACGATACGCTGCTGGTGCGTGACACTGTGTACAGCGACCGTGTAGTGACAAAGGTGGTAGAGAAAAAGGCGCTTGGATTGCGTCAGATGCTGCTTGCGGTGCTTTGCTTGCTGTTGTGTTGCGCCATTGCGCTGCTATTATGGCGCAGGCTTCGCCGCCGCAGCCAGTGTTCGAGATGACAAACACTATACAAACACGCCAATTATTTTTAGAAATTTAATCAGCTTCTTATATGCATAAAATATTTTCCTTTAAGGGGATAACAAGAAACAACAGCCACCTTGCTGCAGCAGAGGGTGAGTGTCTTGATATTCTTAACATGAGAATGAAGGAGGGCTCGCTTGTTCCTGTTCCTGTTCCTGAAACGGAGGCCGCGCTTGAGTATCCCTATTCCAAAATCGTGTGGCACGAAATGACCGGACACTATCTCTGCGTTACCGATGACAATGATGCTGTGCTGCACATATACGACAAGGAGTGGAAACCCATTAAGCAGGGCAGTGCCATGAATCTTTTTCCATTGCTGGCGGGGGTAACTGCAATAGAGCTTCTTGGCTACATTGTGTGCTGTATTACCGGCAGGGGCATGTTCTATCTGCTTTACGATAATGGAGCGTATAAATGGCTGGGGGAGCGTCCTCCTATGCCTGAACTTAAAATATCGGTTGAGTCAAAGCTGCTGCGCATTGTAACGCCCGAGGCTTATCACTCGTCGGCTAACAGCAGTTTTGAAAGTTCTTGGGAATACAATGCAAAGGGGTACTTTGACGAATGCATTGCAATGCATAATCAGAACGGACGCTTTATTGACAGAGCCCTTTTCCGCTTTGCACTGAGAATGTTCGACGGTTCCTACATCTGTGCCTCTCCTGTGCTCTATGTGAGCGATGAGGAGGTATACAGCGAGGTGGCAAGGGACAGCAACAATCTTGTAGCGGAGAATCTTTCGGGGGATTCCTCGGCTAAGTACACTGTGAGTGTGCTTGGCTTCAAGCCTCTGTTTGCATTTGAAAACCTGAACCTTTATGCCTGGCGCAATATCATAATGAGCATCGACATATTCACAACGGGTTCGATAATGGGCAAGAAGGCCGATGAGTTCAGGGGCATGAGGTACGATGGCGTTTCGGGCGGGAACAGATATGTGGCTTTTGACAGATACACCGCCAAAAGTCTTGACGAACTTGCCGGAGAAATATCCTCTGCATCTGTTTTTTATAAGATAGCAGAATACAGCATTGAAGGGAAGCTTGTCGATTCTGTGGATAATGTGTCGCAGACGAATCTTGTGTTGCAGCAGAGCCTGGCCGATGACAATTCATGCTACTCTTCAATAGCGCCGTCGTGCAGCTATGTGTTTAACAGCAGGCTTCACATTGGCTCGTTGCGCGAATGGTTCAGCAAAGGGTACGAGCCGTTATTCCTGAATACTCCGCTCGCGCTGAAGCAGCAGATAGGGAAGATAACAGCGGTAACGCGCATAAAGACACTCAGCGGCCACTCTGTTGTAAAAAGGGTGTATGAGAACGTGCTGCTGTCAAGGAACAGCAATTTTTATGAATTGCCGGCCTTGCTCTCTTACCCCGATTCAAGGGCATACGAAATGGTGCTTTTTGCTCTCATTGACGGCAAGTGCTACAGCAGGACATTTCCTCTTGCCGCCCACCGCTCATTGAATATTGCCCTTTATGTAAACAAGTGGCACATGGGCCTTAAGGTGTCGGTGAAGGGCTACTTTGCGAAAGGCGCTTCGCTTTATCCTGTGCGCGACGAGGTTATGGCCGAGATGTTTGCCTATAAAGAGGGTGTTCATGAGGTGGTGTTCAGTGCATCAGCCGGCGAGCTTATGTACAATGGCGAGACTTTCCCTGCAGCGAGGTTTAGCAATATCAGGCTTGTCCGCGACTATGGCGCTCTTGCCGACGGCGACAAAATTGTATGCACTCTTTTGCGCTGCGATGACAAGGACTCGTACAGCGATGTGCGCAATATATCAATAGACAGCAGCTGGAGTGAAATTATAGGAGTGCTTGACTTTGACGAAACAGAGCCTTACGAGGAGCGAAGGAATGTGCTTAAGGTTTCGCCTGCTGACAATCCGTTTACATTCCCTGCTGCTATGACTTATGCTCCTTCGCAGGGCGAGGTGGTTGCGCTTGCGAGCAATACGGTGGCAATTTCACAGGGACAGTTCGGGCAGCATCCGCTTTATGTATTCTGCAATGACGGCATTTGGGCCATGGCGGTTGATGCCACCGGTTCAATGGCGTATACAGCCTCTTACCCGCTTTCAAGAGAGATATGTGTGAATGCCGATACTGTTTGCGGAGTAGACAGCGGTGTTGTTTTTGCCGGCGAGCAGGGAGTGATGCTGCTGAGCGGAGGGAAAATGCAGCCGCTGTCGCTGGGCATGGAGGGCGGAGAACCGCTATCGGATATTTCCGGCAACCCTATTGTTTCCAAGCTGTATGGCATGATGGGATTCTCCGGCATGCATGAATATGGCAGTTTTAAGGAATATCTGCACGGTGCTGTGGCAGCCTCTCTTCCTTCTCATGGCGAAGTGCTTTTTGCGAACAGGAACTATGGCTTCTGTTATATATTTTCGCTGCGCAGCGCCTCATGGAGCAGGGTTGTTGCTGCTGTTTCGGGTTTTGTAAGGAGCAGCTCTTTCCTAAAGGCATTTCAGCCTTACGGCAGCGGAAGCAAGGTGCTCGTCATGAGCAAGGAGCATTCAGGGAATAACAGCGTGCTGCTGCTGACGCGCCCGCAGACATGGGGTGCAAAACTGCACAAGCGTATAATGCAGCTTTTGCTGCACACTTATGCAAAACCTAACCCAATTCAGAATATCATGATGCCTGTTGTTGCATGTTATTTGCTTGGCAGCAACGACGGAGTGCATTTCGGCCTGATTGCGGGAAAGGAGTGCGACAAAGAGATTCAGGACCTTAAATTCCCTTATTTCCCTACACAGGCCTATAAGTACTATATCTTTGCTGTATGCGGGCAGTTGGGTACAGGCAGCAGGGTTAGTGGAATTGAGATTGAGATGCAGCCGGCATGGCACAGCAGAATGTAGATAAAAAAATAAGACCGCGTCTAAGGGGAATGGCGCGGTCTTGTTTCCGGATAAACGCTTTTATCCGTTCGGGCATCGACTTTCGCAAGCGGATGCTACCGGAATCTATTACTATGAAAAACACATAGAGTAAACGCGTTTATGCCAGGCGTTGTTCACAGTCGTTTTGTTAAACAAGGTTAAACGCTGTGGGGCGCTATTTTCTGCATAGTGCCCTGTACTCGCATTTTTCGCATTTATCCTCATCATCGGTTGGCGTAAACTGCAATGACGAGTCAAAAATCTCCTCAAGCACTGCTTTCAGCCTTACGAGGTACTCCTCTTTTATTGCTGTAATGTCGGTAACTGGTTTCTTCAGTACATCAATAATGAAATCCTCTCTCTTCTCCTTGCTGCTGTTGCTCACATACAGCAATGAGGGTGCAATCTCCTTTGCTCCGCACTCAACGGTTCTCCTCAGCCACTCCGGCGTATCTTCTGTAACGTCCTCCTTAATCATGTCGTCAATTAAAGAGGAGTAGAGGAATGCCTGTATTCTGTTTCCGGCCGAGAGAATATTATGTGCAAACAGGTCGTCCAGCGAAGTCTTTGTTTCGGGGTGGGTGCTGCCGGTCTTGTAGTCAAGAATGTTCAATGTGTTGCCCTTGGCGTCAATGCGGTCAATCTTTCCTCCTATGCAGGTATTAACATCGCCCTCTTTTCTTTTGACTGTATAGGGCACTTTTATCTCAATCTCGCTGCCTATGTATGTGAATGGCGCATATTCATAGTCGAGCTTGAGCGTGTGCAGAAGAAAGTGATGCAGCACGCCGCGGTTAATGAACTGCTCGCCGTTGTATTCAACGCGCCCGTCTTTGAAGAAGTTCTTCTTGAACGACTTGTCAATGTAGTCGAACAGCAGCGCCTCGTTCTGTATGTAGTATTCAAGCGCGGTTTTTGTTATTGTGCCCTTGCCCTTTTGCGACAGTTCTCCGTATAGAAGCTCGGCTGCATAGTGGAATATATTTCCAAAGTCATAGTTCTGCACCTCTTCGCTTACTTCGTCGGGTTTCTTTATTCCCAGTACATAGTAGTAGAAGAACGAGAGCCCGCAGCGCAGATACTTGTTTATTGCCGATGGGGTAATGTATCTGGTGTTGCCATATTTGTCTGTCCCGGTAAAGCGGCTGCATAGCCTCTCCATTACATCGGGTGTCTTTTCTACTCCCTTGTTTTCAAAGGTGCTGTTGTTCTGGTGCGCACCCAATGTGCAGCGCTCAATTTCGTAGATGTTGCTGCCAAGCAGCTGCAAAATGTAGCGCGAGCATTCACCGCGTGTTTTGCTGTCGCTGGAACTGTTGTAAACAAGGGTGATGTTCTCGGCGCGCTGCATCAGGCGGTAAAAGTAGTAGGCATAGATTGAGTCGCGGTGCTCGCTCAATGTCAGTCCGAATGCGCGCCGGAGATTATAGGGAATATATGAGTTCTCCGAACTCTTCTTTGGCAGGTTGCCTTCGTTCACGCCAAGCAGTATTATGTTTTTAAAGTCGAGGTTGCGCGTCTCAAGCAGTCCCATAATCTGCAGTCCTATAAGCGGCTCGCCATGGAAAGGCATGCTCATCATGGATATTGCCTTTGTGAACAGGCGGCCGATGGTTGTCTGTTTCATGGTGAGCTCGCCGCTGTCAAGAAGGCATATTATGCGCTGCACCTGTGTATATGCTTTGTATATGGCTTCGCAGAAGAGCTTTTCGTACATCTTCATCTTTTCCCTTGGAGAGCTTGAGAAACTGTTTCCAATGGCTTTTATGGTGTTTCCAATGGCTGTGAACCACTCCTTTGTGTCGGTTATGCGCCTGAAGATGCCTGAAAGGAATTCGTCTTTGCAGAGCATTGCTTCATCGGGGAAGAATACCTTGTTGTCAAGCAGCTCCTTATGCAGGGCGGTGGCGTTGGCGCTGCAACGCTTTACATAAGGGTGGCAGAGTATCTCGTTTACTATAGTGTGCGTGAAGGATTTGTGCTTATCGCTCCAGCAGCGTGTCTGAAGGTCAACGAGCAGTTTGGAGAGCGTAAATATTGGGGTTTGTGATACCGGGAATCCCATTGTAATGTTCATCTGCTCTATGGTCCTGCCGTTGATTTCAGGAGGTATTGTGTGCAGCACCGGTTCAAGCATTGTCTCGTCGCATAGGATTACTGCTGTCTCAACTTCATCCTCTGTCATATTCTGGCTGAGCCATGTTGAAAGGTAGCGTGCCTGAATGCTGTCGTTGCTCGAATCAATTACTCTTACTTTCTTCTTTCCGCAGAGGTTGCTGAAGTTTTCATTGCCTAGCTCGTTGGGGAAGTCTTTCAGGTTCATGCGCATGAAAAGTCCGGCCTCATGTGCGGCATTTGATGTGTAGTAGGTGTCGTAGTCCCAATAGAACAGCGCCTTGCCGGCCTTCTTTACAATATGGAACATTTTTTTCTCAACATCGTTGAGCGCATTGAATCCCACGAATATATATTTATTGTGCTTGAGCACAATTTTCTCCTCGTTCTCAATCACGTCGCGGAAGAGCATGCCTTCGTATGCTATGCGCTCGCGGCGGAGTGTTTCCTTAAAGTTTGTGTATATTGAATAGAGCCTTTCCCAAAGGTCAAGGAACTTCTGCTTTGCTTCGCTTTTGTTTTCGGGGTTGAAGTTCTTGAAGAAGCGTGCAATTGATTCGGCCTGCTCCTTGTCAAGAATATCCTTTGCTGTGCCCATCTCCTTGAGGTCCTTTATGTTGGAGAACAGCTGTGCGGCATTTACAAGCTGCTTGTCAATGTCGTCAAAGTCTTTTATGAGCATCTCGCCCCAGTAGTAGAAGCTGTCAATGCTCTCTATGCTTTTTTCGTACTCCTCCTGGCTCTCGTTCTCACGCTTTGGGCGAATGTACTCCTTGTAGAGCTTGCTGACAAGAAGAATGGGGTCGCCTGCGGTCAGGTCGCTGTTCTGCTGGAACAGTTCGTTTATGGTCATGTAGCGCGGACTCCACATTGGCTTGCCGCCGTTGCACTCAATGAGGTACTTGCTGAAGAAGAGGCTGGCTCTCTTGTTCGGGAACACTATAGCCGTATCCTCAAGATGTCCGTTGGATTTTCTGTATATGTCTTCTGCAACTGATTTTAAAAATGGTTTCATAGTGTTACCGGTTTAATGCTGTTCTTGTAAACGTACCACAAATATCCTTTTATGTCGGTATATCCCAATTCCTTGAGAAGCTCCATGTATTTGCGTACCTGATCGTTGTATTTTTCGTCTTCGCGTCCGAACTTGTAGTCGACAACAATGGCCTCGCTGCCTTTTATCATTACGCGGTCGGGGCGGCGGCTCTTGCCGCCGTCTGCTCCCAGAATGGCACATTCGTTGTAAAGCGTGTATGTGCCGTTGAACCAGTTCTTCACTTTGGGGTTTGAAAGGGCGCGCTCTACCAGTCCCTCTATTTTTCCGTACTGCTTTGCGGTGGTTATAAGCCCTTCGGTCATAATGCGGTCAAGAGTTCTGCTTACATCGTCTCCAGTTTCAATGCCCTGCATAACAAGGTGCAGCAGTTTTCCCTCCTCAATGTAGTCGTACTGCTTTTTATCCTCTTCATTTTCTGCGAGGAAATTTTCAAGCTCGTTCGATTGGCAGAAGGTAATGTTGCTGTCGTAGTAGACGAACGGCTGCTCAAACAGTGTGCTTTCTGCCTCGAACGGATTGTCGTTCTTTTCGCGCTTCTCCTTTTCGGCGGCCTTCTCCTTTTCGCTCTTTATTTCGCTGGGTACTATTGAACCGTAGGTGAATATTCCGCGTCGTTCGTCGTATGCGGAATCTTCAAGAACGGTCATGTTTGCGATTATGCTGTTTATCAGCTTTGTCACATTCTCTCCTCGTCCGCCATTGCTGTTGGTGAAGAGTATGAGGTTGCTCTTGGCTCTTGTTGTTGCCACATAAAGGATGTTGAGGTTGTCTACAATTTGATAAAGATACTCTTTGTAGTAGTCATTGCTGAAGATTGATTCAGTCATCTCCTTTTTGGTTGTTATTGGCAGAAGGCAGAGCGAATTGTATGGGGCTTCGTTGGGCTCGCACCAGAGCAGTGTGCCGCTCTCGCCGGTAAGCGGCCAGTCGCAGAGCGGTATTATTACGGTGTGGAATTCAAGTCCCTTGGAACTGTGCACAGTCATTATGCGTACACTGTCGGCATTCTCCGAAGGGATGCACTTTTCGCTAATGCTCTCGTCCCATGCTGCGAGGAAATTGTTAATGTCACCGCTGCGGGTGCTTATGTATTTCGACAGCTCGTCAAGGAAGGCGTATATATAGGCCTCCTCGTCTTTTACAATGCTTTCTCCCTCGCCGGCGCTTGAGAGGTTGAGAAGTGCAATAATCTGTTCCACGAGTTCATACAGCGGCAGTTCCTTTAAAATTTCGAGCTTGCCTGCAAGTTCCCCGGGCAGATGGCGGGTGACTGGCTCGCCGGCAATGTCCTCATTAAGCACGGATTTTACCGCCACTTCGCTGTAGAGGCGGGCAAGGTTTGTTGCGTTTATCGTGTCCTCAGGTGTTGCAATGTACCGCAATGCCGCAACTACAAGCGTTACAGCAAGCGATGAGGATAGCTTGTATGCCTCGTCCGATATAATCTTGAGATTGGGGAACTCCTTTCTGAACTCATCGACAATCTTTGTTATGACCTCCTTTTTCTTGCGCAGCAGAATTGTTATATCCTTGGGCGCAATCCCCTTTTCTTCTATGAGGGTGTGCAATGTGGCCATCAGCTCTCTTGTTGAAGCGTCAATGAACTTTTCCTCATTTGTGTCATATTCAATCTTGCGTATTTCGGCGTATCCGCGCTGGGGCCTGTCCTTTTCCGGCACGGCCTGTCCAACATCGGAATATGCCTGTGCTATTTCGGCAACTCCTGCCGCGCCAATGATTTTGTCGTAGCTTGCGGTGATTGATGCAATGGCATTCTTGTAGAGCCTGTTGTTGAAGTTGATGATTCTGCGGTCGCTGCGGTAGTTTGTCGATTTGAACACCTCGCCATCGCACATTGCATCCTGCGATGCGAATGTTATTGTGCCTTCGTTGAACTCTTTGCCAATATTGTTCATAATGTTCCAGTCGCTGTTGCGCCAGCGGTATATTGACTGCTTAACGTCGCCTACGATAAGATTGAAGTTGCCGCGTGCAAGCACCTCTTCAAGCAGAACCTTGAAGCAGGTCCATTGCAGTTTTGAGGTGTCTTGGAACTCGTCAATGAATATGTGGTTAATCTCTGTTCCTATTTTTTCAAATATGAATGTGGCGTTCTTCTCAATCATGGCGCTCAGCAGATGGCTGGTTTCGGCAAGCAGGAATCTGTTCTCCCGCGCATTCTCTTCCTGCAGTGTTTCGGCAATGTTGTTGAGCATTCCAAGCTGGTGGTAGTGGCGCAGCGAGAATTCGCAATTCAGCTTCTCCCTGTAGAGCGGAATGGCTTCCGCTATCAATGCCGCAACCTTCTCGCTCTCCTTGAACTTTGAACCTTTGGACGGAATCTTTTCCGGCGTGTACGCCAGTTTTGCCTTTGCCTCCTTCCATCCATCGATTATGCCGTTGCTCATTTTTGTGAAGTTGTTCCATATTCCGTTCTGGCCTCCGGTAAAGTCCTTCTCGGTGAAGCCTTCGGCGAGAGTAAAGAAATCTCTTCCTATTCTCTTGGCCTTTGCCACAATCTCCTCGTAGTGCCTGTTTACAGTGTTGTAGAATTTGTGCAGCGCCTCGCCGTTGTTCTTCTCAATCTCCTTTCGCAGCTGGTCGCCGCGCTGCTGATACTCCTCGCTAAGCAGATTTTCCGAGAACTCCTTAATGCTTTCGTTCACTCTCCATGCCTTGCCCTCTTTCAGGCGCTCTTCAATGTATCTGATTACCTGTGCAATGTCGGCTGTGTCAGGCTCAAGGTTCTTAATGAATGTGTCGACGGCGTTGTTGAGCATCTCCTTGCCCTCGAGTGATATTTCCATGTCGCCGCCCAAGTCAAGTTCCTTTGCAAGGCTTCGCAGCACCGACTGGAAAAAAGCGTCAATTGTTTGAATGCGGAAGTGTCCGTAATCGTGCATAAGCAGCTCAAATGCCTTTTTTGCGTTAGCCATAATTTGCTCCTGTGAATAGCCGGGCATCTGCTTGACGAGCTTTTCCATGTAGTCGCTTGCGCTCTTTGAATTGTGGGCTATTCCGTAGAGTTTGCTCAGAATGCGCTCCTTCATTTCGCCTGTGGCCTTGTTGGTAAATGTTACAGCAAGGATGCTCCTGTATGCTCCCGGGTTCTCGACAAGCAGCTTTATGTACTCTAATGCCAGGGTAAATGTCTTGCCCGAACCTGCCGATGCACGGTATATCTTTAGTACTCTTTCCATATATTATTTACAGCTTTTGTTGCTCATTATTATAACTTTGCTTTTTCCGTATCCCTTTTTTGCCACATTTATTTTCACAGGTATGCGCTCAAGCATTTCTGTGAGGTGCGATATTACGCAAATCTTGCGGCCTTTGCTCTGCAGCGCATCAAGCGCCTCCATTGCGCTCTTGAGCGTCTCGCTGTCAAGAGCGCCGAATCCCTCGTCAATGAAGAGCGACTCTATGCTCATCTTGTTTGATGAGATTGAGGAAAGCGCAAGTGACAATGCCAGTGATGCCAAGAATGTTTCTCCGCCCGAAAGGGTGTGCACGGAGCGTGTTTCGGACATCATCTCATTGTCAATTACATTTATTGCCAATGAATCGCGGGAGATTCTCTCCATTCTGTATCGGCCCGAGAATTCGGCAAGATGAATATTCGCTACGCTCAGGAGTATGTCAAGCGTGTATCCTTGGGCGTACTTCATAAGTTTCTCTCCCTTTGCGTTGCCGAACATGCTGTTCAGCACAGCCCAGTCTCCGGCAATCTCTTTTTTTGCTTTGTATTCCTCTTTGTACTGGTTGAATAGTTTGTTGTTGTCGCTGTTCTTCATGAGGGTGCTGTTTATGCCGCTCATTTCATTGGCAAGCTTTTCCCGCATTGCTGTGGCTTCAAGAATCTCATGTTCAATGGCGTCTGCGCTTTTCCCGCCGGCTGGCTTTGAAGCGGAGCGCTCATGCTCTTCAAGGCTGCGCCTTCTCTCGCTTAGCGTAGCGGCTGCGGTAAGCAGAGCCTTGCTGCATCTCTCCACCTTGCTGCGCATTTCTGTTATCTCGTTATTGCCGATGCTCATGAGGGTGCTGAGCGTTTCTGTGCTCAGGCCGTCGTTGCGCCGGGAGAGGTATTTCTCTATTTTTTCGCTTAGCAGGGCGAACTGCTGCTCCTGCGATGCAACGGAACGCTCCTTTTCGTCAATTTCACCCTTTAGCCTGTTGAAGATGTCGGCGGTGGAGACCCGCTTTTCAATTGCGCTGCTGACGGCTGCATCAGCCTTTGCCCTCTCTCTCTCAAAGTACCTTTCGGCATTCTCGCTTGAATCCCATTCGCCTAACAGGGCGCTTATGCTGTTTCTGAATTGCTTTATTTCGCCGTTTGTTGCTAAAAGCGATTCCTCCTTTTCTTTATGCTCCTTCTCTCTTTCGGCTGATTTTGTTTCTGCAATCTCTCTCTCTTGGGCGAGTTTTGCAATCTCCTCTTTTGCCCCGGTTAGGCGCTTTCCCTTGCTTTCCCATTCTGCAGAGAGCCTGGCAAGCTCTTCAGCTGCATTTTCTGCACTTAATAGCTCGTTGGCATTGTCGCCGGCAAGTTCAATATTCTTGCAGTTGAGGCTCTCTGTCATTGCAAGCAGCATCTCTATTGCGCTGTTTAGCCGGCTCGCTTCGTCCTTGTAGCCCTCAATGCTGCCGGTAAGGTGCTCAATGCTTTTCCTTACCTCCTCTTTGGCTCTCTCAAGTTCCTCTTCGGCAAGAGTGCTGCCGCTTGCAACCGTGCTTGTGTGGTGCGTGCTGCCGCATACCGGACATGGCTCTCCCTCTATCAGGCGCTTGCGCAGTGCGGCTATTTCGCTCGACAGGGTGTTGGCAAGTTCCTCTTCGCGCTTGCGTATCTCATTCAGGCGCTTTTCGCTTTCGGCAAGCAGGCTGTTTGTGCCGGCAAGGTTCTTTCGGCGAAGAGTGATTTGCCTGCTGTGCTCGCTGATGGCGGCAAGGTTGCTGATAATTATAGGTATATTGGGGATTGTATGCTCGTAGCGGCTGTTTTTGCTGAACCATTTTTGGAGTTCGTCATATTCGGCCTGTTTTTTAACGCTTTCTTTTTCGCATTTCTTTATTGAGGCAGCGAGAGTGTCGCACTCCTGCTTCAGCGTCTTTAATCTTTTTTCGCTCTCTTGTGCCTGCGAAAGAGCTATTTTCAGCTGCTCTTCAATCTGCAGCGCCCTTTTTATTGAGGGCTTGAATGCTTCGTGCTCCTGCTGTATCTTCTTTTGCCTGAGACTTGCTTTTTCAGCCTCCTCCTTGGCTGCTGCATGGCTTTTTTCGGTTTCGGCCAATTTTGCCTTCAGCAGTGCAAGGCTGTTTTTGTCTTCCTCTTTCTGCCTGCCTATTGCCCCTTTTTGCGTGTATGTGTCACGAATCTCCTGCACGCTGTCAATGAGCGCTATTTTTTCGGCAATTGGCTTGCACTCCTGCATCAGAGCGGTTGCTGAGTTGTGGCCGGCCTCGGCCTGGGCGCATTGTCTTGCGAGCAGTGCGGAACGCTCAATCCATGATTTTTCGGCAGTGAGCCTCTGCATCATCTTTTCGTTGTCGTTAAGCAGGGTGGTGCATTCGCTCTTTCTTCTTTCAAGTTCTGCAACCTCTTCGTCGCTCAAAAGGTCAAGGCTTGCCTTCTTTGCTTCAGCGAGCTGCATCTCCTTGTTTGCTTCGCTGTTGCGGCTGAATATGAGCGCCGATATGCGGCTGTATATCTCTGTACCGGTCAAAGTTTGCAGAATCTGTGCCTTTTCATTTTCGTCGGCTTTCAGAAATGCGGCAAAGTTGCCTTGTGAAAGAAGCACGGCGCGGGTAAACTGCTCGTATTCCAGCCCCACAAGCGTGGGGATTACTTTTTCAAATTCCCTTTTTTGCAGCTTCCTGTGCGAACCGTCAGTAAGGTTGTAGAGGTCGTAGGCATTTTCGCGGAAGAAACCTCTTGCATTGTCATTGCTTCTTGATACGGTCCAGCGCACCCTGTACTCATTGCCGTCTATTGCAAGAAAATCGGTCTCGGCGTATCCTTGATGCGCTCCTTTGCTCAGTATTGTCTTTGTTGAGCTTTCTGTTATGTTCTTTGAACCATTGACCTCTACTACTTTGGGGTTCTTTATGCTGTCAAGCCTTGGCGACCTGTCGTAAAGTGAAATGCACATTGCGTCGAGTATGCTTGTCTTGCCCGAACCGGTTTTGCCGGTTATGGCGTACAGTCCTGCCGAGCGCAGCGGCTCTTCGCGGAAGTCAATTTCAAATGTTCCTGTAAGCGAGGCTATATTCTTTCCTCTTATTGCAAGTATCTTCATAGTTGCGCCTCCTCAATAATTCCATTTAGCAGCTGCTCAAGGTTCTCTGGCAAGTCATGGCCTGTCTGCTTGGTGAATATGTCTTTCATTAGGTCAATGGGCTTGAGTTGCTTGAACTCGTCATAGGTCATCTGCTTTTCGTCGCTGCCGCTCTTGTCGTTACTGCTTGTTACCTCAATGTTTGCAAGACGCACGGCTTTTCCCTCAAGCGCGCTGTCTATTTGAAAGCGGAGGTCGGGATTGGGTGCGTCAGTCTTTATTCTCACCTGCAAGTAGGGCGAACTGTCGTCTGTTTCTCCGTCCCGAAGCTGCGAAATCTCTCTCAGCACAGTCTCCAAATCCTGCGGCGTTTCGGGAACTCTGATGAGGCTCGCCGGAGCAGGGCAGTGTATCTCCCCGATGCTGCATTTGCCGCCTTCAATAATCACTTCGGTCACGCTCTGCCGGTTTTTGCTCTCGGCAAAGGACATTGGCAGGGGCGCTCCTGAATACCTTATGTTCTCGCGGTGCGATACCCGCTGCGCCTTGTGAAGATGCCCGAGTGCGGTGTATGCAATGCCGTCGCATGCAAAGCCGGCATCAATTCCGTCCAACCCTCCAATTATGGCGTGCTCAGTGCTGTCGCCCACCGACACCTTTGCCCCCGATGCCTGAAGGTGTCCCATGGCAATTATTGGGCTGTAGTTCATCTCCTTTGCCTTGTTAAAGAGGGTTGAGTACATCTTTGCAACCCCTTCGCTGTGTGTATCCGATTCGGGGTAGTCGCCCGGGCGCAGATAGGGCACGGCAAGGCAGCATCCGCCGCCGTTAAGCGGCACAATCATTCTCTCAAAGTCAATCTCTTCGTGAACATAGTGCACAACACCCGATACATATATATTAAAGGCATCGAACAGCGGGCTTGGAGCTTCAAGACGCGCTGCGGAATCATGGTTTCCGGCTGTTATTATTATTTGCAGATTCTTGTTCTCGCTTGTCACTTGAGTAAGGAAGCGGTAGAGCATTCTCTGCGCTTCGGCCGATGGATTGGGGGTGTCGAACACATCTCCGGCAATGAGCAGAAGGTCTGTCCCGCGCTCCCTTATTGCATTGCGCAGCCACTCAAGGAACATTTCATGCTCCTTTGCCCTGCTGAATGTGTAGAAGGTCTGTCCAATGTGCCAGTCGGCTGTATGTATTATTCTCATTAGTAATTTTCTTTTCGGCAATAAACAGCTTCTAAGATAGTGAAAAACTCCCTATTTTCATTCGCTTCCCGGCAATATTTTTCAACAGCTTTTAATAATGCCGGGGTTTGACTGCATTTATGCTTTTAGAAACTGTTTGAATTTATAGCACCTCCCTTATTATAGAACATCCTTATAAAAATAGAATTTATTCCAATAAAATTCGGGCAGTCTCGCGGAAGTTGCTTAACTTTGCAGCCGTTTACGACAAACATGTGAAATCCTAAAAATAGAGAAAAATGTCAAAGTATTTAGTTGAAGACACAAGAAAGGTTACTACGCACCGTTTTATGGAACTGAAGCGTAAGGGCGAGAAAATTGCAATGCTTACTGCATACGATTATACAACAGCGTCAATTCTTGATGCTGCCGGAATTGATGCCCTTCTGGTGGGTGACTCTGCATCGAATGTAATGGCGGGCAATGTTACAACGCTGCCCATTTCGCTCGACCAGATGATTTATCATGCAAAGGGTGTCGTGCGCGGCGTTAAGCGTGCGCTTGTTGTCGTTGACATGCCTTTTGGTACATATCAGGTAAATGCCGATGAGGCTGTGACGAATGCTATACGCATTATGAAGGAGACGCATGCCGATGCCCTGAAGCTTGAGGGCGGAGAGGAGATTCTTCCATCGGTGCGCCGCATTCTTGATGCCGGAATCCCCATTATGGGCCATCTTGGACTTACTCCGCAGAGCATAAACAAGTTTGGTACATACGCTGTGCGTGCGAAGGAGGAGGCCGAGGCTGCCAAGCTGCTCAACGATGCCAAACTGCTTGAGGAGGCAGGCTGCTTTGCGCTTGTGCTGGAGAAGATTCCTGCGGCGCTTGCCGAGAAGGTTGCCTCTACTGTGTCAATCCCGGTAATTGGAATCGGTGCCGGCGTGAAGGTTGACGGTCAGGTGCTTGTATATGCCGACATGCTTGGAATGACTGCTGATTTTGCTCCTAAGTTCCTTCGCCGTTATGCCGACCTCAATGCTATTATAACAGATGCGGTGGGCAGTTATGTTAGCGATGTTAAGGCTTGTGATTTCCCTAACGAGAAGGAGCAGTACTGATATTTATAGAATCCTCCTAAGGGGACAAACCTAAAAACGCCCCAAGAACCTTGCTTGTCAACAGCTAACGGCTCTTGGGGTGTTTTATGTGCATTGCAGGGGAGAACCTCCCCGCGGTTATTTTACGGGAAATGCCTTCTCAAGGTCTTGTGATATGTTGATTATGAAGTCGCCCATGCGTTCAAATTCGTTCACAATGTCAATGTAGTAGACGCTTGCCTGGTAATTTTTGCCGCCGCGGTATTGCTTTCCTGTGCAATGGAATCCGGCGCATCGGCAATGCCCAAGAAGGCAATTGCTATTAAAGCCAACAGGAATGGGAAAATATACCTCAGCGGGTTTCTCACAGTTGTAATTTATTTATCGTTCCTTTTGCAAATTGCTTTAATGCTTGCCACAGCAAGTGCTGTCTGCGCTCGCATTTTACTGCAAATATAAGATTTTTTTGTAAAAGATGATGCTTTTATTTAGTTAAGTGAGATTAAAAACAGATGATAGTAAAAGCATCAGGAGGATTATGTGCAATACTCCTGATGCTTTTTGTGTTTCAGTTTTTATAAACCGTTTTATGATTGGCTTTTTAGCAGATGTACTGCTTGCTTATTGACTTGTTGTTCAATACGCACATGATGGCTTCGGCGAATCCGTGGGCAATAGAGAGCTGCTTAACCTTTGGACAGCCGCGGTCGTAAGGAATGCTGTTTGTGAATACAATCTCTGTCATTGATGATTCGCGTACTCTCTCCGATGCGTTGCCCGACATAATGCAGTGCGAAGCGATTGCGCGTACTGACTTTGCGCCATTCTGCATCATGAGGTCGGCTGCCTTTGAAATTGTGCCGGCTGTATCTACAATATCATCAACGAGGATTACATTCTTGTCCTTTACCTCGCCGATAATCTGCATTGTGTCAACCACGTTGGCCTTTGCGCGTGTCTTGTGGCAGAGTACCAGGGGCACACCAAGGCATTTTGAATATGCGCTGGCGCGCTTTGAACCGCCTACGTCGGGAGTTGCTATTACAAGGTCGTCGAGCTTGAGCGACTTGATGTAGGGGATAAATACCATTGATGCATAGAGGTGGTCAACCGGAATGTCAAAGAATCCTTGAATCTGGTCTGCGTGGAGGTCCATTGTGATAATTCTGCTCACGCCTGCTACGCTGAGAAGGTCGGCAACCAGCTTTGCGCCAATTGAAACGCGTGGCTTGTCCTTGCGGTCCTGGCGTGCCCAGCCAAAGTATGGCATTACTGCAACAATGCTCTTTGCCGATGCGCGCTTTGCGGCATCAACCATGAGCAGCAGCTCCATGAGATTGTCTGAATTTGGGAATGTTGACTGAACAAGGAACACGTTCTTGCCGCGGATGGATTCTTCGTAAGAAACTGCAAATTCGCCGTCGGCGAAGTGTGTTGTGTTCATCTGTCCGAGTTCGCATCCTAATTCTTTGCAAATCTCTTCTGCGAGGTAACGTGACTTGGTTCCTGCAAAAACCATGTAAGGAGTATTGTCCATGATGATTAAATGAATTTAGTTTGTTATATTTTCTTCTTTTATTGTCAAAGCTTGTCAACCACTTTCTTTATTCTCTTAAAGCGGTCAATGAGTTCGGTGTAGTCGGTCGAGCGGCATGAATCGAAATTGCTCCACATGAGCTCGTTGAGTATGATTCCGCCAAAACCGTAGTTTGTCAGGCGCTTTATATTGGCTTCGTCAATGTCGCCAAATGCCCATGTGTTCCTGTTTATAACCTTCTTGCCAATTTCGTTGAGCTCTGCGCTTTGGTAGAATGTGCGCCCCAATGGGCCGAAGCATACAATGTCGTATGTCTTGCGGAGTTCCTTGAGGTGGGTGAGATTGTTTGCATATCCCACAAGCTTGCCGTTCTCGTTGCCCATAGGCGGGTTTGAGTCAAGAGTGAACAGAGTGCCCGCAAGCCTGTATTCCTGCATAAGCCTGTTGTTGCAAGTGAATATGCGCTTGTGGTACTTCTTGGGGATAAGGCTGAGAAGCCTTTCAACGAACTGCGGATGAGGGTATTCCTTGTACAGGAACAGATAGTCCAGTCCTTCGTCAAAAAGGCGGGTGATAATTTTGTCCTCTTCTACAAAAAAGGTCGGTTTTGTCGATACGGCCAGTTTCATATTGTATTGTTGTTCTTGCTGTTCTATATTTCCTGCAAAATTAGTAATTTTTATGATATTGTGCGCGATTATGCAGCACAATTATTCCATAAAAAAGAGCATTGTTTCCAATTATGGGGCAAACTATGCTTTTCTTTTCTTTGAAAATCGCAGCACAGGCCTTGAGCTGTTCCCGCATTGCCGGCATACAAACTTAAACAAAAAAAGATGATAATGCAAAAAATAGTATCTTTTTGTGAATAATTTTTGCAAAGCATCGCCAGGAACTCCTTTCGCAGAACATTACTTGCCGTTGCGGCGTTCCTTCTTTGTAAAATCATAAAATAATCAGCTAATATGGCAAGAGAGAGTATTATGATTCTGCGCAAGAGGATTGACTTGCCGGAATTGCTGTCGCAGCTTAATGCGGCATTGTGTGAGGAGTGGCTCGCTTTTTATCAGTATTGGATTGGGTCGTTAGTTGTTGAAGGGGCTATGCGCTCCGATGTGCAGCGGGAGTTTGAGGAGCATGCCATGGAGGAGTTTGCCCATGCAAGGCTGCTGGCCGACAGGATAATACAGCTTGAGGGCACTCCGGTGCTTGACCCTGTGCAGTGGAGCGTGCTGGCGAGGTGCAAGTATTCTGTGCCTGTTGACAGCGATGTTATAAATCTGCTTAAGCAGAATGTTGCGGCAGAGAGGTGCGCGGTTGTGAGGTACGAGGAGATTGCATCGTTCTGCAATAATGTGGATTATACCACTTGCGATATTGCCAAGCGTATAATGGCCGAAGAGGAGGAGCATGAACAGGACTTGCAGGACTTGCTGCGCGATGTGGAGTGGATAGCCAAGGCGGCAGAAGTAAAGTGTTAGGAGCAGGAGACTGCCTGCATCATGATGGCTGCCCAAAAGTCATTTTTGCAAGAAACACCCACGTTAGAATATGCTCTAGCGCGGGTGCTTGTTCAATAAGAGGGCTTTTGCCCCCTGTCTGCATCATGAGGGCGGCTTTTTGTCGTCCTCTATTCTTCGTCGAGGTATCTTTTGACTATGCCGCCGTATTCCTCTATGCGGCGGTCGCGGAGGAATGGCCACCACTGGCGCACGGTTTCGCTGCGTTTAAGGCTTACTTCAATGACTTCGCATTGTTCTTCCTCGCCAAAATGCGCTATGAATTCGCCCTGTGGGCCGGCAACGAAACTGTGTCCCCAGAATTGTATGCCGTTTGTCATCCCTGATGGGTCGGGCTCATGACCGCAACGGTTTACTGCAATTACCGGCAGGCCGTTGGCTACTGCATGCCCGCGCTGAACGGTTTGCCATGCACCGAGCTGGCGCTCTTTCTCTTCCGGGGTGTCGCTGCTTTCCCAGCCTATTGCGGTGGGGTATATCAGCAGTTCTGCGCCACGCAGCGCCATGAGGCGTGCTCCTTCGGGATACCATTGGTCCCAGCATACCTGCACTCCCAAAGTTCCTACAGAGGTCCTTATTGGACGGAAACCTATGTCGCCCGGAGTGAAATAGAATTTTTCGTAATATGCAGGGTCGTCGGGGATGTGCATCTTGCGGTATTTTCCGGCAATGCTTCCGTCGCTCTCAAACACTACCGCGGTGTTATGGTATAGCCCTTTTGCGCGCTCCTCAAAGAGTGATGTCACGAGCACAACCTTGCACTCTGCGGCAATTTTTCCATAAAACTCTGTTGAAGGGCCGGGGATTGGCTCTGCGTAAGAGAATTTCTCTGTTGACTCCACCTGGCAGAAGTAGGGCGAATTATGCAGTTCCTGCAATATCACCAGCTGCGCGCCGCCGGCAGCAGCCTTGCGTATGCATGCAGCCAGTTTCTCTCTGTTTGCAGCAACATCAGTGCCGATGCTCTGCTGAATTATTCCAACTTTTATTGTGTCCATATATCTGTTTATCTTGGGTATTGCATGGTTACGCAATGCAGCGAACCATGCTGCTTGATAAGTGCGCAGCAGTCTATTCCCACAATGTCATGTGCCGGGAATGCCTTTGAGAGCCTTTCGGCAGCCAAAAGGTCATTGTCGGGCTGGCGGTATGTGGGGTAGAGCACTGTATTGTTCATGATGAGGAAATTTGCGTATGTTGCCGGCAGGCGTTCGCCATCCTCGTCAAATATCGGGTCGGGCGAGGGCAGGGCGACTGTCCTGTAGGGCTTGCCGTCGCTTGTGCGCAGAGCCATTATCTCCTCTTCCATTGCGCGGAGGCCGGCATATTGGGCGTCGTTCTCATCAGTTGCCTGCATATATACAATGGTGTCGTTTGGTGCGAAGCGTGCCACTGTGTCTACATGTCCGTCGGTGTCGTCGCCAATAAGGCTGCCGTGGCTGAGCCATAGCACATGTTCGGCATGCAGCATCTTCTTAAGGCATTTTTCAATCTCTTCCTTGCCCATAGGCTGGTTGCGGTGCGGAGCAAGCAGGCATTGCGATGTTGTGAGTATTGTTCCCTTGCCATCGCTCTCAATAGAGCCTCCCTCAAGCACGAATGATGTGCAGTCCTCGTATTCGCCTTTTATAATGCCGGCATCGTAGAGCTTGCCGTTTATGGCATTGTCAAGTTCCGATGTAAATTTTCTGCCCCAGCCGTTGAAGCAGAAGTCAATGTAGTGGGGCACGTTGTCGCCAAGCAGGGTTATGAATGCATGGTCGCGTGCCCATGTGTCGTTTGTGTCGCATTTAAAGAAGGTGATGTTCTGCATTTTCGCTCCGCTGTTTTCGAGCAGGGTGTGAACCTTGTCGGTGTCAGGGGCTACGATGAGCAGATTCAGGCGTGAACTGATTGCTTTTGCAAGGTCGGTAAAGCATTTCTCAACTTCATCGAGCATGTAGCTCCAGTCGGTCTTTTCATGCGGCCATGTAAGCTGAATCATCTGCAGGCGATGCCACTCGGCCGGCATAAATAACTGTCGTTTCGGCTGTTCCATTACTGTGGCTGTACTTTGCGTTTGCGGTCAAAGAACGGGTTCTTTGAACTTGCGCTTACCGGTATTCCTATTATATAATTGCATCCGGGCATCCAGCCAAGCTTTAGCGCTGCATAACCAACAGAGTACATTACGCGAGTGTCTAACCTTAGGTCGGCTGCTGTTGCGCAGGCTGAGCCTACAGCAATTCCCACATCAATTGTGTTCATTGCGCATGGCACTCCCTGGGCGCGCTCGCCGCAAGTGGGGTAGCCGCAGTAGCCGCAGTTGAGGCACATGGCCTCCTCGCGTGAACCGATAAGCAATACTGCCTCGGCAGAGAGGATGTTGTCGGCATCTCTCATAAGCCCGCCACGTCCCATGTTCTCGCCTATCTGGTGCAGGGCGTTGCTCAGGGCGACAATGTCGTCATCGGTTATCATTGTAATCTCTATAATGTCAACACCTTTTGCCTTTGGGGCAGTGCGTGCTGCTGTCATCATCTGTTTTGCACACTCAATTACATGCTCATGGCGTGCTTCTCTTTCATTGTATACCATAGTTCGCTGATTGTTTTGTTTCTGCGAAGATAGTGATTATTTCGGAATTTCTGCATCATAAATAGTTTTCTTTCATTTCAGCTTCTATAAATTACTTGGCGATATGTTTATACATGCTTTTAATTGTTTGTGAACAATCTTTTATAAATTAACAATATTTAACAATTGGGGGGGTGAAATTGAACTTGTTATTATCTTTGCGCCGGATTGCTGCCGGATGGGTTCTTGAAACTTGCGGGATGTGCCGAAAATATACTGCATTGCCGCAACATGTTTCTACTTTACGCCAAAAAGCGCCCGCTGTAAGAATATTACGGTGTTAGTGTAAATATTTTTTAACACAAACGGATAAAAAATAATGAATAAAAATAAAACTGTTGCAGTTTTTACTTATTTTTGCAAGTCGGGATTTCCTGACAATGGGTTGCGGCATTTTTTGCTGCCGCTTGATTTTGAAGCAACTGCTTCTATCTAAATGTATATTTTGTTTTAATTATATAATGTTATGAAAAGATTTTTTCTTTCACTTGCGGTGGCTTTTGTCACCATCTTTGCATTCGGACAGACACAGCTGCCTGTTGACGAGAATGTGAAAATGGGAAAGCTTGAGAACGGCTTGACCTATTATATCCGTCACAATGCCAACCCCGCGCAGCGTGCCGAGTTCTATTTGGCAACAAATGTAGGTGCTTTCCAGGAGGAGGACGACCAGGATGGCCTTGCACACTTCCTTGAGCACATGTGCTTCAACGGTACAAAGAATTTCCCCGAAAAGAAGCTGCTTGAGTATCTTCAGGGCATAGGTGCTGAGTTTGGCCGTAATATAAATGCGTCAACCGGCTTTGAGCAGACACAGTATATGCTGAACAATATTCCTGTTACCCGTGAGGGCATAATCGATTCCTGTCTGCTTGTGCTGCACGACTATTCGCACTATGTGACATGTGACCCCAAGGAGATTGATGCCGAGCGCGGTGTAATCCTTGAGGAGCGCCGTTCACGCCGCGATGCCAACTGGAGAATGTTTGAGCGCTCTTTGCCTTATTACTTTGGAAATACACATATGGCAAAGCGTACTCTTATCGGTGGCGAAGAGCAGCTCAAGACCTTTAAGCCCGAAAGTCTTGTGAACTTCTATCGCAAGTGGTACAATCCTGACATGCAGGCAGTTGTTGTAGTGGGCGACGTTGATGTTGCAGCAGTTGAAAAGAAAATTAAGGACTTGTTCGGCTCAATTCCCGCTCCGGCAACTCCCACTGTAAAGCCGCTGATTAAGATTCCTTCAAATAAAGAGCCGCAGGTGGGTGTAATTACCGACCCCGAGGCAAGCGCTTCAATGGTGGAGCTTATATGGCGTGGCGATGCAATGCCAAAGGAGATGGCCTCTACAGATGCAGCATTTGTTGTTGACGTTGTAAAGAGTGTTATCGGCAATGTGTTCAGCGAGCGCATGCAGGCTATCACAGCATCGGCCGATGCCCCCTTTATCAATGGCGGCCTTATGATTGGCGCTCTCTGCGAAGGCTGCGAGGCTGTCCAGGCCCAGGTTGTTTTCAAGGATGGCGACTACAAGAATGCGCTTAAGGCATTCTATACTGAAATTGAGAGAATCCGCCGTTACGGAATTACAGAAAGCGAGCTCGAGCGTGCCAAGCTTAAGCTGATTAGTGATGCCGAAAAGGCTGCCGAGGCTGCTGCTACACGCAAAAATGCTGAATTTGTATGGCCTATACTGGGACACTTCTTCCAGAATCACTATCTGCTCGACCCGCAGGTTGAACTTCAGATGATTCAGAGCGTATGCTCTCAGATTCCTTCAATGGTATTTAAGCAGATACTTGCCGGCGCTATCACAGAAGAGAACTTTGTTGTAATATACAAGGCTCCCGAGCGCGAAGGGCTTGCTCATCCGGCTGAAGCCGACCTTCTTGCTGTAATAAATGATGTGAAGGCAGCCGAGGTGGAAGCGCCTGTTGAGGAGGGAGCAAACGAGCCTCTGCTTGACCCGGCCGCAATTGTTCCCGGCAAGGTAAAGAAGATTAAGGATATGCCTTACGGCGCAACAGAGTGGACACTCAGCAACGGCGTGAAGGTAGTGTTTATGTCTACCGACCTCAAGAAGGACGAGGTTGTTGTTGAAATTGTAAAAGAGGGTGGTGCTTCTCTCATTGCAACAGAGGAACTTCCTTCATTTGAGGATAATGTGTGGGCTCTCTACCAGTCGAACCGCGGACTTTCAAAGTTCGGCGGCGTGGAACTGAAGAAGATGCTTACAGGAAAGAATGTAGATTGCTCTATTGTTATTGACAGAGTGCGTCACGGCATTAAGGCTGTTTCAACTCCCAAGGATATTGAAACCGCAATGCAGCTGCTCTATCTGAATGTAACCGACCAGCGCTTTGATGAAACTGAGTACCAGACCGGTATCAATCAGATTAAGGCAATGCTCCCTAACCTTGAAAAACAGCCTATGATGCAGTTCCAGAAGCATGCAAATGAGGTTCTCTACGGAGGTCACGAGCGCCGTGAGGTGTTGAGCATGGAACTCCTTGAAAAGGCCAATATCCAGGCTGTCGAGGCTGTGAGCAGACGTCTCTTTGGCGATGTTGCCGGCGCAACTGTATATGTTGTAGGCAACATTGATGCCGATGCTCTCAAGCCTCTCCTTGAGAAGTATATCGCTTCGCTCCCCGGCGGAAAGAAGGGCGCTAAGATGGTCGACCACAAGGAGAATATTGTAAGGGGCGAAATTGTAAGGGATTTCCCGATAGCAATGGAGACTCCTAAGAACACCGTGCTTCAGGTATATTCGGCAAAGATGCCTTACAGTGTGCAGAATGAGGTTCTTCTTCAGGTTGCAAAGTATTACCTTGACATGATTTACGTTGAAACTCTCCGTGAGAGCGAGGGCGGAACATACGGCGCAAGCGTAGCTACTGCCTTTATGATGGAGCCCACTCCCTATGCAGTGATGCAGGTTGCTTTTGAGACTAACCCCGAAAGCGTTGCAAAGCTCACGGAGCTTGCAATCTCAGGCATGTACAATTTGGTAGAGGAGGGCATCCCTGCCGACAAGCTTGACATGATTATCAAGAACATTCAGAAGAACATACCTCAGGACAGAGTAAGCAACAGCTACTGGCAGAAGTGCCTGAAGTATTATGTGAATTACGGTATCGACTACGATATGGAATTTGAGTCTGCTGTAAACGGCATCACCTCAGAGGCTGTAGTTGAGGCTGTAAGGGCTCTTACAAAGGATAATAACTTTATTCAGGTGTCTATCAGTCCTGAAAAGTAAGCGCATAATTCACTTTTGAATATATAAACAAAGGGGCGGCCGGGAAGCAATTTTCGGCCGCACTTTTCTGCTTGATTTGCTATTAGCGAAATTTATTTGTATCTTCGCGGATAGTTTATGAAATTAAATTAAGTGTTAATACTATATGGCAACAGTTGACGACAAAAAGATTATTTTCTCAATGGTTGGTCTCAGCAAGACAATAAAGCAGACCAACAAGCAGATTCTCAAGAACATCTACCTCTCTTTCTTCTATGGTGCAAAGATTGGTATTGTAGGTATGAACGGCGCCGGCAAGTCTACTCTTATGAAGATTATTGCCGGTATTGAGACCGAGTACCAGGGCAATGTGGTGTGGTCGCCCGGATATTCTGTGGGCTATCTGCCTCAGGAACCGCATCTTCAGGAGGGCAAGACCGTCATGGAGTGCGTAAAGGAGGGTGTTCAGGCAACGGTTGACGCTCTTGCCGAGTATGAGGAGATAAACCAGAAATTCGGCCTTCCCGAATATTATGAGGACGAGAATAAAATGAATGACCTTTTTGCCCGTCAGGCCGAACTGCAGGATATTATAGATGCTACTGATGCATGGAATCTTGACAGCAAGCTGGAGCGTGCCATGGCGGCCCTCCGCTGTCCTGCGCCCGATGAACTGGTTGACCACCTTTCAGGTGGCGAACGCCGCCGTGTGGCTCTCTGCCGCCTGCTTCTTCAGAAGCCCGACGTGCTTCTTCTTGACGAGCCTACCAACCACCTTGATGCTGAGAGCATTGATTGGCTTGAGCAGCACCTCAACCAGTATGAGGGTACTGTGATTGCCGTTACTCACGACCGCTACTTCCTTGATGATGTAGCAGGCTGGATTCTCGAACTTGACCGTGGCGAGGGCATCCCCTGGCAGGGCAACTACTCTTCGTGGCTCGACCAGAAGACAAAGCGCATGGAGCAGGAGGAGAAGAGCGCAAGCAAGCGCCGCAAGACGCTGGAACGCGAGCTTGAGTGGGTGCGCATGTCACCCAAAGCGCGTCAGGCAAAGGGCAAGGCACGTCTTAACTCATACGAGCGCATGCTTAACGAGGACCAGAAGGAGCGCGAGGAGAAACTTGAGATTTTCATTCCCAACGGCCCGCGCCTCGGAAACAAGGTTATTATTGCCGATAACATTGGAAAGTCATTTGGCAGCAAGCACCTTTTCAGCAACCTGAACTTTATGCTTCCGCCTAACGGCATTGTAGGCGTGATAGGCCCTAACGGCGCGGGAAAGACAACCCTCTTCCGCATGATTATGGGTCTTGAAACTGCCGATGAAGGCACATTTGAGGTGGGCGAGACAGTTAAAATTGCATACGTTGACCAGAACCACAAGGACATTGTTGCCGACAAGACCGTATACGAAGTAATGAGCCAGGGCAACGAGCTTATGCGCCTTGGCGGCAAGGAGGTTAATGTGCGTGCGTACCTTTCACGCTTCAATTTCTCTGGCGGCGACCAGGAGAAGAAGTGCGGCGTGCTTTCAGGCGGAGAGCGCAACCGCCTTCATCTTGCAATGGCGCTCAAGGAGGGCGGCAATGTGCTTCTCCTTGACGAGCCTACCAATGATATTGACGTGAATACCTTGCGTGCGCTTGAGGAGGGTCTTGAGAATTTTGCAGGCTGTGCTGTGGTAATCAGCCACGACCGCTGGTTCCTCGACCGTATCTGTACTCATATTATTGCATTTGAAGGCGACGGAAATGTCTACAGCTTTGAGGGTTCTTACTCTGAATATGAGGAGAACAAGATGCGCCGTCTTGGAATTGAAGAACCCAAGAAGACACGTTACCGCAAGCTGATGGAGGATTGATTAGGCTGATTGGGGAACAGTGTTTTCCGCTTTCTTCACTCGCTCTAAAACTATATACTCATGAGCATAATTGATAGGGAGGTAATAGACTCCATAGTCAAGGAACTTGAGATAGAGGATATACGTTCGGCCTCTATCCGCCAGGTTGGCGCAGTTGTGCGTGCTGCTGAAGCACGCACAGGCGTTGAATTTGTCCATTTTGAAATGGGTGTTCCGGGATTGCCGCCATCGGCGGTGGGCGTTAAGGCTGAGTGTGATGCGCTTCAGCGCGGCGTTGCATCGGTATATCCCATAATAGACGGCATACCCGAAGTCAAGGAACAGGCTTCAAGGTTTGTGAAGGCATTCCTGAATACCGAAATACGCCCCGAAGGGTGTATTCCCACAGTGGGTTCAATGCAGGCTTCATTCGCTTCGCTCATGCTCGCGTCGCAGCTTGACGAAAAGCGCGATACGGTGCTTTACATTGACCCTGGATTCCCGGTGCAGAAGATGCAGGCGCAGGTCATTGGGGTAAAGATTGCCTCGTTTGATATTGCGGAGTACCGTGGAAAACTGCTTGAGGAAAAACTGGAGAACTGCTTCAGGCGGGGCGATATTTGCGCAGTGCTCTATTCAAGTCCCAACAATCCTACATGGATGTGCCTTAACGAAGAGGAACTTGAGATAATAGGGCGTTTGGCAACAAAATATGATGTTGTCGTCATTGAGGATATGGCCTATATGGCAATGGATTTCCGCAAGGATTTCGGTATCCCTTTCCGGCCGCCTTTCCAGCCGAGCGTGTCGCATTACACCGATAATTATGTAATTCTTATAAGCGCTTCAAAGATATTCAGCTATGCCGGCCAGCGCATAGCAATGGCATGTATAGGCGATGCGCTTTATGAACGGCATTACAATAGCCTGAGGGAGCGCTACGGAATTGCCCGCTTTGGCGCAGCGTTTGCCTATGTGTTCCTGTATTCCTTCTCATCGGGCGTGTCCCACTCGGCGCAGTGCGCAATGGCGGCAATGCTAAAGGCCGCATGCGACGGCGAGTACCGTTTCGTGGAGGATATTAAGGAGTATGCCAGCCGCACTGCGCGCATCAAGGAGATTCTGCTGCGCAACGGTTTCCATATAGTTTACGACAAGGACGATGAAGAGCCTGTCAGCGACGGTTTCTTCTTTACTGTCGGTTATAAGGATATGGACGGCGGGGAACTGCTCAAGGAATTGCTCTATTACGGAATAAGCGGCATTGACCTTTCTACTACCGGCGCTGTGCGCAAGGGGGTGAGGGCATGCTCGTCAAATATAAAGCCGCATCATTATGCAATGCTTGAAGAGAGATTGCATAAGTTTAATGAAAATCATTAAGAAGCTGTTTGATTTTATATCGCCCAATTTTTTATAGAGCAAAAATGGCGAAATAGACAAAACTCGCTTCTACAAGAAAATACTTTTTAGAAATTTAAACAACTTCTGAATTTATAGTTATGAGACGATTGCTATTTGTATTGCTTTGTCTGTTTGCGTTTACAGGCATGGCGCAGGAGGGTTCTGTTGCTTACCCTTCTGAGAAAGAGTGTGTGCCAATGGCGCAGGAGATTTCACTTATCCCTCAGCCGGCAAAAATTTGCGTGAATGAGGGCAAGTTCCTTTTCAGAGGAAAGGTTGCTATATGCTATCCCGAAATAAAGGACAGGGAGATTAAGGCTGTAGCGGATAACTTTGTTGATGAATTCAAGAAGGCAACCGGTATAAAGCTCAAGAAAACGACACCTAAAAAGAAGAAGGTTCTTGGTAAGGCTGTAACCGTGTATGACAAGAAAGCCGATGCGCATATTGTAATGCATGTCGACAATTCTATGGGCGGCGAGGCTTACAAACTCTCTGTTGCGCCGAAAAGAATTGACATTGCCGCGGCAAAGCCCGCCGGATTCTTCTATGCTTTCCAGACATTAAAGCAGCTTATGCCACGCAATGTTATGGCTGGCGTATATACAGACAGTTTTACAATGGAATTGGGGTTGCATGATTGCCTTCCAACTGAATATCCAGTTCCTTGTGTTGAAATTGAGGATGAGCCGCGTTTCGGCTGGCGCGGATTCATGCTTGACGAAGGCCGTCATTTCTACGGCAAGGAGGAAATCAAGAAAATTCTTGATGTGATGGCAGCCTACAAGATGAACCGTTTCCATTGGCATCTGACAGAAGACCAGGGCTGGCGCATAGAAATAAAAAAATATCCTAAACTTACCGAAGTTGGCGCTTGGCGTAACAGCAAAGTTCTTGGCTGGGGCGAGGTTAAGCCCGATGGACAGCTCTATGGCGGCTATTACACCCGCAAGGACGTGAAGGAGATTGTGGATTATGCAAAGCAGCGTTTCATTGAGATTGTGCCCGAAGTGGATATTCCCGGACACTCTCAGGCTGCAGTGGCGTCATATCCCGAATTCCTTGCCTGTGACCCTGAAAAGGAACACGAAGTATGGCTGTGGCAGGGGGTGTCGCCCGATGTTATAAATGTTGCCAATCCAAAGGCGGTGCAGTTTGCAAAGGATGTAATTGATGAACTTACTGAGATGTTCCCCTTTGGCTATATTCATTTGGGCGGTGACGAGTGCCCTACACAAAAATGGGAGCGTAACAGCGACTGCCAGGCTCTGCTCAAGGAGATTGGTTCTGAAAACTACCGCGATTTGCAGATTCACTTCTACAAACAGCTGAAGGAGCATATTGCACAGAAACCGGCAGAAAAACAGCGCAAGCTTATTTTCTGGAACGAGGTGCTTCACGGAAACACTGCGCCATTGGGAGATGACATTACAATTATGGCATGGATAGGCGCTGACAATGCGGCTGTCGATGCCGCGAAGCGTGGCATGAACACAATCCTTTCGCCGCAGATTCCTTACTACATCAACCGCCGTCAGTCAAAGCTTGAGACAGAACCGCGCTCTCAAGGCTATGGCGATGAAACAGTAGAGCGTGTTTACAGCTACAAGCCGATGAACAATGTGGATGCTTCATTGCAGCCTAAATATATGGGAGTGCAGGCTAACTTCTGGACTGAGTGGGTTGAAGAGCCCGAGGTGGTTGAGTATCTTATGCTGCCGCGTCTTGCTGCTGTTGCCGAGGCGGGGTGGAGCAAGCCTGAACGGCGCGACTACAAGGATTTCCTCAAGCGTCTGCAAGGCGAGGCTGTATATTACAGGCTGAAGGGGGTAAGCTACGGCAAGCATGTATTTGAAAAATAAAACCGCAGCTGTAAATCCTGATTATTTGATTTATATTGCAAACTAAGAAACTGTGATATGCTTAGAGGCTGACTAAAACAGCTCTTTTTATCCAGCCTCCCTACAAACGTGGGTGACACAAAAGCTTTTGTGTCACCCACGTTTTTTTGTTTCCATTTCGCCCGCATGTTATTATATATATAAAATTTTTATTGTATCTTTGTAAATTAAAACCAAAAACGGCCAATTGAGTGCCGGTTAAGAAGTAAAAAACAAAACTATATATGGAAAAAATCAGAAATTTTTGCATTATTGCCCACATTGACCATGGAAAATCGACATTGGCCGACCGTCTGCTGGAGACAACAAAGACAATAAATGTCACCGAAGGCCAGATGCTGGATAACATGGACCTTGAGAAAGAGCGCGGAATCACAATAAAGAGCCATGCAATTCAGATGGAGTACATGTACAAGGGCGAGAAATATATCCTTAACCTTATTGACACTCCGGGACACGTTGACTTTTCGTACGAGGTGTCGCGCTCTATTGCAGCGTGCGAGGGCGCTTTGCTTGTTGTTGATGCCACCCAGGGCGTTCAGGCGCAGACAATTTCAAATCTCTACATGGCGGTTGACCAGGGGCTTGAGATTATTCCTGTAATCAATAAGTGCGACATGATTAACGCTATGCCCGAAGAGGTTAAGGACGAAATCATTGACCTGCTGGGCTGTGACCGCGAGGATATAATTGAAGCCTCGGGAAAAACCGGCATGGGCGTTGAGGAAATTTTGCAGGCCGTGGTAGAGCGTATCCCTGCACCTCAAGGCGATGAGGAAGCACCGCTTCAGGCACTTATCTTTGACTCTGTGTTCAACTCTTTCCGTGGCATTATCGCATATTTCAAGATTACCAATGGCGTGCTTCGCAAGGGCGACAAGGTTAAGTTCTTCAATACCGGAAAAGAGTATGATGCTGATGAAATAGGCGTGCTGAAGATGGAACTTTCACCGCGTCAGGAACTGCGCACCGGTGATGTCGGCTATATAATCTCAGGCATCAAGACATCGCGCGAGGTTAAGGTGGGCGATACCATCACCCACATTGCCCGCCCCTGTTCTGCAGCTATTGCCGGATTTGAGGAGGTAAAGCCTATGGTCTTTGCCGGCGTTTACCCAATTGAGGCCGAGGATTACGAGGATTTGCGCGCTTCGCTTGAAAAGCTTCAGCTCAATGACGCATCGCTTACATTTACTCCCGAATCGTCAGCAGCCCTGGGATTCGGTTTCCGTTGCGGTTTCCTCGGCCTGCTGCACATGGAGATTGTTCAGGAGCGCCTTGACCGCGAGTTCGATATGAGTGTCATCACTACGGTGCCTAACGTCTCCTACATGGTCTATGACAAGCAGGGCGAGGCTAAGGAGGTGCACAACCCAGGCGGCATGCCCGACCAGACACTCATTGACCACATTGAAGAACCTTACATCAATGCAAGCATAATTACGCGCGCCGATTACATTGGGCCTATCATGACACTCTGCCTTTCAAAGCGCGGCGAGCTGCTTAAGCAGGAATTTATAACCGGAAACCGCGTTGATATACGTTTCCTGCTGCCGCTTGGAGAGATTGTGATTGACTTCTATGACAAACTGAAGAGCATTTCAAAAGGATATGCTTCGTTCGACTATCATCCCGCAGGCTTCAGAACTTCAAAACTCATAAAGCTTGATATTTTGCTTAACGGAGAGCCTGTTGACGCGCTTTCAACACTTACCCATGTTGACAATGCATACGGTCTTGGCCGTCAAATGTGCGAGAAGCTGCGCGACCTTATCCCAAGACAGCAGTTCGATATTGCGCTTCAGGCTGCCATAGGCACAAAAATCATAGCACGCGAGACAATCAAGCAGGTGCGCAAGGATGTGACAGCGAAGTGTTACGGAGGCGACGTGTCGCGCAAGCGCAAGTTGCTTGAGAAGCAGAAGAAAGGAAAGAAGCGCATGAAGCAGATAGGTAACGTGGAAGTGCCACAGAAGGCATTCCTTGCTGTACTTAAACTTGATTAAAAAGTGACCGAAGAGTGCATGACTATAATGCACGCGGTTTATTTAGGAACATTTTATAAGAAAGAATATGGGAATATTCAGTTTTTTTAGCCGAGAGAAGAAAGAGGTCCTTGACCAGGGACTTTCAAAGACAAAGCAGAGCGTGTTCAGCAAGATTGCGCGTGCCATAGCGGGAAAGAGTGAAATTGACGATGAGGTACTTGATAATCTTGAGGAGGTGCTTGTTACATCGGATGTGGGTGTAGAGACTACACTGAAAATCATTGACCGCGTACAGAAACGTGCTGCACGCGACAAGTTTATGAATACAAACGAGTTGAACAAACTGCTCAAGGACGAGATAGCACAATTGCTAATGGAGAACAACAGCAACGATGGCAACGACCCGTTCAGCATTCCAACCGTTCCCGGGCAGCCTTATGTGATAATGGTTGTTGGTGTAAATGGAGTGGGGAAAACCACAACAATAGGCAAATTGGCCTATCAGTACAAGAAGGCAGGAAAGAAAGTCTATCTTGGAGCGGCTGACACCTTCCGCGCTGCAGCAGTGGAGCAGCTTGTAGAGTGGGGACACCGTGCCGATGTTCCTGTGATAAAGCAGGGCATGGGGTCCGACCCTGCATCAGTGGCCTTTGACACTCTCTCATCGGCTGTTGCAAATAATGCCGATGTTGTGATTATTGACACAGCGGGCCGTCTGCACAACAAGGTGGGCCTCATGAACGAACTTACCAAAATCAAGAACGTAATGCAGAAGGTTGTGCCAACAGCCCCCAATGATGTGATGCTCGTGCTTGACGGCTCTACCGGACAGAATGCATTTGAGCAGGCCAAGCAGTTTACAAAAGCTACCGAGGTGTCGTCTTTGGCAATTACCAAGCTTGACGGTACGGCAAAGGGCGGTGTGGTGATAGGCATCAGCGACCAGTTCAAGATTCCGGTAAGATACATCGGCCTTGGCGAGGGCATTGACCATCTTCAGGTATTCAACCGAGAGGAGTTTGTTGATTCACTATTCGGATAAGCGATGAAAAAAAAGCGCATTGACATAATAACGATGGGCTGCTCAAAGAATCTTGTCGATTCGGAGCATTTAATGAGGCAGCTCGAGGAGTGCGGATATGAGGTCTTTCACGACAGCGACAATCCCTGCGGAGAGATTGCCGTGATAAATACATGCGGCTTCATAGGCGATGCAAAGCAGGAATCCATAAATATGATTCTTGAGTTCTGCGAACGCAAGGAGCAGGGCAATCTTGAGAAACTGTATGTGATGGGTTGCCTGTCGGAAAGGTATCTTAATGAACTCCGGGAGGAAATATCCCAGGTAGACAAGTTCTACGGCAAGTTCAATTGGACAGCCCTTTTGGATGACCTCAAACAGCAGTATAACGAGGGGATTGCAAACGAGCGCGTGCTGACTACCCCAGGACACTATGCCTACCTGAAAATCTCCGAAGGATGCAACCGCCGTTGTGCCTATTGCGCTATCCCCATAATTACAGGCAGTCACAAGTCGCGCCCTATTGAAGAGATTCTTGACGAGGTGCGCTATCTTGTTTCAAAAGGCGTAAGGGAATTTCAGGTAATAGCACAGGAACTTACATACTATGGAGTTGACATATACAAGAAGCAGAGCATTGCCGAACTTGTAGAGAGAATGTCGGAAATAGAGGGTGTTGAGTGGATTCGGCTGCACTATGCCTATCCGTCAAATTTCCCTTACGACTTGCTGAGGGTAATGCGTGAAAGGAAAAATGTTTGCAAGTATCTTGATATTGCGCTTCAGCATGTAAGCACGAAAATTCTGAAGAAGATGCTGCGTAACGTCACCAAGGAGGATACCTATGCCCTTGTGGAGAGAATGCGCAGCGAAGTTCCGGGAATATGCCTCAGAACTACAATGATGGTGGGATTTCCGGGAGAGACCGAGAAGGAGTTTGAGGAGCTTATGGAGTTTGTCAAATGGGCAAAGTTTGACCGCCTGGGTGCTTTCGCCTATTGCGAGGAAGATGGCACATACGCTGCAATGAACTATCGCGACAGTGTTTCGCAGAAAAAGAAACAGGAGCGCCTTGACCGCTTGATGGAAGTCCAGCAGCGAATATCGGCAAGGCTCAATGATGAAAAGGTGGGCAAGGTGTTCAGAACTGTCATTGACAGGGTTGAGGGCGATTACTATATTGGCCGCACTGAATTTGATTCTCCCGATGTTGATACAGAGGTTCTTATACATACAGCAGAGGGAGAACTTGAAATAGGCGCTTTCTATAATGTCCGCATTACAGATGCAGTTGAATTTGACCTTATGGGCCAGGTTGTACAATAATATACATTGAAATATGCTGTTCCCTGATAAATTTCAGGCAGCAATAATTGAATATAATATGAATAATAAGGAATTTATCACAAAACTTGCCAAGCGCAGCGGAATGTCAATGGCCGATACCACAGCAAATGTGGAGGCTTTTGTGGGCATTGTAACCGAGCGCCTTAAGGATGGCGACCAGCTTAATGTGTCGGGTTTTGGCGTGCTTGAGACCAAAATGCGCAAAGAGCGCCTTTCGGTAAATCCAAAGACCGGCCAGCGCTTTCTTGTGCCCCCGAAGATTCAGCCTTCATTCCGTCCGAGCGGCAAACTTAAAGATAAGTTCAAATAAAACGGAGAAACCTTATGAGCGAGAAACTTAACCATTCGGATATTAGTGCGCTTCTTGCGAAAGAGACAGGAATCTCCGTAGCAAAGTCAGAGGCATTTACAAAAAATCTGTTCGACCTCATAATTGAAGGGTTAGAGCAGGACGGCATTGTGAAAATCAATGGCATTGGAACTTTCAAGATAACCGATGTCGCTAACCGTTCAAGCGTAAATGTGAACACCGGCGAGAAATTTGAAATAAAAGGACACAAGAAACTCTCCTTTGTCCCGGCAGAGGTGCTTAAAGATGCCGTTAACCAGCCTTTCGCAATGTTTGAGCCTGTGGAGGTTGACGACTCATATACCGATGACGATGATGTAGCAGGCGAAGCTGATGAAAATACAGAAGTTATTGCAGAGGAACAGCCGGCAGTAACCGGTGAGCCTTTTGCAGATGAGTGTGAAAACGATGTTACAGAAGAAGCGGAGACCGTTGCCTCAAAGAATGGTGGCAGCGAAAATGAAGATGAAGGAACAGAAGAAGCACATGCAGCCGTTTCTGCGGCAGTAACAGCAGAGGAAACCTCAGATGAAACGGTCAATGATGCGTCCGAAGCAGCTCAAGAGCAGGAATATCAGCCTGAGACAGTTGCCGAAGAACCTATAATTGAAGAACCCGAAAGCAAAGAGCCTGAAAAGATAGAACCGGAGAAAAATGAAACAGCCGGCAAGAAGGATACTGCCGCTGTCACTCCGCGCAGGGAAAGAAGCGGCAAGAAAGCGCTTCTTACAATAATCATTATGCTTGCTTTGGGTGCAGGATATTACTGGTTTATAAATAAGGAGAATGAGAATGAGGCAACGCAGAGACAGAAGCAGACGCTCCTGGCTGTTGCCGGCGAAAATGGCATTGATGCCAAAAGCGCCAAGGTTGAAGCAAAGCCTATTGAGGAGAAACCGACAGAGCAGCCGGTTGTGAAGGATACAGTTGCTGACAGCAATATACAGGCAATTGCTTCACAGCCGCAGCACGAAACAGTTGAGGAAAAGCAGGCCGGGACTGTTGTTATGAATAAGGAGTACAAGTTTGTTATGGCAACTGAACTGTCGGTCCGCAAAGACCGTGATATTGCACCTTCCGATACAACGCTTTATGCTATAAAAGGCGAGGTGGCGGTGCATGAAGTAGCTGCAGACGAGAATCTTGCCAAGATTTCGCTTAAGTATTACGGAAGCCGCAAGCTATGGCCATATATTGCGAAGTACAATAATCTTTCCGATCCGGGCGGTATTTCTGCCGGAATGAGGTTGACAATTCCTGAACTTCGCGCCAAATAAAGCTGCTTTAAGGGTTAAAGTATGTTACAACTAACAATGCTTAAACCTATTTGAAGAAAATTAACATGCTTGCTGACATTTATACAGTAAATTTGTGCAAAATCAAAACAAAATAACGCAATAATATAATTATGAGTACAACAATTGACATTCGTGAATTGAATGAAATGATTGAAAGGCAGAGTGGATTCATTACCAATTTGCAGGCAGGAATGGACAAGACAATAGTTGGCCAGAAGCATCTTGTTGAATCATTGCTCATTGGCCTTTTGGCCGATGGCCATGTGCTGCTTGAGGGCCTTCCCGGCTTGGCAAAGACACTTGCAATTAAGACACTCTCGCAGCTTATCGATGCAGACTTCAGCCGTATTCAGTTTACTCCAGACCTTCTGCCGGCCGACGTTCTTGGTACAATGGTCTATAGCCAGAAGGATGAGGAGTTCAAGATAAAGAAAGGCCCTATCTTTGCAAACTTCATACTTGCCGATGAGATTAACCGTGCTCCGGCAAAGGTTCAGAGTGCGCTTCTTGAGGCAATGCAGGAGCGCCAGGTTACAATTGGCAAGGAAACATTCAAAATGCCCGAACCGTTCCTTGTGCTTGCAACACAGAACCCAATTGAACAGGAGGGTACATACCCTCTGCCTGAGGCGCAGGTTGACCGTTTTATGCTTAAGGTGGTGATTACTTATCCCGAAATTTCGGAGGAGATTAGGATTATACGCCAGAATATCAAAGGTGAAAGAACTGAGGTAAGACCGGTGCTGACGCCTAATGAAATTGTAGAGGCACGCAAGGTGGTGCGCCAGGTATATATTGACGAGAAGATAGAGAAGTATATTGCTGATATTGTATTCGCTACACGATTCCCCGAAAAGTACGGCCTTAGTGAACTTAAAGAGCTCATCTCGTTCGGCGCTTCTCCGCGAGCATCAATAAACATGGCCTTGGCAGCCCGTGCCTATGCTTTCATCAAGCGCAGAGGATATGTTGTTCCAGAGGATGTGCGTGCAGTCGCACATGATGTGCTGCGCCACCGCATCGGTCTCAGCTATGAGGCTGAGGCAAGCAACATGACATCCGACGAGATTGTAAGCCTTGTATTGAATAGTGTAGAAGTACCCTAATAGAACCTCATGGAGACAAGTGACCTCATTAAAAAGGTACGCAAAATTGAGATTAAGACGCGCGGCCTTTCGCACAACATATTTGCCGGTGAGTATCATTCGGCATTCAAGGGGCGCGGCATGTCGTTCAGCGAGGTGCGCGAGTACCAGTACGGCGATGACATACGCGACATAGACTGGAATGTTACTGCTCGTTTCAATAAACCCTATGTAAAGGTTTTTGAGGAGGAGAGGGAACTTACAGTTATGCTCGTCGTCGACCTGTCCGCCAGTCTTGATTTCGGTACTGTAAAGCAGACTAAGCGTGAAATGGTCACTGAGATTGCTGCAACATTGGCTTTTGCAGCAATACAGAACAATGACAAGATTGGGGCAATATTCTTTACCGACAAAATTGAGAAATTCATTCCTCCCAAAAAGGGCAGCAAGCACATCCTTTATATAATAAGGGAACTGCTTGGCTTCAATCCCGAAAATAAGGGCACTGACATATCTGTTCCGCTTCAGTTTCTTACCAACGCGCTCAAGAAACGCTGCACGGCTTTCCTTATAAGCGATTTTGTTGACAGCAATGATTTCAGGAATGCGATGACCATCGCCAACCGCAAGCATGATGTTGCTGCGATAAAGGTGTACGACAGGCGCTTGGCGGAACTTCCCGATGTAGGTCTTGTAAAGATGTACGATGCAGAGACCGGAAACGAGGTGCTTGTCGACACATCCTCTTCAAAGGTTAGAAACGCTCAAAAAGAGTGGTGGAGGCAGCAGTGCGAAAGGCTTGACGAGATGTTCAAGAAAAGCGGTGTTGATTCTGTATCAGTGCGCACAGACCAGGATTATGTAAAGGCTCTTATGAATCTGTTTGCACAGAGGTAATGGTTGAATATAGTGACTTGTAAAATGAAAGATAAAATATTGCATATATTTTTATTTATCCTTCTGTTTCAGGCAGTATCTGCCTCTGCTCAGAATGTTGTGTTCAATGCCGAAATTGACACAACTGAGATAAGAATAGGCGAGCAGACAAGGATGCGTCTCAAACTCGGCGTTGATTCGGGACACGAGGTCATTATGCCTAAGGTTGAAAAGGGTGTAATCAGCGGCGGTGTTGAGATTCTTGATGTTAAGGAGGCAAAAAGCAGCGACGGCAAAAGGGATAATTATACAACGGAACTCACAATTACTTCGTTTGATGAGTCCTCGTATGTGATTGCTCCTCTAAGTGCAATTGTTGCCGGCGATACATGCCCCTCAAATCCTCTGGGCCTTAATGTCTTTACTCTTGAAATTGATACAACGAAGATTGACAGCATATCAGGAACTGCCGGTATAATAGATGTTGAATTAGGCTGGGAGGACTACAGGGATTCTGTCTATCTTGGGTATATCTCTATTTTTGTAGCTGTTGTACTGGCATGGCTAATTGTGCGCCTTGTCAAGAACAAGCCTGTAATCAGAATTATAAAGATAAAGCCCAAACAGCCGTCGCATATAGTGGCTATAAACAGGATAAATGATATAAAGTCCGACTCTGCTCTAAATGTTGAAGGTAACGAGAAAGAACTTTATACAAGACTCACCGATGCGCTGCGCGAGTACATGAAGGAGCGTTTCGGGTTTAATGCCCCTGAGATGATAACTGCCGAAATAGTTGAGGAACTTTCCAAAATTGATGACAAGGAGGGGCTTGGCGAACTAAAGGCAGTGCTTGAAACCGCTGATTTGGTAAAATTCGCCAAGATGCATCCTTCGGTATACGAAAATAGCAACAATATCTCAAACGCCGCGGAATTTGTCAATGCTACAAAGAATGTTGCCGAGGAGAATATTAAGCAGCCTACAGAAAAGAGGATTGTGAACAGGCGGACAAGAAAGCAGAAGATTGTGCTTATTGTTTCTGTAACCCTGCTCTCTTTAGTTCTTGCCGCTGTGGTGTTCCTGCTTACAACAGATATATATAACCTGATAAACTGATTTTGATATGACATTCTCACAGACAGGATATTTCTTTCTTTTTATTCCGGTTATTGCATATTTGCTATGGTATATCCTAAAAGGAAACCGCTTGAAACCATCAATGAAGGTTTCAACAGTTAAGGCTTTTGGCAAAAATGTGAAGAGCTATAAAAACTATCTTGTTCATTTGCCGTTTGCGCTTAGGATAATAGCATTTTCTATGATAATAATTATGCTTGCACGCCCGCAGACAAATGATGAGTGGACCGAGCATAACATTGAAGGAATTGACATTATGCTTGCAACCGATGTCTCTACAAGTATGCTTGCAATGGACTTGGAACCCAACAGGCTGGAGGCATCAAAGGCTGTTGCAAAAGAGTTTATCCAAGGCCGGAAAAACGACAATATCGGTCTTACGATATTTGCAGGAGAGGCGTTTGTGCAATGTCCGCTGACAAGCAATCACACTGTTCTGCAGAATATGCTAAAGGCAGTCGATTGCAATATCGCTGCAAATGGCCTTATTGAGGACGGAACAGCAATAGGCACGGGAATAGCCTACTCTGTATCGCGCCTTAAGGATAGCAAGGCAAAGTCAAAAGTGATAATACTTCTCACCGACGGCGTGAATAACAGAGGCGATTTCTCTCCTGAGGACGCTGCCGGAATAGCAAAGGACTTTGGTGTAAGGATATATGCCATAGGAGTGGGAACTGACAAGAAAACTGCTCCTTATCCAACACCCTATGGTGTAAGAATGCTAGAGGTTGATATTGATGAAGCAAAGCTCAAAAGCATTGCCGAAACAACTGGTGGCAAATATTTCCGTGCAACAGACAACAGCTCGCTCTCTGAGGTGTACAGCGAGATTGACAGGCTTGAGCGCACAAAACTGCATTCAAGCAATTATCAGGAGTATAAGGAAGAGTATCAGCTGTTTGCTATAATTGCACTTTTGGCATTGCTGCTTGAATTGCTGCTCAGATATACAATATTGAGAAGAATTCCTTAGAGCCTTTTGAATTTTTAAGTTAAGCTTTTTAGAAACTGTTTGCAATATGAGTTTTCATAGTCCTATATATCTTTATCTTTTGCTGCTTATTCCTGTAATTATAGCGGTATACTTCTATTCAAACTACAGGAGAAAAAGCAGAATAAGGCGTTATGGCGATGCTGAATTGCTTAAAAGCCTTATGCCTTCTATTGCACCGGTGCGTTCAGCAGTGACATTCTGGCTCTCTTTGCTTGCATTTGCCTTGCTTGTCGTTGCATTGGCACGTCCGCGTTATGGCACTCACAAGGAGACTGTTGTTACCAAGGGCGTTGAGGTGGTGGTGGCGCTTGACGTCTCTAACTCAATGCTTGCCCAGGATATTTATCCTAACCGCCTTGAGAAGGCCAAGAAACTTATCATGCGCATGATGTCCAAAATCAAAGGCAACAAGGTTTCCCTTATTGTTTTTGCAGGAGATGCCTTCATACAGCTGCCGGCTACGGAAGATTATGTGTCGGCAAACATGATTGTCAATGAGATACAGACTGGGCTTATAAAGAATCAGGGAACAAATGTTGCTGCAGCAATAGACCTTGCAATGAACAGTTTCAGTGACAATGAAAAAATAGGAAAGGCTATAGTTGTTATTACTGATGGAGAGAATCATGAAGAGGGTGCAGTTGAGGCTGCTCAGGCTGCAGCCGAGAAGGGAGTGAAACTGTATGTTCTTGGAGTTGGTACAACAGACGGAGGCAGAATCCCTTATGTTGAAGATGAAATATTTGGCAAGTACAGAAAGCAAAACAGCGGTGATAAATTCTTGAGAGACAGCAAAGGCGAAAATGTAATAACAAAACTCAACGAAACAGCTGCAAAGGAGATTGCCGCAGCCGGAAACGGCAGCTATATCAGGGTTGACGACAGTTCGGCGGCTCAGGACTACATTGAGAGCGAACTTGGAAAGCTTGCACAGGACGAGGTGAAGTCCGAAGTCTTTACAAAATTCAATGAGCAGTTTGATATAATAGGCCTTATGGCTTTCATGCTTTTGATAATAGATGTTGTTGCAATTGCAATAATTGACTATGTTTATTATAGGAAAAAATCAGCCGGCAGGTAAAAGGATATGAACTCAAATACAAGAAAATATTTATTTATTGCACTGTTTGTTGCAGCTTCTCTGCTGACAATATATTTCGTGTATTCATTAGTTGCATTTGGCTCTCCATTGTCAAAGACTATGCGTCAGCATCTTGTCAATGGAAACGAATTCCACAAGGACAGTCTTTTCAACAAGGCTGCTGAATCATATTTCAAGTCCGAAGCGCTTGACAAGGACAACCCTGTTGCAAACTATAATCTTGCAACCAATATCGCGGTCAAGAACAATGCTTTGCCTAAAGAGGACAGGAACAATGACGTTGTGATTGATGATTATCTCTATGCCGATACGGTTTTCACTCAGGTGATAGCAAAAGATACCGTTAAGGCAAATGTGGCCAACAGCTGGCGAAATATGGGAGTAATGTATCACCGAATTGCCAATGACAAGGAACTTGACACGCTGCTTGTGCAGAAAATTGATTCAATCGCTAAAAACAACCCCGATGCAGATGTAGATGGTTACACTCCGGGCGGGGACAGATATTCATTGCTTAAGGCAAAGAAAGCCTATGAGAATTCGCTGCGCATAGACCCGGGCAACGAGGAAACCCGCTACAATCTTGCAGTAGTTAATTATTTGCTGAAAAAAGAGCAGCAGCAACGGCAAAACCAGCAACAGAACCAGCAGCAACAGCAGAATAACCAGCAGCAACAGCAGAATAATCAACAAGAACAGCAAGAACAACAGCAAGAACAACAGCTGCAACAGCAACAGCAGCAACAGCAAGAAAAGCAAGAGAAAAGCGAACGCAATCTTGAATCAATAATGCAGAACGAGCAGCAGGTGCGCCGGAAAGTCAACGAAGGCGAAGAGCGTAAGCCTGGCTCCAAAAAATACTTTGAGAATAATTGGTAAAACAATAGTATATAAACAGAATAAGGTGTAAATGAAAAGAATATTATTGACATCGCTGATTCTTTTTCTATTCATCGGTAATTCTATTGCCGATGAACTCTCTTTTACGGCATCTGCCCCAAAATCAGTAGTTTTGAATCAGCCATTCCGGCTTAGCTACACGATAAACTCGAATGTGAAAAGCGAGCCTCTCCTGGCCGATATGCCAGGGTTTAAGGTTATTGCCGGTCCGGCATTCTCTGTTATGAACAGTTCTTATGGATTCAATGGAAACAATACTTCATCGGTTGAGGTAACTTTCACATACACGCTCCTTCCAATAAAGGAAGGTGAGTTTACACTTCCCGGTGCAAAGATTTCTGTTAACGGCGAGCAACTTGCATCTAATGCCTTGAAAATTAAGGTGCTCCCTGAAGGACAGTCATCCGCGTCAGGCACCAGAAACCAAGGACGCCGTGCCGGCGGAGGTGCAAGTACCGAGATTGGTGATGATGAAATATTTGTACGCGCAACGCTTAGCAAGAGCACCGTATATGAGCAAGAGGCTCTGCTGTTGTCATATAAGCTGTATTTTATGCGGAACATCAGCGATTTGCGCTATCCTTCACTTCCTCAGTTAAAGGGATTGAATGTTCAGGAGGTAAAGCTTTCGGCAAATAACAGACCTGAACTTGAGCATTACGATGGCCGCAATTACAGCACCCTTCTTCTCAGGCAATATGTGCTCTTTCCGCTTAACAGCGGCGAAGTGACAATCCCTTCACTTGAATTTGAGGCCATAGTAAATGTTGCGGTGCCAGGAGGCGCAGTAGACCCTTGGGGTATTTTCGGCAGCTACACCCGTACTGTAGAAGTCAATAAGAAACTCAATACTAAGGCGCAGAAGATAACAGTAAAGCCGCTTCCTGCCGGCAAGCCGTCTGGTTACTATGGCGGTGTAGGAAAGTTCTCTGTCAAGAGTGCGCTGAATGATAGTGTAACATCTACTAATAATGAATTTACACTGAAAATAACTGTTGACGGTACAGGAAACCTCAATCTTGTAGGAAATCCGGAAATAGAACTGCCTGATGGCTTTGAAATGTTTGAGCCGGTGGTTACAAACAATTACAAACTGACAGCATATGGCTTTAAAGGAGAGAAGGTTTATGAGTACCAAATAACTCCAAAGTCAAGTGGAGATTTTGTGATGCCATCGTTGAAATACTCATATTTCGATACATCGGCAAAAAAGTATAGGACTTTAGAGACCGACAGCTTCAAAATAAAGGTTGAAAGAGCATCTGCTGCCGTTCCGGTATCATCGGGACAACCCATGGTAAGCAAGGAAAAGGGAAGGATAATTGATACAGACATCCGTCATATTATGCCAGGAAATGACCTGATTGAGGGTGGCGAAGGGAAAATATACACATCAGCGCTTTACGTTGCAGCATATCCGGGCCTGATTTTGCTTTTCATCCTATTGCTTGTCGCTGAACGCAAGAGGGTGGCTAAGAATGCAAATGTGCTGCTTGTGCGTAACAAGAAGGCAAACAAGGTTGCTGTCAAGCGTTTAAAAGTGGCCAAGAAACTTATGAAGGAGAACCGCATGAATGAGTTCTATGATGAGATATTAAAGGCAATGTGGGGATACGTCAGCGATAAATTGAGTATTCCTGTTGCTATGCTTACAAAGGACAATATATCGAATGAGCTTTTGGCAAAGGGTGTCAGTGAGGGCATCGTGAATGAATTCAAGGAGGTTCTCGACGAGGGCGAATTTGCAAGATATGCTCCTGGAGACAAGGAGGCTGCAATGGAAAAGGTGTTCTCAATGTCAATAAAGGTAATAAGCAAAATTGAAGATTCAATATAACCGCATAAATATGATGAAAAGGATATTATACATAGCAATGCTTCTCTTATTGCCCTTGGCTGCAACAGCCGGCAATGACGCAAAGGAAAATGGCGACAAGGCATACGAAGAGAAGCGTTATTCCGATGCAATTGCCATATACGAAGAGGCTATAAAAGGCGGAAATGAGAGCAAGCAGCTTTATTACAATCTTGGTAACGCCTATTTCAGAAATAATGAGACCGGCCGTGCCATACTTAACTATGAGCGCGCCTTGAGGCTTGACCCTGCCGATGAAGACGTAAAGGCCAATCTGGAGTTTGCGAATAAGCTTACCAAAGATGAGGTGGCTGAAGAGTATGAAATATTTCTTGTCACTTGGTGGAAGGCCTTTGTTAATATGCTTTCAACTGATACATGGGCAATCGTTGCGGTAATGGCGTTTGCTGTTTCTCTTGCAGGCTTGGTTATGATGTTCCTGTCAAAAAACAGTACAGTGCGCAATAGCGGCATCACAGCATCGGCTGTTTGCTTTGTAATATGCATTATCGCTAATTTTGCGGCATACAGTTCATATTCCCGAATGACAGACAATTCCAAGGCTATTGTGCTTAAGGAGGAGGTCTCAGTAATGAGCGCGCCGGGTGCAAGCGCTGTGCTGACAAAGGTGCACGAGGGGCGCAAGCTCAATGCTACGGATGAAACAACCGGCCGCTGGACCAAGATTGAGCTTGAGGACGGCACTGTGGGATGGGTGATGAACAGCGACATTGAACGTATTTGATAATTAAATCAGCTTGCAGATTACTATGGACATAAGCACATTTACCGATATTGACAAATACCTGCTGCTTTCAATGAATGGCAGTGATTCCCTGTTTTGGGATGGGGTAATGAAAGTCTATACATCAATGGCAATATGGATACCTCTTGTCATTATGCTTGTATATGTGCTTGTGAAAAACAACAATATAAAGGATTTCTTTGTATTGCTTTTGGTTATTGCCGGTGTTGTTGCCCTGACTGATACAATTTCGTCAACTATATGCAAGCCGTTCTTTGAGCGCTGGCGTCCAACGCGTGACCCGGTGCTTATGTACATTGTTGATGTTGTTACTGAAACTCGCGGCAAGGATTATGGCTTCACTTCAAGCCATGCTGCAAATTCCTTTGGCATTGCAGTGTTCATTATGTTGCTTATAAAGAACCGCGCCTTGTCGGTGTGCCTGATTTTATGGGCCTCAATGAATGCCTTCACGCGCATTTATTTGGGCGTTCACTATCCTGGAGACATACTTGCCGGAACAATTATAGGCGTTACTGTAGGGTGGGGCATGTACAGGCTCTATCTGTATTTGCAGAAAAGGATGCAGCGCGGTGTGCGCCGCGACTGGATTTCGGACCAGTACACTGCAAGCGGGTACAGTGTTTCCGATGTCTATTTGCTGCTAATTACAATGTTCGCCACATTTGCCTTTATACCGGCAATTTCGTTCTTCACATTTGCTTATTAAAGCCCTGCAATAGCGTGCGGAAATTACGCATCGTACATTTCAATAAACTCATAACTGTTGCCTGCCAATGAGAGGTAGCGCATGAATTCGCTCTGTGAGATGACAACTGTTGCGCAGTTGTCATTGGGGTGAAAGCTCAGCGACTGTTCCTTTTTCAGGTTCTCGTCAAGAAACAGATGCACATGGTTCTCTGTGTCGTTTATAAGCCCGAAAGGAGATACTGAACCGGGGCAAAGGCCAAGATATTTCTCCATTCTTTGCGGTGAGGCAAATGACAGTTTTCCCTGATGAAGCCGTTTCTCAAGGTCATGTATGTCAAGGTCGCGCTCGCAGTCAAGCACAACAAGATAGTGCCTGTTGCCCTTGTGGTTGCGGAAGAAGAGGTTCTTGCAATGCTTTGAACCATCTTTCTGCCAATATTTTCGTGCAATTTCAATAGTGGGCGCTTCGGGATGTGTGTAGTGGGTGTGCTCAATGCCGTTCTTTCTGAGGAACGCAAGCACCTTTTCAATCTTTTCGTTATCCATGGCCAAACGCTTATAAATTCTCAATATCCCTGCATAGTGCATCAACATTCTCCTCTTTTGTCGCCCAGCTTGTGCAGAAGCGTACGATGTCATGCTCCTCATCATATCTGCCCCAGAATTCGGGCACATATTTTTCTGCGAGGAACTCCTGCTGTTTCTTAGTGAGAATAGGGAACTGCATGTTTGTTGTAGATGGAATCCACATTCTTATCCCTCTCTTCTCAAATGCTGAGCGTATTTTTGCAGCGAGCCTGTCGGCATGCTTCGCAAGGCTGAAGTAAAGGCACTCGCTGCCTCCTTTCAACAGTTCGCTGAACTGTATTCCCAGCAACCGTCCTTTAGCAAGCATGCCGCCGTGCTGCTTGATGGCATAGCGGAAACTGCGGTGCATCTCCTCGCCTTTAAATACTACAGCCTCACCAAAAAGTGCTCCCACCTTTGTTCCGCCAATGTAGAAGGCATCGCATAAACTTGCAAGGTCGGCAATTGTAAAGTCGCACCCTTCGGCCATCAGCCCGTATCCCAATCTTGCTCCGTCAACAAAAAGGTGGAGGCCATGGGCGTGGCAGAATTCGGAAATGGCTGTCAGTTCGGCTTTGGTATATATGAGGCCATTCTCGGCAGGGCATGAGATGTATACCATGCCCGGCTGCACTGTGTGTTCGTGCGAACAGTCATTCCAGTGATTATGGTAGCACTCTGCAATCTGCCGGGCGGAAAGCCGCCCATCGGCCGATGGCAGTGCAATTACCTTGTGTCCGGTAGCCTCAGGAGCGCCGGTCTCATGTACGTTTATATGTCCGCTGTCGGCCGAAATTACTCCCTGATAACTGCGCAGCAGGGCATCGATTACTGTAACATTCGCCTGCGTGCCTCCCACAAGGAACTCTACGCCCACTGTGTTGTCATTGCAATGCTCGCGTACAATAGCGCGTGCCCGCTCACAGTATTCATCGCATCCGTAACCGATGTGCTGCTCAAGGTTGCTTGCTGTCAGTGCCTCAATAATGGCGGGGTGTGCTCCCTCAATATAATCTGAATCAAATCTTATTTTCATATTCCCAGTTTGTGATTTATAAATTCAATCAGCTTCTTTAGCGGCGAAGATAGTGAAAAACATTGTATCATTGCGATTGTGCAGCTCTTTTTTTCGTGCAGAAATGCACAAACCTGATACCGCGAATCTCTTTGCTTAATGGCTGTTCAGGCATCATAACTGAACGAATATCGCAAAGATGCAAAAACAAAGCCAAAGGCGGCCGGAACAAGAATGAACCGGCAAAAATAAAAGATTGCTAATTTAAAGAACTTCCCTTAAGTGTTTATTTGTGTTAAATAATACAAAATAATATGGTGTATGTGTTGTATTCCGCATATCCAATGTATTATATTTATATGGGAATTTTAAAATATTGTTTATATGTTTATCGGTTTGCAAAAGGATTACAATGGATTCGGTATTGAAATGAATCTTAATGAAGTCTGCAACACAGGCTGTCTTTATTTTAAGTGTGATGAATGCGGAGCATACACCAAGGTCGATGTTAACCCTTATAGAAATGGCGAAGAGTGGTCCGACGGATTCTTTCAAACAGATTTGAATGAGGTGACATTGCTGCAGAAGTGTCCCAAGTGCGGCAAGGTGTATTTGGCCAGGCCGCTGTATGAACTGCCAGAGGGTGTGACCGCACTGCAGGGAAAGAGAACTGTGGACTTTGAGGTGCTTGCGGAAAAGTGCTCCGACGAAGATTTCCGTAATTCGCTCTCGCGCGAAGACAATGCACTGCTGCTCATGCAGTATATACATTTCTACAGCAGCGAATACCGTCGGTATCCATCGGTTGACTCGGCGCCGTATGAGCAAACACTGCTGTTCGTCAATGCTATCTTATATGTGCTCGATAATGTGATGATGCCGCGTACGGTAGCGGCCGACCTTTACCGTATGGCCGGAATGTTCAAGAAAAGCATTTCCGCTGCTTCTCAGCCGGGCCTTAGAAAAAACGAGGTGGACGATGAAATAATGCAGCATATAATTGAGCTCTCAATAAAAAGAAATACACTTCCTTTTGTCATAGACGAGCAAAAATACTTAAAGCTCGCTCAAAACAAAGACTTGCCAAATGAGGCCCTGATTGCTAGATTGTAGAATATCTCTAAGAAATTGTTTGAATTTATACCGCCAAGTTTATATATAAATGCCGGTATATTGCTTTACTGGGATATGGGATAGTTCTGCGCCCTATGTATCGTTAAAGGTTTGCAATATTGAAATATTGTAAGTCCGTGCTTGTCATTTGCTGTTTTCCGCGGCCGGTTTGTCTGCTTTTCCTTTTTTTGCTATCTTTGCAGATTGTTAGAAGCATTTAAATGTAAAGATAAATTATGAAAAGAATGAAACTACTGCTATTGGCGCTGTCGCTGTTGATGGTACTTCCATCTGTGGCGCAGCAAAAAGGCGAACAGCTTCCGGTTGACCCCTCCATAAGGATTGGAAAACTGAAGAACGGCCTTACTTATTACATCCGTCACAATGAAAAGCCCGAAAATCTTGTAAACTTCTACATTGCGCAGAAGGTGGGCTCAATTCAGGAAGAGGACCATCAGCGCGGCCTTGCGCACTTCCTTGAGCACATGTGCTTCAATGGAACTGAGCATTTCCCGGGCAAGGCTCTCATAAACTATCTTGAGGGCATTGGCGTGAAGTTCGGCGCCGACCTCAATGCCTACACCTCCATTGACGAAACTGTGTACAATATAAACAATGTTCCTGTGAATGTTGAAGGTGCAATAGATTCTTGTCTGTGGATTCTCCATGACTGGGCCGACGGACTTACCCTTGACCCTGCTGAAATTGACAAGGAGCGTGGAGTTATCCACGAGGAGTGGCGCGGACGCAATACAGTGATGATGCGTATGCAGGAACGTGTGCTTGCCGACATTTTCCCCGGCAGCCGCTACGGAAAGCGCCTGCCCATTGGCACAATGGAGGTGGTTGACAATTTCCCCCATCAGGCATTGCGCGATTACTATGAGAAGTGGTATCGTCCCGACCTGCAGGGTATTGTAATTGTGGGCGACATTGATGTTGATGAGGTGGAAAAGAAAGTCAAGAAGATTTTCAAGAAAATCAAGAAGGCGAAGAATCCTGCAGAGCGCATATACTATCCGGTTGAGGATAACAAGGAGATGATATTCTCCCAGCAGATTGACAAGGAGCAGCAGAACTACATGCTTCAGCTCATGTACAAGCACGATGTTGCTCCGCGCGACCAGCGCAACACAAAGGAGTATATCCGCGAGAACACCAAGAACTCTTTTGCAATCTCAATGCTTAACAGCCGTTTCTCCGAGATAATGAGCAAGGAGAATCCTCCCTATCTGCGTGCCGGTGTAGACTACAGCGGATTTGGCGTCACTGACATGAAGAAGGCCTTTACAGTGATGGTGCAGTGCAAGCCCGAACAGATACTTGAGGCAATTCCCATGGTGTTTACCGAAGTTGAGCGCGCACGCCGTTTCGGGTTCACAGAACCCGAATTCAAGCGCATCAAGGAGAGAATGCTCGCAGGCATGGATTCATGGTATGCCGAGCGTGACAAGCGCACCAGTGACTACTATGTGCAGAACTGCATACGTCACTTCCTTGACGGCGTGGATATGATGGACCCCGAAATGGAATACAAGCTCTCTGTGGAGATTATAAATTCTATTACTCTTGACGAAGTTAACGCTGTTATTCCCTCGCTCCACCGTGATGACAACCGCATTGCTGTCTCTTATGCTCCCGAGCGCGAGGATGCTGCCTATCCCGGAAAGAATGATATTGAGATGTTGCTCAAGATGGTGGGCAATGCAAGGATTACTCCTTATGAGGACAATGCAGTAGATGCGCCTCTGCTTGAAAATATTCCTGAGGGCGGAAAGGTAGTTGCTTCTGAAGAAGGCAAGTGGGGCTCTACGGTGTGGACACTCTCAAATGGCATTAAGGTTGTTCTTAAACCTACAGATTTCCAGGCCGATGCATTGACACTTGCCGGCTACAAGGTGGGCGGCACAAACCGTTATCCCGATAGCGAGAAGGTAAACATTGGCATGCTTTCAGCGCTTTCGTCAATTGGCGGATTCGGTGCATTCGATGCAACCCAGCTTGGCAAGAAACTTGCCGGCAGCACTGCGTCAGCAAATGTTGGAAGCGGTCCGTATTACGATGTTATCAGTGCGCGATGTTCTCCAAAGGATGCCGAGGATATGTTTAAGCTGATGTATCTCAAATATACATCGCCCCGCAAGGACGAAAAGGCGTTCCAGTCCTATACAACACGCCTGCGCAACAGCCTTAAGGATAGAAACCTTAATCCAAACACAGCACTCAGCGACACTATGGTTGTGGCTATGTATGGCAATCATCCCCGCGTGCAGCCTTTTGTTGCGGCAGATGTAGACAAGGTTGATTATGACAGAGTGCTTGAAATATACAAGGAGCGCACAAGCGATGCCACAGGCTACATGTTCTTCATTGTCGGCAACATTGACCTCAATGCCATAAAGCCTCTTGTTGAGCGTTACATTGGCGCATTGCCATGCAACGGCAGGGTAGAGAAGATAGAAAAGACTACCGTGGAGACACGCACCGGTGTATACCGCAATAATTTCAAGAACAAGATGGAGAACCCTACCGGCACAGAGAATATCATTTATAGTGGCAAGATTGACCCCACACGCAAGAACCGCCTTGTAATGAGTTTCCTCAATCAGGTGCTAAACATTGTTTACACAGAGGAGGTTCGTGAGAAAGAGGGCGGAACATACGGCGTAGGTGTCCGCGGTTCTGTATCAAAGCTCCCCGAGGGCGAATACACTCTCATGGTAAACTTCAAGATGGCTCCTGAACGCCGCGAGGAACTTGCTGCGATTATTACACGCGAGTTTGAGAAGATTGCTGCCGAAGGTCCTGTTTCGGAACATGTTGAGAAGGTGCGCAGCTATATGCTCAAGTCGTTTGAGGAGAGTCAGAAGAAGAACGGTGCGTGGATGAACTGGCTCTACAGCTGCTATTTTGAGAATGAGGACACATACACCGGCTACGAGGAACTTGTAAAGAGCATCTCCGCCAAGGATATTCAGGCGCTTGCCAAGTATATACTTGACCAGGGCAATTTCATTGAGGTGAGCATGACCCCGGCTGAATAATCCCCGGAACGAATACTGTTTTATGCAGAGCGGCATGCCGCTCTGCATTTTTTTTAAGAGGGTTATGGCAATCAGCACATCAGCCTGAGACAAAATCTCAACTAAACCGGCGCATGCAAACCTCTGCTATTTAACTATATTATAAGGTACATTTTTGCATTTCGCTTTATTATATGAAAAAAAAGTGCTAAATTTGCACAGAAAATAAAAGTGCGGCGTTAGCGGTAATATATGAACTGTTGCAAGAGCGCCGTCAGAATAGGTTGTGCAGGATGTTTGTTATTCTGTCACTTCCTTGTCTTAACGGACAATAGGGCGTTTCAAAAGTGAATGCCTCGTTTTTTTGAGTTTTATTATTGAGGAATGAAAAAGAATTTATTGCTTCCCGACTATCTTTTTGAAATCAGTTGGGAGGTCTGCAACAAAGTCGGCGGAATTTATACAGTGGTATCAACAAAGGCCCGCACGATTTCTGAAATTGAGAACCTGACCGCAATTTATATCGGTCCCGATTTGTGGAAAGAGAAGAAGAACCCTCTCTTTACCGAGGACAAGCGCTTGTGGAGCGCATGGCGCAAGAAAGTCAGTGATGATAAAATGAGCGTACGCTGCGGTTACTGGGAAATTCCCGGCCGTCCTAAAGTTATTCTCGTTGACTATACCGGTTTCATGGACGAGAAGAATGCTATCTATTCCGAACTTTGGAATGACTATGGCGTGGATTCGCTGCACGGTTACGGCGACTACGACGATTCAATGATATTCGGCTACGCTGTGGGCAAGGCTATTGAGAGCTTCTGCAATGCAAATGTAAGGCAGGGCGGCAATGTTGTTGTTCAGGCGCACGAATGGCAGAGCGGAAATGCTGCGCTTTATGTAAAGAAGCATCTTCCTTCAGCAGGCACAATATTCACAACTCATGCTACAAGCATCGGCCGTTCAATAGCATCGAACGGCAAGCCTCTTTACGATTATTTTGACGGATACAACGGCGACCAGATGGCTGCTGAACTGAATGTTCAGTCAAAGCAGTCTGTTGAAAAGGTTACTGCAGCAAACATTGACTGCTTTACTACCGTGAGCGAACTTACTGCACGCGAGTGCAAGCAGTTGCTTGAGCGCGAGTGCGACGTTATTCTTGAAAATGGCTTTGAGAAGGATTTTGTTCCGTCCGGCAAGGAATTTGCGGCAAAAAGAGAAGCAGCCCGCAATATTCGTCTAAGAGTTGCACGGGCTCTTACCGGTGACAATATCTCCGACGATGCGCTTATCATAGGCATAGGCGGACGCATGGAAATGCGCAACAAGGGTATAGACCTTTTCCTTGAAAGCATGGCAAGGCTTAACGCATGCGGTGAATTGGAGCGCGATGTGGTGGCTTTTGTAGATGTTCCTGCATGGTCGGGCGATGCACGCGAGGATTTGGTGAAGCGCTTGAAGAGCGATGCCCAGTCATGGGATACACCTCTGCCGAATCCTTATCTGACACATAACCTGAACAATTTCTACAATGATGCCATAGCCTGCTCAATACGCAATTTGCAAATTGACAACCGCGGTGGCAAGAACCGCGTGAAGGTGATTTATGTGCCTTGTTACCTCAAGGGCAGCGATGGCATTTTTGACAAGGAATATTACGATGTGCTTATTGGCAACGACTTGAGCGTTTATCCTTCGTATTACGAACCGTGGGGATATACTCCGCTTGAGAGTGCCGCTTTCCACATTCCGACAATCACAACAAATCTTGCAGGATTCGGCCTTTGGGTAAATTCTGTGCTTGGCCGTGAGGGCAAGCTTGCCGATGGCGTTGAGGTTGTGTGCCGAAATGACAGCAACTATTCAGCTGCGGCCGAGGAAATTACAAAAACTATTTGTATCTTTGCAAAACTTTCTGAAAAAGAGGTTTCTGAATGCAGAAAAAAGGTTGCAAAACTTGCCGAAAAGGCTCTGTGGAAACACTTTATAAAGAACTATCTCGCTGCTTATGATTTTGCTCTTGAAGCAGCCGGAAAGAGAATTTAAACACTTCTAAAGGCTTTCGGCGCAGCTGGTGCGTTCACTTTGCGCTTTTCAATGGCATTGACAGAATAACATACATTCCTTGCCGCTGAAAATGGATGCAAAGGTATTGAATTTACAATGTGCCGAATGTAATAAATAGGGAAATATTCATTTAATTTATAATTATGATTGCAATTAGTAACACAAACCAACCAGCTTGGAAAACTGTTAATGTAAAATCTTACATTCCTGAGTCTTTGAAGAGACTTGAGGAATTGTCCCGTAACCTTTGGTGGGTATGGAACGAGGATGCTAAGGCCCTCTTCTCTATGCTTGATGCCGGCCTTTACAAGGCATGCGGCGGCAACCCTGTTCTTCTCCTTGAGAAGCTCGGTGTAGAGAAACTTGATGAACTTTCAAAGGATAAGGCAGTCCTTGACAAACTTGCCGATGTTTATGCGGATTTCCGCAGATATATGGATGTTAAGCCTAATGCTGAGCGTCCTTCAGTAGCATACTTCTGCATGGAGTATGGTCTTACAAGCGTTCTTAAGATATATTCAGGCGGTCTCGGTATTCTTGCCGGCGACTATCTGAAGGAGGCTTCTGACTCAAATGTTGATATGTGCGCGGTAGGTTTCCTCTATCGTTATGGCTACTTCAGCCAGTCACTCTCAATGGACGGTTCTCAGATTGCGAACTATGATGCACAGAACTTCAACCAGCTGCCTATTGAGCGCGTATACGAGGAGGACGGCGTAACTCCATTGGTTATCCATGTTCCTTACATCGATTACTATGTTCATGCAAATGTTTGGAGAGTAAACGTAGGCCGTGTGCCTCTCTATCTGCTTGATACAGACTTCGACATGAACAGCGAGTTTGACAAGCCTATTACTCACAAGCTCTATGGCGGCGATTGGGAAAACCGTCTCAAGCAGGAGATTCTTCTCGGTATCGGCGGTATGATTGCTCTTGAGAAGATGGGTATCAAGAAGGAAATCTATCACTGTAACGAGGGTCACGCAGCTCTCTGCAACCTCTATCGTCTTACACAGTACATCAAGACCGGCTACACATACGAGGAGGCTCTTGAGATTGTACGCGCAAGCAGCCTTTACACAGTTCACACTCCTGTTCCTGCAGGTCACGACTACTTTGACGAGGCACTCTTTGGCAAGTACATGAGAGGCTATGCAAGCCAGCTGAACATTACTTGGGACGACCTTATGAACCTTGGCCGCATCAACGCTGGTGACAAGAACGAGCGTTTCTGCATGTCAACATTCGCTTGCAACACTTGCCAGGAAATCAACGGTGTAAGCCGTCTCCACGGAAAGGTGTCAAAGTCAATGTTTGCTGAAATATGGAAGGGCTATTATCCATCAGAGAACCATGTAGGTTACGTTACCAACGGTGTTCACTATCCTACATGGGTAGCACCTGAGTGGGACGAGCTCTATCGCAAGAACTTCGACCCAAGCTTCATCAACGACCAGTCAAACGAAAGCATCTGGCACGCAATTGACAAAATCTCTAACGAGACAATATGGAACACTCGCGTTGCTCGCAAGAAGATGCTTATCAACTACATAAAGAAGGCATTCAGCGAGGATTGGCTGAAGAACCAGGGCGACCCAATGCGCATTGTTGACGTTGTGAAGAAGATTAACCCCGATGCTCTTGTAATTGGTTTCGCACGCCGCTTTGCTACTTACAAGCGCGCTCACCTTCTCTTCACCGACCTTGACCGTCTTGCAAAATTGCTCAACAATCCTGAGCGTCCTATCCAGTTCCTCTTCGCAGGTAAGGCTCACCCACACGATGGTGCAGGTCAGGGTCTCATCAAGAAGATTATTGAGGTATCACGCCGTCCTGAGTTCGTAGGCAAGATTATCTTCCTTGAGAACTATGACATGGACCTTGCCAAGCTGCTTGTTTCAGGTGTTGATATTTGGATGAATACTCCTACACGTCCTCTTGAGGCATCAGGTACATCTGGCGAGAAGGCACTTATGAACGGTGTACTCAACTTCTCAGTGCTTGACGGATGGTGGTGCGAGGGCTACAAGCCAGGTGCAGGATGGGCACTCAAAGAGGAGCGCACATACCAGAATCAGGAGTTCCAGGACCAGCTCGATGCTGCTACAATCTACACTCTGCTTGAGAATGAGATTCTTCCAATGTACTACAACCGTGGCGGCAAGGCTTACTCTGACGAGTGGGTTCAGTGCATCAAGCGCTCAATCTCGGAGATTGCACCTCACTTCACAATGAAGCGCCAGCTCGATGACTACTACAGCAAGTTCTATTGCAAGCAGGCCGACCGTTACCGCCGTCTTGTTGCAAACGACTCTAAGGTTGTTCGCGAACTTGCAAAGTGGAAAGAGGAGGTTGCTGCTAAGTGGAATGCTATCGAGGTTATCTCAGTTGAGGGTGATGCAAACTTCATCAATGGCGCAATGTCGGCTGCTGACAAGTACAATGTTACTGTAAAGGTTGACGAGAAGGGTCTTGACAATGCAGTTGCTATTGAACTGGTTGTTCTTGCTCCCGATGCAAAGGGCAACGACCAGGTGTTCATGACTTATCCGCTCGAGGTTATCAAGCGCGAAGGCAATGTGTTCACATTCGGTGCAGAGATTGCTCCTACAAACGCAGGCGAGTTCAAGATTGCATACCGTATGTATCCAAAGCACGAGGAACTTCCTCACCGTATGGACTTCGCATACGTTAAGTGGTTTGCTTAATCAGTCAAATGCTTTATATAAGAAAGGGGATAGCCGCGCGGCTATCCCCTTTCTGTGTGAATGCAGTCAAGTTTAACCGCGAAAAAGGAAGAAGCAGGCATTTTAGAATATATAAATGGCAAACGAGCGAATTCAATATTTTTTTGGAAATTTAAGCTGCTTCTTGAACAGCTTCTAAATAAATTACACTATTTTTGTTATTGCTATGAGTGGCAACGAAAAAATATATACACGAGAAGAGGAAAAATGCAACATCATATCCCATGCAGTGGGCATTGCTGGTGCAATTGCGGCGGGAGCATATTTTCTATATAAGGTAATTGCTGCCGGTGGCGATGCCTGGGCAATAGCAAGCATTATACTCTACATTTTTGGAATGGTGGGCTCTTTTGTTTGTTCCACTGCCTATCATGCCTCAAAACCGGGCACGCCGTTGCGCCGGACTTTGCGCAAGTTCGACCATTCGGCCATATACTGGTACATTGCCGGCAGTTACTCCCCGATAACGCTTATTGCCATGCGCGATGTTGGATATTGGGGATGGGGAATATTTATCTTCTGCTGGATATGCGCCATTGTGGGCACGTCGGTAAGCTTTTATGGGCTTAAAAAACAGAATTATATTGAGACTGCGTGCTATGTGCTCATGGGGCTTACAATTGTTGTTGCAATGAAACAGTTCTACGAGGCTGTGCCGTTTGCGCTCTTCATGTGGGTTGTAGGCGAAGGCATAGCATATATTGCCGGAGCAGTGCTCTACAGCCTGCACAAGGTAAAGTATATTCATGCAATATTCCACTTCTTTGTGCTCATTGGCACGCTGTGCCACATGATAGCAGTGTGGATGCTTGTGAATGCCATGTAAAATGGCGGTAACTGCAAAAAAAAGCATTGATATGATTAAGGAATATAACAGATACTCCCTTTTGCCGCATAATACATTTGGCATTGAGGCTGAGGCGGCGCATTTTGTCGAGTTCGGGTCGGAAGATGCACTTGTCTCCTATCTTAAAAACGGCATTAAAGGCCGAACTCTTGTAATAGGCGCTGGCAGCAATCTTGTTTTCGTTAAGGATTTTGACGGAACAGTATTCCATTCCGCCATAAAGGATATTGAGATAGTTGCCGAGGATGATGCTTCTGTTCTTGTCCGTGTTGGCAGTGGAGTGGTGATGGACGATTTTGTGGCACACTGCGTTGAACGCGGCTGGTACGGCATTGAGAACCTTTCGCTCATTCCGGGTGAGGTGGGCGCGAGTGCCGTGCAGAATGTGGGAGCGTATGGAGTGGAGGCCGGTGATTTTATTGAAAAGGTTGAGGCAGTGCGCATAGCCGATGCTGAAAAAAGAGTCTTTATGCATGATGATTGCCGCTTTGCCTATCGCTATTCTGTTTTCAAGGACGAGGAATGCGGCAAGAATATTGTTACTTACGTCACATACCGGCTTAGCAAAATACCGGCCTTTAAATTGAATTACGGTGCATTGCAGCAGCATGTGGAGGCATTGGGAGGGGCAGCTCTTGAGAATGTACGCCGTGCCGTGTGCGAGATTAGAGAGGCTAAACTGCCCAATCCTGCAACAGTAGGAAGTGCCGGAAGTTTCTTTATGAACCCCATTGTACAGGCCTCAGATGCAGCGCGGCTGGTTGGGGAATATCCGCTTATGCCTCATTATCCCCAGGCGGATGGCCGCGTCAAGCTGTCGGCCGGATGGCTCATTGAGCAGTGCGGCTGGAAAGATACTCCTCATGAACATGTAGGCGTTTACAGGCATCAGGCCCTAGTTGTAATAAACCGTGGCGGTGCAACAGGCGCAGAGGTGCTGGCATTTGCCAATGAAATTGTTGCTTCGGTAAAGGAAAAGTTCGGCGTTAGGTTGAATATGGAGGCAAATATAATAGAGTAGAGCAATGAAACTGACTTTTTTGGGAACTGGAACATCTACCGGAGTTCCGGAGATTGGCTGCAAATGCGAGGTGTGCACTTCGTCCGACCCGCGCGATTCGCGTCTGCGCAGTTCGGCCCTGCTGCAGAAAGGCAATACAACGCTGCTCCTTGACTGCGGCCCTGATTTCAGGACACAGATACTGCGTGCCGATGCAAGGAAAATCGATGCGCTTCTGTTGACGCACAAGCACTACGATCACATTATAGGGATTGATGACTTGCGTCCCTTTACATCAGGCAGGGAGCTGCCGATATACGCCGACAGGGAGACCGAACAGCAGATACGTTCATTCTTCCCTTACTGCTTCGGGCGGGTAAAATATCCAGGCGTTGCAAATATTAGAGTGTGCACTATTGACAGCAAGACACCATTCACGGTGGGCGATGTGGAGGTTATTCCATTGCGCGTGTTCCATGGAATGTTCCCCATTATGGCCTACAGGTTCGGAAAACTCGCATACATAACCGATATGAGCTATATTGAACCGTCGGAACTAGAGAAATTAAAAGGAGTTGACACTCTTGTAATGAACGCTCTCCGTTTTTCAAAGCCTCATAAAACGCACCAGACAGTCCTTGAAGCATTGTCTGTTATAGACACTATAGCGCCTCGCCGTACATATTTTACCCACATGATGCATCACATAGGCCTGCACGCGAAAATAGAAAAATGCCTCCCCGATGGTGTCTTTTTAGCATACGACGGCCTTGAAATAGAAATCGATGACAAGTAATTCAAATATCTATAATAAAAAATCGTCGTGAACTATTGCTCATAACGATTTTTTATTGCTTTCAGCAAGGAGGCTTTCCTTCATGGTTTCCTTGATTTATTTCTGCTGAAAGTATTTGAGGTTCTCAAATGAGGGCTTTAGTTCCCCTTCCTCTATGCGGTGTATTATTTCAACAACTTTGTCGTTGGCCGGGGTGGGCACGCCTGCTTTGCGGCCGAATGCGCTGACAACGCCGTTAATGGCGTCAACCTCGGTCTTTTTGCCCTTTTCAAGGTCTTGCAGCATGCTTGCTTTCAGCAGTGCGTGCTTGCGTATGGCTATGGGTATAATAAAGAACGAGAATGCTCTCTTTATCCTTCCCTTGTAGTCGAGCAGCTTGACAATATCCTTGCCCTGTACAGGCTCTATTTTTATATTGCTTGCGGCGCATACATCAATGCTCTCCTTTATTAGCGCCTGTACAATTCTGCGCGATGATTTCTCTTTTGCTGCCTCGCCGAATGTGCATCCAAGAACAGCGCTCATTCCTGAGAATGCCGAGTTTATCAGCAGTTTGCTCCAGCGCGAGCCAATGAAGTTGTTGTCAATTTCAACCGGTCCCATCAGCTCAAGCAATGCTTTCACTTCGCTTATGCGGGCATTAGGCTGCTTTTGAAGTGCTCCGAGTGAGAAGGTTAGTGAATCGGGCGCGCTGGTGAGTTCGCAAACTCCTGGTTCTTTCATTGTGGCGCCCCATGCAACTGTGCATCCAAGAACGCGCTCTTCGCCAACAATTTCACCAATCTGCAGTTCGGGGATTCCGTTCTGCAATGTTACTATCACGCCGTCATCGGCAAGAAAATCCTTTATGTAGCCTACAACCTCAGCATTCTGCTGCTGCTTTGTCATCAAAAACAGAATGTCGTATTTTCCCGACATCTCCTCAGGGGTGTAGGCAGTGACCTTTTGCTTGAATGCTACAGTGCCGGTTACGCTTGCACCGTATTTGTTCAGCGCCTCTACATGCGCCTTGTTGCGGTTTATCAGTTCAATCCGGCCGCCGTTCTTTGTTATGTATGCTCCTAATATTGTTCCAAGTGAACCTGCTCCGTATATTGCTGCTCTCATGTTGTTCCTGTTTATTGTTAAATGCCTTTTTGTTATCAGTTCTCTTTTGCGCTCTTGCAGATGCTGCTTAGTCCGCACCGGCTGCATTCAGGAGTGCGTGCCTTGCACACATACCGCCCGTGAAGTATCAGCCAATGGTGCGCCTTGGGGATTATCTCGGCCGGCAGATGCTTCATCAGCTCCATCTCTACACTGTAGGGGGTTGTGCAGCGCTTTGGTACGAGCCCAATGCGGTGGCTTACGCGGAATACATGCGTGTCGACAGCCATTGCGCTTTTGTCCCACACAACTGAAAGTATTACATTGGCTGTTTTGCGTCCAACTCCGGGCAGTGTTATAAGCTCCTCAAGTGTGTCAGGAACTTCTCCTCCAAAATCTCTGCACAGTTTCTGCGCCATTCCTACAAGGTGCTTTGCCTTGTTGTTGGGGTATGATACGCTCTTTATGTAGTTGTATATCTCATCGGGGTGTGCCTGGGACATTTCGCGGGCATCGGGGTAGCGGGCTATTAGGTCGGGTGTAACCATGTTCACGCGCTTGTCGGTGCATTGCGCTGACAGTATAACTGCCACAAGAAGGTCAAACGGAGTGGAGTAGTCTAACTCAGTCTCTGCAACAGGCATTGCCATTTCAAAGTATTCTATGGCTTTCTTGTAGAGTTCTGATTTTTTCATTGCCGTTCATCTGTTTGAAGAAAGGCGACTGTTAGGCCGCCTTTCCATTTATACTGTAAATTCTCTGATTTCGCAATTGCCGAACAGCGTGACGTCCCTGTGGGTAACGCCTTTAATTTCGGCCTCCATTATACGGCAGAAGAAACCGTGGCTGAAAGCAAGAATCTTTTTGCCGGGGTATTCGCGGCGCACCTTGTCAAGAAACTTGTGCGCGCGTTCCTTCATTGACTCTTCTGTCTCAACAGTGTCGTTGTATACTGCACCCTTAATTGGTGTGCCTGCAAGGTTGCCAAGGTCGCGCTCGCGCAGCAGCGGTTCTTTAATGAATGTGCACTCGCGGCCTTCAAGGGCAATCTCGGCCGTGTCCAAGCATCGCTTGAGGTCGCTGCAGAGCACTACGTCAAACTCAAGTTCGGCAATGCGAGGGCGCAACGAATGTGCCTGCTCAATGCCAAGTTCCGAAAGATGCCCGGGTGTTTGTCCCTGGAACAGTCCTTTTGAGTTTTCAATAGTCTCGCCGTGGCGGGTCATGTATATGGTTGTGGCCATTGTTGTGTAAATGGGTTTTTAGGCTTTTTAATTTGCGCTTTCAAAGAGTTTCAGGAAGCGCACGTCGTTCTCGCTGAAGAGACGCAGGTCCTTTACCTGATATTTGAGGTTTGTGATGCGCTCAATGCCCATGCCGAATGCGTATCCCGAATACTCCTTGCTGTCAATTCCGCACAGCTCAAGCACGTTGGGGTCTACCATGCCGCAGCCAAGAATCTCCACCCAGCCTGTGTTCTTGCAGAACGGGCAGCCCTTGCCGCCGCAAATGTTGCAGCTGATGTCCATCTCGGCGCTTGGTTCTGTGAATGGGAAGTATGAGGGGCGGAGGCGTATCTTGGTATCCTTGCCGAACATCTCCTGGGCAAACAGAAGAAGCACCTGCTTCAGGTCGGTAAACGATACGTTCTTGTCAACGTAAAGTCCCTCAAGCTGGTGGAAGAAGCAGTGTGCGCGGTAGCTGATTGCCTCGTTGCGGTATACGCGGCCCGGTGCAATGATGCGGATAGGGGGCTGGCTTGTCTCCATTACGCGGCTCTGTACGCTGCTGGTGTGGGTGCGCAGAATGATGTCGGGGTGCGCCTCTACAAAGAATGTGTCCTGCATGTCGCGTGCCGGATGGTCCTCGGCAAAGTTCATTGACGAGAATACATGCCAGTCGTCCTCAACCTCTACGCCGTTTGCTATTGAGAATCCCAAACGGGCGAAAATGTCTACAATCTCGTTTCTGACTATTGACAGCGGATGGCGTGTGCCCAGCACTGTGGGGCTTGAGGGACGAGTCAGGTCAATTTCGCACTGTTCTTCCTCCTTGTTTGCCAGCAGTTCCTTAAGACTGTTGAAATGCTCCTGTGCAGCATTCTTCAGTTCGTTTATCTTTACTCCAACCTCTCGCTTCTGCTCAGCAGGCACTTCGCGGAACTGTGCCATAAGGTCATTTACTATACCTTTCTTGCTCAGGTATTTAAGGCGTAGCGCCTCAAGTTCATCTGCATTGGCTGCCGTACTGTTCTTAATCTCTTCAAGCAAGCCGTTTATTCTTTCTATCATAATTTGTGTTTTGTTTCTGTTCGGACAATCTTTGCAAAGTTAACTAAATATGGCGAATTCTTGAAACAATTGCTGCCTAAATTGTTCCAATTTATGCGAATTCGGCAATTCTGCGGAACTGTTCGGCAACTGATGCATTTTTTTTCATTTTAAGCGTAAAAATGTACAGAAAAGAATTTGAACATTACAGTTTTTTTACCATTTTTGCCAATTGTTTGTAACTTGCATAAGGTGGGTTCTATAAATTAGCAGAGATATACTATGGAGTACAAAAAAATTGACCTTGAGGTCGCGGAACTTCTTGGACGTCTTGCAAGACGCCTTTCGTCCGAAGACATTGAACGTATCAACAATGCTTATTTGCTGGCGCGTGAGGCTCACATGGAGCAGCGCAGGAAATCGGGCGAACCATATATTATGCATCCAGTTGCTGTGGCAAAGATTGTCGCAGAGGAGCTGAGGCTGGGCGCTAATCCAATTATCGCGGCCTTTCTGCACGATGTAGTGGAAGACACTCCATACACTGTTGAGGATATTGCCGAACGCTTCGGCGACGATGTGGCGTTCCTTGTGAATGTGGTTACTAAGAAAAAGAAGAAGAGCACGGCGGCGTATTCAAGCCAGATTGACAATTACAAGCAGATGCTCAATTCTCTGCACTATGACATTCGGGCACTCCTTATTAAATTGTCCGACCGTCTGCACAATATGCGCACTCTGAGCAGCATGCGTCCCGACAAGCAGATGAAGATTGCCGGAGAAACCGACTATTTCTATGCTCCCCTGGCTCATCGCCTTGGCCTCTATTACATTAAGCGCGAAATGGAGAATCTCTCTTTCCGTTACCGCTGCCCGCGCGAATATGCCTTTATTGAGAGCGAACTGGATAAGGATCTCAAGGAACGCGAGAAGGGCCTCAAGTCCTTTATGTTTGAAATAGAGCGCCTGCTCGAGAATAACGATATTCTCATGGCGCGTACCGAAATATACTCGCGCGGACCTTACAGCGCATGGCGCAAGATGCACGCCCGCGGATGCGATTTCAACCATGTCGAGGGCAAATATTACATACGAATAATCTACCCCAATACCCATGACTACTCCGAAAAGGATATGAGCCTTAAGATATACTCAATCCTTACCGACCGTTTCAAGGAGAAACCCGGCAGCGTGGTCAATTTCATTGATTCGCCTAAGGAAAACGGATACCAGAGCTATCATGTGAAGCTGCTCACACCGCAAGGCACTTGGGAAGAGGTTCACATTTCATCGGAACGCATGATTAGGAAATCGCAGTTCGGATGTATTGCCGAAAGCACTGAAACAAACATTACCAACTGGCTTGAAAAATTCAAGCATGTGCTTCAGGAGATGGCAACCCGTGGCAAGGAGGTGGAGTACATGGATGGCGTTACATCGTCGTTCTACAACGATGACATAAGTGTATACACTCCCGAAGGCAAGGAGATCATTCTTCCCAAAGGGGCTACTGCACTCGACTTTGCCTTTGAAATTCACAGCGAACTTGGCATTCATGCGCAATATGCCCGCATAAACGGCCAGCTGGCATCAATGAAAACAGAACTGGAGCGCGGCGATGTGGTGCAGATTGTGAGCAACGCCGGCATACAGCCCAAGAGCGACTGGCTTTTGCATGTTTCCACATTCAAGGCAAAGTCGCACATCAATAGTTTCCTGAACAAGCAGAGGAGCATAGAGTATGTGCGTTGCGAGCAGTGCCGTCCCTTGCCCGGTGACGAGGTGATAGGTTTCAAGGAACCCGATGGAACTATTGCCATTCACCGCCGCGACTGCAAGGCGGCAATTCGTTTGGCTTCGCAGCGGGGCGATGATATTGTTGCTGTGAACTTTGACGAGGACAAGGATTTTCTCTATCCGGTGAGAATTAACATAGTTGCGGTAGACCGCTATCATTTGCTTGTTGACCTTGTTGATTGTATAACCAACAAACTGCAACTGTCGCTTACCGATATAAATTCCACAACAAACGACGAAATTGTAAATTGTACCCTGGTATTCCGTGTGCACTCCTCAAATGAACTGCAGACGGTAATCAATAATATCTCCCAGATTGAGGGAGTAGAGGAGGTGCAGCAGAGCATTGAGTGAAAAGCTCCTGCCGGCACTCATTATAAAGATAATAACATACTAAGAATAACATTTTAATAAACGATTATGAAAAAAAGAATTTTACTTCTGCCGTTCATTGCTGCTGCAATATCTTTTGCATCGTGCAGTGAAGATGACTTGAATTTTGAGAGTCCCGCAGGCGGGCAGCCTGTCGTAGAAGATGAAACACGTTCGCTTTTCCCAGAGGATGACGGGGCAGTTTCTCTTTCAAGTTATTCTCCCAACGAAAAGGTCGCGAGGCTTTTGAGCAAGGTGGCTGATGCTAATGCCGTTACTGATACGCTTGGCCGTGCAGATATTACCAAGGAACAGTATGACGAAATCAAGGCTTTTACCGATGAGCTTGTTAAGGACTGTGCAACGCAAAAGGAGGCTTTTGATGTATGTTTTAAATGGGTGAGTGCAAACATTGAATACGATTATGTTGATAACGACCCTTATTCTGTGTTCAAAAGCCGCAAAGGCGTCTGCCAAGGTTATGCCAACCTGTTGTTTATTATGTTGCATAGCCAGAGTATCCCGTCAATGGTATGCAACGGTATATTGAACCCTATTGGCGGACACGCATGGAACTATGCCTGCTGTGACGGCAAATGGTATGCTGCCGACCCGACGAATACCGGCGGTCCGTGGGGGTATAGATTGTATAGCTCTTTCTCGCATCTGATTCCAATGTCGCTTGACATTGTGCTTTATAGAGAAAATGGCTGCTGGTTTGACTACAACGGAGGCAGCCTTAACATTTGCAACATAACAAGCAGTGAAGAACAGTTTACCGTGCCTTTCAGTGTGAACGGTTACCAGATTTCTTCTCTAAGTCCAACAGTTCCCATTTCTCCTTCAATTAAAGAACTCTTTATAGGAAAGAACATCACCACTTTGGGCGATAATTACATGGGGCTTTTCTACAATGCTCCAAATGTTGAATATGTTCATGTAGACCCTGAAAATACCGTTTTTGCAAGCAATCTTGGCATCGTCTATCGCAAGAATGAAAATGAAATGCAGCTGCTCTACATTCCCGCTGCCATTAAGTGCATTGAATTGTTGCCAATGAAAACTATAGAGAAAAACACTGTTTACAGACACAATGGCGTTGAGGTTGCAATAGTGGCTCCCGGTACAAAAAACATTGAAGCATGGGCTTTTGAGCAGTGCCCGAACTTGAGGGTTGCTTATGTTCCCGTAGGTGTCGAGATTGCCGACAATGCATTCGCCGGTGTTCACCCCGATTTCAAGATTGTCCGCGGCGACTTCACTAATATACCGGACATTAAGGAGGACTGATACAGGGTATATGTATCTGTCTATAGTATCATAGCAATGCGCATTGTATGGTCCATACAATGCGCATTGCTATGATACCTGAACTGGAGTAGCAGCTTCAGGTTGAATTGGAAACGGCTTTTTGTGAATCCTGGTTGTGTTAATTTGCGTTAATTTGTTCCGCGGACGCAAATTTTAATATTTTTGCTAATATTAAATTTAGTTATTTTATGTAGATTTGCAAAAGTTACGCATTTTGTGCGTAAGACATACGATTATAAAGTGCATTAGCTTTACTATCTTACTGATGGGAGCATTTTGCTCCGGCAAAGCATTGCTTTGTCAAACTTGGCGGTTAAATCAAAGAAAGAATAGTAGCAAAGTTGATGTCCACGCTTCGTAGCGTGGGCAACTTGCTTATCTTTCTTTCAGGTAACGCCAAGACCTCATCAGTGGATAATGCTAAGTTGTCCACGATTTTTTTTGCCATGCTGCTTGCTTGCAGAATGTCAACGTATGTTCTGCCAGGATTGTTCGTTTGCCGAAAAAGGGGGCGGAGTATGGCCGGAGCGTTGTCAATGGCTTGTCAATAAGATTGTTGCAACTTTCAGGCTGGATGTTATTATTTTACTAATCATAAATGTTTAACCTATGAAGAAATTTTTCTCTTTAGTGTTGGCAGCGCTGTGTCTATCGACGCAGGCATACGCCGACAAGTTGACTGCTTCAGTGACATTGCCTTCTGAAGGCAAGCCGGAGCATGTCTACACAATGGTGAGCGGTAACGGCGTCTATGCAGGCCCTACTACCGCACCGGCGACAGATGAGAACGGTCTCTTCGCTTTCTACGCGGTAGACGGCGTCGAGGGTGCGTACTACATCTACAGCCACAGTGCAAAACAGTGGCTCGGTTACGAGAAGGCCGCAAGCTATAACAACGGCAAGGGCTTCGTAATTCTCTCTGATACGCAGGTTGAGGGTGCATACTTCAACGTGAATAACTATTCCGGAGACAATTACCAGATTGCTCCCTACAACACTACAGGTGTCGCAGGCAAGTATCTGAACTGGTATCAGGGCGCGGGTGCAAATGCAGGCATTACCCTCGGTCTTTGGCAGGATGACGGCGCAAAAGATGCAGGCAGCCGTTACACATTTGTCGAGGTTGTCATTGAAGAGAGCGTCTATTCGATTTATGTTCCCGAAGGCGTATCATTTACAATTGATGGCGAGACCTATGAAAACGGCTCTACAATTACCGTGGAGGGCTCATTTGACAAGAGCAGGGCATCGGTGACTGTAGAAGAGGGAAAGTTCGCGGTAATTTCTGTTGACGATGTGAATAAGACAATCACTGTCAATGTGGCAACACTTCCTCAGCAGCCCGATTGCGATACTTATGCAAATGCATGGGTTTATCCAAAACAGCAGGATGAGGTCGGCGCAGCAAAGATAGACGAGGTTGAGGGTGTCTACACACTCAGCAACAACGTGCTTGCTGCAAGCTACATGAAGGTGGGCAATGCCCTCTACTTCGCAGGCTCAAAGGCTATGGACCTGGTTGCCGGTACTGAACCTTTCACCGTGGCTTTCGGCAGCGGTGACAATGTTCCAGCTTCGGCAATGACACTCAAGAGCGTTAATACTGAGACACTTGCAGCAAATGCATCAGCTATCGGCGGTGCAGAGCACTTCAACGGTGTTCAGCTCGTTGCAAACTATGAGTATACATACAAGGAGACAAAGATTGAGATTGTTTGGCGTGCTGTATTGCGCGACGGCAGCCACTACCTGCGTACCGAGATGGAACTCACAGGCGTTAATGATGTTGACATGTACAACGTAATACCAATGATTTACAATGTTGACACAGAAGCAGCCGGCTCAGCTCCAAAGGTTGTGGGCAATACACGCGGTGCAGTGCTCATGAGCGACAAGATATTTGCCGGTCTTGAGACTCCTACTGCATACAACACTGTTGGCGAGGCTTCAGGCGAAGAGGATGCTTGGAATCTTGCCGAAACAAAGACTGCTTCTCTCACTGCATCTTCTTGGACACAGGTTGCTGCAGCTGATGTTCCAAAGCGCGTAGAGGAGGCTACCGGTGCAAACTATCCTAATGTCTACGCATATGATATGGAGAATGTTGCCTTGAAGGAGGGCCAGAAGGTTTCAATACTTGTGAAGTACACATCCGGCAGTCACCGTCTGAACTTCGGCGGCGCTATCTTGCTTGATGCTAACGGTGATATTGCAGCTGTTGATTACCACAGCGGCTATTCAGGTGGCCAGCACAGCAACAATACATTTACATTTGTGGCTCCATACGATGGTACATTTGCTGTACGCGTGTTTGTTGAGAACAAGACTGAATCTATCGATGCTTCAAGTACAATGACTGTTGATATATATACAGCCAAGGAGGGTGTAGTTGTAAACACTGCTATCGTAGGCATTCAGGGACTTTGGAGCCGTAACACAACACTTGCTGCCGGCGATACATGGAAGGTGGCTGCTGTCGTAGGTCTTGTAGCACAGGACGGTACACAGAATAAGGCAAACATTCGCGAGACACAGAAGCGCCGTTCATTCCTTGCATACAGCGAGCGCGAGCGTGCAGTGCCCTGGAGAACATTCCCGCACTACAACAGCTGGTACGAACTTAACATCAACCGCAATAATGCGGCTCCAGGCAGCGAGCATAAAAACTTTACAGCCGAGGATATTCTTGGTGTAATGAGACAGTGGAAGGAGAAGTACTTTGACAAGTACGGCGAAGGCATTGCAGCCTTTGTAATCGATGACGGCTGGGACAACTACGGTCCTTGGACATTCCACAGCGGTTTCCCCAATGAGATGCGCGACATGTCTATTTTGGCCAAGGAGATGAACGCCGGTATCGGCGCATGGCTGGGCCCTGTAGGCGGTTATGGCCAGAGCGGTAACTACCGTCGCCAGTATTGGAGCGACAAGGGTGGCATGCAGCTCTCTAACCCTGCTTACTATGAGGCATACCTTGCTGCAGCAAACAACCTTGTATGCCAGCAGGACGGCGTTGAAGGCTTCAACCGTGAGACTGACAACTATGTATTCTTCAAGTTCGACGGTATTTCAGGCCAGTTCTCGGCTGTAGGCCCCGACAATGGCGACACAGGTAACGAGAATGCCGAAGGTATTATCCGTCTTGAGCAGTATGTTCGCGAGAATATGCGCGAGGATATATTCTTCAACACTACAGTAGGAACTTGGGCTTCTCCGTTCTGGTATCAGATTTCTGATGCTACATGGCGTCAGGAGAACGACCACGACCGCATCGGTAACAACACCATCAACCGTGAGAACTGGATTACATACCGTGACCGTCTTGTATATCAGAACTATGTACAGAACTCTCCAATCTGCCCAATCAATACATTGATGACCCACGGATTTATTCTTTCTGAGGATGGTCCTCCAGCGGGCGATTCAAGAGACTACAATGCTGTTCTCCGCGAGCTCCGTTGCGCATTCGTTTGCGGTTCGGGAATTGTAGAGCTTTACACCAACTGCAATCTTATGAACACAATCAATGACGGCAAGCTTTGGGAAGACGTAGCAGAGTGTGTTGCATGGCAAAAGAGGAATGCCGATGTATTGCCCGATGCTCACTGGGTAGGCGGCAATCCTTGGAACGGCTCAAGCGCCGAGGTTTACGGCTGGGCTTCTTGGAACGGTGCAAAGGCAACACTTGCTCTCCGCAACGGCGGCAACAGTGCTCAGACATATACCTTTACACTGCGTGAGGCTCTTGAGATTCCTGCGAACATCACTGGCGCTTTCATCCTTACAAAGTCTTTCAATGTACAGGATGCTCTTCAGGGTTTGACCGAGGGCGTAGCTATTGATGTTGACCAGCAGCTGACAGTAACTCTCCCGGGCAGCACTGTATTTGCATTCGACGGTGTGAATGCCGACCCAGCACAGGTTCCTTTTGAGGTTATTGCTACAACACCGAATGCAGGCGTTGAGGCAATAGAGGAGATTACTCTTACTTTCAATAGTGAGGCTGCAGGCGAATTCGACCAGTGGGCAATGACTGTCATGAAGTTCAAGCAGGGCAACAATGTTGCAAGCGGAATCTCTAACTATGTTGTGAATGGCAATGTGCTAACAGTTACTTTGGCTACTAAGGTGAACACCCCGGGCGAGTACACACTCGTTATTCCTGAGGGCCTTATCACACGCAAGAGCGACGGCAGGGCTTTCTCAGGCGAATTTGCATTCACTGTAATAGTTCCTGAGGCTCTTGAGGCTGTAAGCGTTGAGCCAGCAAGCATAGTACGCGAAATAAAGGATATTACTATCACTTTCAACAGTGAGGTTGCAGGCGAGTTCGACCAGTGGGCAATGACTGTCATGAAGTTCAAGAAGGGCAACAATATTGCAAGTGGCATCTCTAACTATGTTACCAATGGCAAGGTGCTCACAGTTACTCTTGAGCAGACAATTACAGAAGAGGGAGAATATACGCTTGTAATCCCTGAGGGCCTTATCACACGCAAGAGCAACGGCGATGCATTCTCTGGCGAGTTTGCGTTTGAAGTTGGCGAGCCACCGGTAGACTATACTCCTACAAACAACGGTACAAGAACAAATACAGGCCGTGTAATTCGCGGTATAACACTCACTGGTGCATCAGGTACAAATAGCTACACCCTTACATCTCAGGAGCAGACACAGGACTATACTGATGCTACAGCTGTTGCAACATTTACAGTACAGGCCGGCGAGGAACTTACAGTGACATTTGACAAGGGTGGTACTTGGATTCATCAGTATGTGTTCATTGACTTTGACGGTGACGGCTTTACTGCAAGCATTGCCGAGGGAAGCAGCTGGGCACCTGCTGAGGACCTTGTAGCATACTCATTCTACAATAACAATAGTGATAGCGATGAAAGTGGTTGGAACAGCAAAGGAACAGTGATTACCGGCGGTGACCGTAACACACCTGCAGTTCCTGCATTCAATGCACCTGAAACTGTCGGCACATACCGTATGCGTATCAAGCAGGACTGGAGCAACATTGACCCGGCCGGTGATGCTGACGGTAAGTTCGGCGACTTCAAGGCAAACGGCGGCCAGATTATCGACGTGATGCTTAAGGTGGAATATACTACTGGCATTGAGAGTGTAAATGCAGAAAATGCCAATGTGAAGGGTATCTACGACCTTCAGGGTCGCAAGATTGAGCAGATTACAGCTCCAGGCCTTTACATTGTCAATGGCAAAAAGGTACTTGTAAAGTAACTTTTTGCTATCGGCGGGTTTTTTAGCGGTTGGTCACGCGCAGCGTGGCAATGGTCACGCCGCGTGGGCCGCGAATACAAAAAACACGCCAATGGCAAATGAAAACATTGAAGGGGGCGATTATTCGTCCCCTTCTGCTTAAAAAACACAATATGAACAAAAACAACGGAAGGCTGCTGTCGCTTGATGTGCTGCGCGGCCTTGACCTCATGCTTCTTGTGGGATTGCAGCCGGTATTGCGCCATTTGCTTGTTGAACTTGACATTCCTGCGCTGAATGATACATTGCTCTATCAGCTTGACCATGCGGAATGGGAGGGGTTGCGTGTATGGGATCTTGTTATGCCGCTGTTCCTCTTTATGTCAGGCGTTACAATGCCGTATTCTCTGCCTAAATACCGTACAAATAATGGCAATGGCAAAGTTTGGGCGCGTATCGTCAAACGCTTTATTTTGCTGTTCCTGCTTGGAATGGTTGTGCAGGGCAATCTTCTTGCAGTTGACCTTGACAGGGTATATGTCTACAGCAATACTCTCCAGGCAATTGCTGTGGGTTATCTTATGGCTGCCCCTTTAGTGCTTTATATTAAGCCAAGGTATCAGTTGGTTATTATAGCCGCTTTGCTGCTCATATATTCTGTTCCTATGCATCTTTGGGGCGATTGGACACCACAAGGCAACTTTGCTTCTGTCGTTGACAAGGAATTGCTTGGCCGTTTCCGCGATGGCAGTATGGTGGCAGCCGACGGCGCGGTTCTGTTTGCCGATTGGTACGACTATACTTGGATTTGGAGCAGCCTGACATTCTGCTGCACTGTGGCACTTGGCAGTTTTGCAGGACATCTTGCAAAAAGCGGCAACGAGAACCGTGTTGCAACTGCCAAAAAACTGTTTGTCATGGCAGTTGTGCTGTTGGCTGCGGGATACCTCTTTGGTATGTTCCAACCGGTAATAAAAAGGATATGGAGTGCAAGCATGGTGCTTTGCAGTGCCGGCTGGTGTTATCTGCTGCTTGCTCTGTTCTATTGGTGGATTGATGTTAAAGGGCACACGAAAGGGTGGGGATGGCTGCTTTATTACGGTTGCAACGCAATAACGGCTTATCTCATTGGCGAGATGATGAATTTCCGTGGAATTGTTGAATCGCTGTTCCATTGTGCGGTGCATCCGGTGCTGCTTACAGCCTGCAACAGCTTGATAGTGTTCCTTATACTGCGATATATGTATAAGAAAGGGATTTTCCTGAAGGTGTAATCTTTTTAGAAAGCATCTTCTTGCAGTGAGCAAATGAAAAAGCGCAGCCTAGGCTGCGCTTTTTCATTTGCTCCAAATTTCCCATGAGGCGAGTGCCTGCAGATACCACATTTCGTAGCCGCTTTTTGTTTTTGCGCCTTGCGCTGCGCCTTTCTGCAGGAAGAGTGTCTCTTCGGGGTTGTAAACAATGTCGTAGAGCAGGTGCTTGCCGGTGACAAGAGAGTAGGGGATGTCGGGGCATTTATCGACACCGTGTCCAATCATTCCCAATGGAGTGCAGTTTACGATGACTTTGTGACTGTCCATTATTTCTGCTGTAATCTCTTCGTATGCAATGGCATTTCCGTTTGCTTTACGCGATACTAACCGGCATTCTATGCCCAATTGCTCCAGTGCGTACACAATGGCCTTTGATGCTCCTCCTGTTCCAAGAACGAGCGCTTTCTTGTGCCATTCCTCTAAAAATGGACTTATTGACTGAGAAAAGCCAATGACATCGCTGTTGTATCCCCATAGGTGCGCCTTGCCGGCGGCATCGCGGGTTACCTTTACTACATTTACGGCGTTTATACCTTTTGCCTCGTCGCTCATGCCGTCAAGATATTGCATTACTGCAATTTTGTGGGGGATGGTGACGTTGAATCCTGTCAGTTCGGGGTGCTCTTCAATTATGCGTGGCAGTTCTTCAATGCCTTCAATCTCAAAAGGGATATATTGGGCGTCAATGCCTTCATTGGCGAACTTTGCGTTGAAGAATGCCGGACTTGCCGATTGTGCAAGCGGATAGCCTATAATGCCGAATTTCTTCATGTTCGTTTGCTTATCCCAAATATGCCTTCACGTTGCTCTCAATGCGTGAGGCTATTTCGTCGCATTCCTCTTTTACGAATTTCTCGCCGGTAATGTTTTCGTAGAGTTCAATGTAGCGGTTGCTTATGCTCTCTACAATCTCGTCGGTCATTTCGGGAACTTGCTGGCCTTCCTTGCCCTGGAATCCATTCTCCATGAGCCATTCGCGCACGAATTCCTTTGAGAGCTGTTTCTGAGGCTCTCCCTTCTCAAATTTCTCCTGATAGCCTTCGGAATAGAAGTATCGGCTGCTGTCGGGGGTGTGGATTTCGTCCATTAGGTATATTGTGCCGTTGTGCTTTCCGAACTCGTATTTTGTGTCAACGAGTATCAGGCCGCGCTTTGCTGCAATTTCTGTACCGCGCTGGAACAGGGCAAGCGTGTACTTCTCAAGGAGTGCGTATTCTTCGGGGGTGGCGAGGCCTTGTGCAAGAATCTCCTCTTTTGAGATGTCGGCGTCGTGCTCGCCAATTTCGGCCTTGGTGGTGGGTGTTATTATTGGTTCGGGGAACTTCTGGTTCTCTTTCATCCCTTCGGGCAGCTTTACACCGCAAATCTCGCGCACTCCGCTCTTATAGGCGCGCCATGCTGAACCGCAGAGGTATCCGCGGACAATCATCTCCACAGGGAAACCTTCGCACATGACGCCAACGGTAACCATTGGGTCGGGTGTCGCCAGTTTCCAGTTGGGAACGATGTCGGCTGTTGCGTCAAGGAACTTTGCTGCAATCTGGTTGAGCATTTGCCCCTTGAAGGGTATGCCTTTGGGCAGCACTACGTCAAATGCCGAAATGCGGTCGGTTGCAACCATTACCAATTTGTCATCGCCTACTGTGTATACGTCGCGTACCTTGCCGTGATATACGTTTTTCTGGTTCTTGAAGCTGAAGTCTGTGTTTGTTAATGCTTTTGCCATATTGTATGTATGTTTTTAGTTATTTATTGTTCTCTTTCTCCTCTTTGGCGGCGGCCGTCTGCTTTTCGTGCTTTTCGTAGGCTTCTACAATGCGGGTTACAAGCCTGTGGCGCACAATGTCCTTCTTGTCGAGCCGCACGAATCCTATGCCGGGAACGCCGTCAAGAACCTTGAGGGCGTGAACGAGGCCTGAATTCTGGTTCTGAGGCAGATCAATCTGTGTGAGGTCGCCTGTGATTATCATTTTGGTGTTCGAACCCATTCGGGTGAGGAACATCTTTATCTGCTGTGCTGTGGTGTTCTGCGCTTCGTCAAGGATTACTATTGCATCGTTCAGGGTGCGGCCTCGCATAAATGCGAGCGGCGCTATCTGTATTACGTTGCCGTCCATGTGCTCCTTAAGCTTGGCAAGAGGTATCATATCTTCAAGCGCATCGTAAAGGGGCTGAAGGTAGGGGTCGATTTTGTCGCGCATGTCTCCCGGCAGAAAACCGAGCTTTTCGCCTGCTTCTACGGCGGGACGGCTGAGTATTATTTTCCTTATTTCGCGGTTCTTGAGCGCTCTTACGGCAAGCGCTATCGCTGTGTAGGTTTTTCCAGTCCCGGCCGGGCCAACAGCGAAAATCATGTCGTTTTTGCCGAATGCCTCCACAAGGCGGCACTGGTTTTCTGAACGTGGATATATTGGCCGGCCGTTGATGTTGTAGACAATTACGTTGCTGTCGCTGCCCTTGTCTCTCTTCTTGCCGTTGACAGCGTCAATTATGGCCTCCTCGTTAAGGCTGTTGTATTTGTTGCAGTATTCAACAAGGAGTTCTACGGCCTTTTCAAAGCGCTCAATCTCCTCTTCATCTCCCAAAACCTTTATTACGTTGTCACGCGCCACTATGCGCAGCTTTGAATAAAGCCTTTTGAGCATCTGCAGATTGGCATTCCTCGCTCCATAGAAGCCTACAGGGTCAATTCCATCAAGAATTATATGTTTTTCAATCATTTCAGGCAAACTGTGTATCGCATTTTATGTTTTTATGCCGCAAGTGCATTAGCCGGCAGTTTGATATTTGTAATGCGAAGATAAATATAAATCCGCTTACTGCAAAATTTTGCTGCGATTACATATAAGGCGATTGCCAGTATTGAGTGTTTTTTCTATGCCTTTTTGCTCTTTGCGTGGTCATTAACTATTTGGTGATTTGTGTTTTTTACGTTATTTAACATTTGAAATTGTGGTATTTCTGAAATATCTGCCTCTAATGGGTGTAACAGTTTTATTGGCATGCCGGCATTTATGTTATTGATGACGGATACCGTATCTGGCTTTTTTTACTGCTTTTTATTTTGCGTCCAGATTGTAGCGAATAGTTTTTTAGTTTGTCGTGATGACAGGACTTGTTTGCTCTCGGTATACTTTCCGTTAAAAAATGATATATTTGCTGGCAATGCCTTCGTTTTATAACTTTTAACGTGCTAAATTTGTATTTGTAATAAATAAATAGTAATTTCGCAAATCTAAATTCTTTCAAGAATGAGGCAGTTAAAAATTACAAAAAGTATTACTAATCGTGAAAGCGCATCGCTTGACAAGTACCTTCAGGAAATTGGCCGTGAAGAGCTGATTACAGTTGAGGAAGAGGTTGAGCTGGCACAACGAATCAGAAAAGGGGACCGCAGGGCGCTTGAGAAATTGACAAGGGCGAATCTGCGTTTCGTTGTCTCTGTTGCAAAACAGTATCAGAATCAGGGTCTCAGTTTACCGGACCTAATCAACGAGGGTAATCTCGGGTTAATCAAGGCAGCAGAAAAATTTGACGAAACAAGGGGATTCAAGTTCATCAGCTATGCAGTATGGTGGATTAGGCAGTCAATTCTACAGGCTCTTGCCGAACAGGCGCGTATTGTGCGTTTGCCGCTTAATCAGGTTGGCTCGCTGAACAAAATCAGCAAGGCTTTCTCCAAGTTTGAGCAGGAGAACGAGCGCCGTCCTTCGGCCGAAGAGCTTGCCGACCAGCTTGACCTCCCTGTTGACAAGGTGGTTGATTCGTTGAAGGTGTCGGGCAGGCATATTTCTGTTGATGCTCCTTTTGTTGATGGCGAGGACAACAGTCTGCTTGACGTTCTTGTGAACGACGACTCTCCAATGGCCGATAATCTGCTGGTAAATGAGTCGCTCTCAAGAGAGATTGACCGTGCACTCTCAACGCTTACCGACCGTGAGAAGGAGATTATACAGATGTTCTTTGGCATTGGCATGCAGGAGATGACGCTTGAGGAGATTGGTGACCGTTTTGGCCTTACACGCGAGCGTGTACGCCAGATTAAGGAGAAGGCTATACGCCGCCTTAAGCAAAACCAGCGCAGCAAGCTGCTGAAATCATATTTAGGATAAATTCTGCAATTATAGAATTGTTTGCTGGGGGTGGCCGTGGGGCTGCCCCCTTTTTTGCTTTATTTGCTTAAAATGTGATGCTGCTTTTGATGGCCGCCTGCATGAACCGGCCGCTTGAGTAGTCGACAAAATAAAGAAACTAATGTCCTGAAACATAAAAAATGGTAAAAGAGGCGGTTTTTATAAGAAAATATCTTGTGGGAATTTAAACAACTTCTTAAATTTGCGCAGAATATGGTAAAGGCGCCTCTCTTGTGCCTTGAATTTTTTTTGATATGAACAGAATTCTATTTATAGCACTCTTTGCGATATTTGCATTTGCTGAAGGCTTGTATGCTAAAGGCGACAAGGATGAAACGGTTTATATTTTCGGCGCATCGTTCTCGTTGTCCGATTCAGTGGTCTATTTTACTGAGATAATGCCTGTGGAAGGTGCGGTTATTGACAAGAAAACCGATTTCCTTGCGCATCGCCAGTATTATGCGTATGAACTGAAGGATTATATGAACTTCCAGGAGAATATGCCCGGGCGCACTTCGGTTATATACTATTCAAAGAAGCGTTCAAAACTTGAAAAGAAAGAGGCCAAGATAAAGAAGCGCCTTGTTGAGAAGCATGGAAAGAGTGTCCGCTATCTTGGTGACAAATTCAAATTTGTGAAGCCCTGATATGTTTGGACGCTGCGCCAGGGCAGGGGTGGCTTTTGCGCTTCTGCTCATATTTCTTGTCTCTTGCGACAAAGACCCTGTTTATTTGAAAGTTACTCCGGTTACTGTTGAAAAAGGCGATACGGCACGCCGAACTCTGCTTGTTTATATGATGGCCGAGAACAGCCTTGCCAATTATGCTTCGCTTGATATTGCTGAGATTGAGGAGGCGGTTGCAGCGGTGCCTGAAGATTGCCGTCTTTTTGTGTACAATGACGACAGCTCATTCCCAACATTGCATCATTATTTCAACATGAGCAACGGCGATACTGGAAGTTCCGTGTACCATCCTTTCTCCAATGATGTCTGTTCAAGCGATACGGCAACGCTTGGCGCACTGCTTGATTATATTCTTAAAGACTATCCCACGGAGAGGCTTGATATTGTGCTCTGGTCGCATGGCGATGGGTGGCTTCGTGCTCCTCTTGGCACATCTCCTCATCGTTCCATAGGTATTGATAATGGCAATAATTCGTACAGCAACAATGTTACAGCGGCAATTGAGATGGAGGGGCTTGCTGCGTTGCTGAAGAGGCTGCCGGCAAGGGTGGACAGGCTGCTGTTTGACGCTTGTTTCATGCAGTGTGCCGAACTGGCTTACGCTCTCCGCAGCTCTGCAGAATGGATTATTGCCTCTCCGGCAGAGATTCCTGCTTACGGCGCGCTGTATTCTGCCGTTATTCCTGAGTTCTTCCATTCCGAAGGTCCTGAAAGTATAATTGACGCTTATATCAAAGGCTATGAGAATGAGCCGGCGGGCGCTGTTCTTTCGGCGGTGCATGCACCCTCAATGCAGCATCTGGCCGATGTTACATATTCCTATGTGAACAAATATTTTAACAAGGACAAAAAGCGCGATTATGTTGATGTTTTCTCATATCTGCCGGGCGGAAAGTACACTGGTTCTAAAACATATCCGGCCTATTATGATATGAATGCTGTCATGGCAAAATATCTTGCGGCAGATGAATATGAGGCGTGGCATTTGGCATTTGCTTCTGCGGTCAGGTATGTTGCGGCTTCAAAATGCTGGTATTCAGCCATTCGCGGCAGTGCCATTGCGTTTGACAGCGTGAATGGCGGCGGGCTTTCCATGTATATGCCGCAGAGGTATAGCTCGCATTCTCAGTTCAATGCCGATTTCTCTACAACAGAGTGGTATTCGGCAGCAGGCTGGGATGCAGCAGGCTGGTAAACAGTTTTTTTAGAACTGGATGTGGAACTGGATTCTTATTCCCCATTTGCTGATTCCCGGAATGTCGGTGTAAGTTAGCCTTCGCACATAGTCCACGCGCAGTATCCTGAATATGTTCTCAATGCCGAATGCAACCTCCATATATGGAGTGGAACTCATGTAATGGTAGTTGTCGTTCTCGTATGGCAGTTTGAACAGGCTGCCTGTATTTAGCGGGTCGGGCCTGTTCTTGTCGCTGAGGTTGCCGAACATTCCCTTAAAGGTGATAACCTCTCTCCAGTTAAGTTTTCTAACCAAAGGAATTCTGTTGAAAATCAGTCCGTTCATGTAGTATGTGAGGTCCCATGATGCATACTCGTCGTTGAAGAACTCCATTGCATTCATGAGTGCGTATGATTCTTTCTGTATTGTATATGAAAGGTTGGCATTGGGGATTATGAGCAGCGGGAATGGTACTTTGTTCCACACTTTGCCGGCCTTTATCACGCAGTCGGTGTAGCCAAACGCCGAGAACCAGAATCGTTTTGTAAAACTTGCCTCTGTATGGTGGTAGTTGAGGTCGCTTCCGAGCACGCCCTTTATGCCCACTCTGTGCTTTAGGGTGAACACCGGATGCTCAGGCAGTATCGAGTGTCTGTTCCATTTGCTCTGAATGAACTTTTCGTTAGGTGCATAGCGCAGGCCAATCTCCACTTCCGACTGATTCAGGTCCTTTACATTTGTCAGCGTCGTATTGCCGTCAATGGTAGAGGCGCGCTCAAATGGGATGAGGTCGGTGGCTATGTCAATGCGGTTGCGCAGGGTTACATAGTAGGAGAAGTTGTTGTAAAACTCTCGTGTGTATGTGAATTCCGCCTTCTTCATGTAGCCAATCTTGTTGTCCTTCTCGCGCTTGAGGCTGAGGAACATGTTGTCCTTGTTGGTGTAGAGATAGTTCTGTCCGTATTGATAGATGTCGCTCTCATAATGCGCTCTGAGCGAGTGGATGGGGAATTCGTTGGGGTGCTCTTTTTTCTTGTTGAAAGAGTATTCTATCTCTCCCATGTATTTCCATCGGTGGTCGCCAATGCCGTAGGCTGCAAAGAAGCGTCCGAACAGATGGGGGTTCAGATGAGCCGAGGTCATAGCGCCTGTGCGCAGACGCACCCCCTCAAGTTCGTTGTAGCTTACGCTTGTGTTTACAGGACCATAGAAAATCGGGGGTTCATTTTCTCTTATTGGCACCCAGCCTGTAAAGAGGAAGGAAACTCCCTTTTCAATCCAGTAATATATGGGGTTGTTGCGCAGTTCCTTCATCATCTGCTCAACTGAGCGCTCCTTGGCGGTAACCTCGTTAATGCGGTTTGCGTTCCAAAACTCTTCGCCCTTTTTCATGGAGTTGTCGTCCTCTACAACGCTCGATGGGCTGTTGAGGATGATCTCTGCGAATTCATTGCTCTCAAAGTTGTAGTTATCGTAGGCCACCTCGCGCTTGGCATAGAATCCGTGCAGGCTGTTTATGACTTTGAGCTCTGCAACAAGTGTCTCCTTATTTAATATGCGTGTGCCGTCGGGCAGGCGGCTGAAGTCCTGCTTTATGTTCATGTACTCTACAAAGTTCATGTTGATGTCGTGCGGGACTGTCATGTCAACTGACTTTATGAAGAATGTAGAGTCGTTGGTTATGTATATGTGTCCTACAAATCCAAAAGATTCGACGTTGAATGGCGCAAATGCAAGGTCAACGCATCTCTCGTTTCCAATCTCAACAGTGTCCATTATGTAATATTTATAGAATGTAGGGCCTAATTTTGATACAGGGCTCATGAACTTGTTGCCGAAAAGCGAAATGTTGTCCCTGAAGATGTCAACGTCCTTGAAAGTCTCCTCATAAAGGGCCTCTATTTCGCCGGTTGAGAACATGTCGTCAATGCCGTGTCTTTTTCTGCCCTTTACATGCTGGCGCTTTCTTTCGGGTGATTTTCTGTGGTAGTCGGTGGCGATGAGTTCTCGTGCTGAGATATGAAGTATTGGTTCGCCCGAAATTAGCGAAGTGTCCATGTATTGTTCAAGAAATGCAAACTGCTTGCCGAAATGGTTCTCGTTCTCAGTGTTAAAGTTGTTGAGTGCAAGGTTTAGTTTCTCGTGCCTGTCGCGGCTGTAGAAATCCTTGTTCTCGGGTGCGTTGTCGTCACGCCGGGCAATCATTTCCCTTGCAAGTATAACCGCCGGATTGCCCTTCTTCTTGTATTTCTCCTTCTTGGGCTTTATGGTAACCTCGCTCAGCTTGTAGTCAATGGGTGCAAGCGAAATTTTTATAGGCATGCGCGTCTTGCCCGAAAGCGCGATTTTACTATCAGTGTAACCTATGCTGCTTGCTATTATAGTATCCTTTAGCGCATTTACATAGAACGAGAAGTGTCCATCGTTATCGCTGGTGCATCCTGTTGAAGTGCCCTTTATTCTTACCGAAGCATAGGGCAATGGCTTTTTGGTGGCGGCGTCCGTTATCCTGCCATGCACCCTTATCCTATTCTGCTCTTGGGCCGAAACTGAGCAGGCAAGGATGGAAAGAAGCAGGATGTATGTATATCTTATGAAACTGTTCATTCTTTTTTGAAATGTAAGGGTAGGGCATACCTTTTTTGAAAAACTCTGCAAAATTACTCAAAATATATTATATAATGTATCACGTTTACATGATTTAAATATTTTTAGAAAATTAGAAGTTGTTATAAGCAGTTTTAATAGATATTGCCATTCATTTAAATAACTGGACATTCTGATTGCAGCGGAAAGTGTTTTCAGAAATTAAAACAGTTTCTTGGAATGGTGTGTTTTTGTGGCGAAAAAATACTTTTCTGTAAGTGGTTGAAAATTAGCAACCTTTAAAAAAGGTGAAAAAATATTTGAAAATTATTCCCTCTTTTGTTTGCCGGTTCAAAAAATCGTTATACCTTTGCACTCGCTTTCGGGAACGAACGCGTTTCCGGTCAAGCAAAGATGATCCTTGACAGCATTCCATACAGACAAGCAGTACAACGTACCCGCATTGATTTTTTTTTCAATGCAGGAAAGG
>JAFXAR010000021.1 GCA_017516885.1 Bacteroidaceae bacterium
AACGCTAACTACTTAAAAAGTAAGTAATTAGCGTTCTAAAAAGTACTCGAAGCGGGACTTGAACCCGCACGGCGTTTAAATGCCAAAGGATTTTAAGTCCTTCGTGTCTACCGATTCCACCATTCGAGCGACCTTATGTTTGCTTGTGTCGTTACATACGCTGTAATTTCAACACGATAGCGGGTGCAAAGATAGGACAATTTGGCAAATTTACAAACTACTCGCCCCTATTTCAGCACATTTTTATTTATGCGGGGTTGTTTATGAGGGTGGAATTTGCATATTGTGCGGTCAGTTTTGCACCACCATGCCGTCGTTGTATGGATATATTCTATAGTGCCACATGGGGCGCGATTTTCCATCAATTGCTATTCCGCCACTGTTGAGGTCAAATTTCACTCCGCAGTTTGAGCATGATGCATGTCCTAACACACGGTCAATGTTCAAGCGGAAACGCGCCTGCTCGCAATTGGGGCATGCCCAGTCAAATGCCCAAAGGGCATTGTCTGCCGCCATTGGGGTGCCTATTATCAACCCGCCAAGGCCATAGTAGAATGGACTGCTTTGCAACTGGAATTCAGGGATATTTACCGTTTGGGTGTTGCCGAGCGCATCAGTAAGCCTGTACTGGCCGATATTGCTTCCTTTGCGCACGCAAATGTACTGTCCGGGACTGAGAGCTTGGTTATAGGGGTGCAGATTGGGGTTAAAGCTGAAGTTAACGCGATAGCCTGAGTAGGGGCTTTCGTCATCGCACCCTGAAAGTGCAAATGCAGAGAATGCCAACAATATAAAAAATGCTCTTTTCATCGTTGTTTTTTTGAAAAAACGCAGCGGCCAGGGCTTTATTGCCTGTGCCTGCCGCGTTTAATGTTTTTTATGCCCGAACGCCTATTCTTGCAGCAGCGCTCTTTCGGCCCTGCGCGCCTTTTCAAAGTCCATGCTTGAGAAGGTGCTCTCCATGAAAGCAATAACCTCCTTGTTGCACAAATTGCCTATGCTTCCTTCGTGGGTGTGGTGCACCTCTTTGCAGGGTACAAATTTGCCGGATTCAATATCGAGCCCCACTTTCTTGTATGCATCGCGGAACGGCATTCCTTCGGCTGCAAGGCGGTTGACCTCTTCTACGCTGAACATGGCATCGTAGCGGCTGTCGTTAAGAATCTCCTTGTTCACCTCAATGCGCTCAATTATGTACATGGCCATTGCCAGACAATCCTTGACTTCGGCAAAAGCCGGCAGGAAGAGTTCCTTTATAATCTGCAAGTCACGGAAATATCCGCTTGGCAGATTGTTCATGATTAGCAGAATGTCATTAGGAAGCGCCTGAATGCGGTTGCACTTGGCACGCAGCAACTCAAAAACATCAGGGTTCTTCTTGTGCGGCATGATACTGCTTCCGGTGGTGCATTCGGCGGGCAATTTTATAAACCCGAAGTTCTGGGAATTGAACATGCACGCATCATAGGCAAGCTTGGCAAGAGTGCCCGCCACGCTCGCAAGCGCAAATGCCACGTTTTTTTCAGTCTTTCCGCGTCCCATCTGGGCATACACTACATTGTAGTTCATGGAGTCGAAACCAAGGAGTTCCGTGGTCATTGCGCGGTTCAGCGGGAATGAAGAGCCATAGCCGGCTGCTGAGCCAAGAGGATTTCTGTTGCACATTCTGTAGGCCGCTTGCAGAAAGAGCATGTCATCGGCAAGGCTCTCGGCATACGCCCCGAACCAAAGGCCGAACGAAGAGGGCATTGCCACCTGAAGGTGCGTGTAACCCGGCATAAGCACGTCCTTATGCTTCTCGCTCTGCCCGACAAGGGCGTTGAACAGCCCCATTACCAGTTCGCATACATCCTGCAATTCACTGCGTGTAAACAGTTTAAGGTCAAGCAACACCTGGTCGTTGCGCGAACGCCCGCTGTGAATCTTCTTGCCAATGTCGCCAAGATTGCGGGTGAGCATCAGTTCCACCTGGGAGTGGACATCTTCTACACCGGACTCAATGCGGAACGTACCGGCCGCAGCAGAAGAGTATATACCCCACAATCCCTGTCTTAGAAGCTGCCACTCTTCACTTGCAAGCAATCCGATGCTTTCGAGCATTTTGCAGTGGGCAAGTGAGCCCAGCACATCGTAGCGTGCAAGAAACAGGTCAAGTCCCCTATCCTTGCCCACTGTAAAGTTCTCTATTTCTTGCGAAACAGAAAAGTTCTTTTCCCAGAGTTTCTTTGCCATAGGTCAATAGTGTATCATAGACAGAGCCTCGGCTATCTTTTCAACGCCATCCTTTAATGGTTTATCCACCATCGCTTTCAGCATAAAATTCACTTCGGCCTTTAGTACCACACGCATCTTTGAAGCCTCTTCGCCGTCAGGGATAATCTGCACCCAAAGATTTGCCGGGATAGGCGAACCCACAGCCTCAAGCTTTATGCATTTAGGTTCTTCGCGCTCAACAATTCTCACGGTAACATTTCCAAGCGGGGGCACGTTTACCGATGCCTCATCACGGCTATATGCCAAGTCTTTCACCTTGTCGGCCGGCAATTTGTCCTTAAGCGCCTCAAGGTTATTCAAATCCTCTAATTTTGCATACACGCGCTCTTGGGGATAAGGTATACATTTAACGCTGCTTTCGTATTGGCTCATATTTTTTAAATTAAGGTAAATAAAAAGGAGACTGCTGTGCGCATGCCGCGCTGCGGATGCGTAAAGGCAGTCTCCATAGAATATTACTTAAGGTCGTTTCTCCACTCCGATGGATTTGCACGCCATTCCTGAAGAGTAGGCATAACGTCCTCAGTGATGTAACCGGTCTCTTTTGCAGCCTCAAGCACAGCCTCGTAATTTGTAAGCGTGATGAGCTTTACCCCGGCCTTGGCAAAAGCCTCAGTTGCAACATTGAAACCGTATGTGAACGATGCAACCATGCCCACAACCTCAACACCGGCTGCACGCAATGCGTCAACAGCCTTAAGGCTGCTCAAGCCTGTAGATACAAGGTCCTCTATAACCACAACCTTTGCACCGGGCTGAACATCGCCCTCAATCTGGTTGCCCAGGCCATGGTCCTTTGCCTTGGGACGCACATACACAAAAGGCTTGCCAAGTTCCTCAGCAACAAGAGCGCCCTGCGCAATAGCACCGGTAGCAACACCGGCAACAGTGTCAGCCTCGGGGAACTCCTCAAGAATGAGGTTAGCAAGACCCAGTTTCACACGAGTGCGCAATGCGGGGAAAGAGAGTGTCTTGCGGTTGTCGCAATAGAAAGGTGACTTCCAGCCCGATGCCCATGTAAAAGGTTCTTGGGGCTGCAATTTTACCGCCTTGATTTTCAAAAGTTCGGCAGCAAGCAATAGTTCTGATTTATTTGCCATAATATATAGTTTTTAGGTTATTCCTGAGAAACTGTTTAAATTTATGTCGCGAAATGAACAAAACCCGCTTCTATCAAGAAAATACTTTTTAGAAATTTAAACAACTTCTGAATGCGAAGATACAAAATGTATGCAAACTTCTTGCATCGGCAAGCAATTATTTTGTCTGCGTATATCCCTCTTTCTTTAAATATTCTACGATTTTTTCCTTAAAATCGCCCTGAACAAGAATTTCGCCGTCCTTTACACTGCCTCCCGCGCCGCATTTTCCTTTCAGCAGCTTGCCAAGTTCCTTCATATCGTCATCTGTGCCAATGAAATTGCGGACCAATGTTACAGTCTTGCCCCCGCGATGGTTCTTTTCAATGCTCACCCTGAGTTTCTGCTGTTGCTTGGGAAGCGTCTCATTTTCCTCCTTTTCACCGGTACAATAAACAAAGTCGGGATTAGTAGAGTAAACCACATTCAGCCTGTCCTTCCAGTCATTCTTCTTCGTTGCCATCTTGCACAATACATTTCTGTTACGGAGGCTAAGATACAATATTTTTATGACAAATTTCACGACTTCACAAAATAACATTATTTTTGTGACGTTAGTATATAACAATAGCACGCGCGATTAGAGATTATGTCCACAACAAATAGAATGGAAAAAGTTCCCGAACCTACCCTGCGCCGCCTGCCTTGGTATCTTTCGGTATGCCGTCTGCTCAAGCAGCGCGGCGAGCAGTATGTGTCATCGACCCGCCTGTCAAAGGAGACAAACATTGTTGCATCACAAATAGCAAAGGATTTATCATGCGTTAACATCGTAGGCCGCACCCGTGTTGGATACGACATTGACAATCTGCTCGAAGTCCTTGAGAATTTCCTAGGCTTCACACGCATACACAAGGCATTTCTGTTCGGAGCAGGCCGCTTGGGCAGCGCGCTGCTCAACGATACCGGACTTAAGCAGTTCGGCCTTGAGGTGGTTGCAGCTTTTGACACCAGCCCGCGCATCATAGGGCACAATGTAGCAGGAATACCTGTATACCACATCAACGAGCTTGAAGCAAAAATGAGACGTCACAATGTGAAGATAGGCATACTCACAGTGCCAATTGACCGCGCACAGGAGGTAGCCGACAAAATGGTTGTGTGGGGCATCAAGGCTATATGGAACTTCACCCCTCTGCGCATAAAAGTGCCCGAGAACATTGTGGTGCAGAACACATCGCTATACGCCCATTTGTCACTTATGTTTAACCGCTTAGAAGGCTTGGAAGGAGAGCCGGCAACAAACGATATATAAATGAAAATCATTGCGGTAGGAAAGAACTATGCAGAACACGCCATGGAATTTGACGGTACAGCCGGGAAACCAGCTGCGCCCATGATATTCATGAAGCCCGATTCTGCAATCATAAAGAACGGCAAGCACTTTTATGTCCCCGATTTCCTGGGACAGATAGACTATGAGGCCGAAATTGTAGTGCGCATCAACAAACTCGGCAAGAGCATTCCTGCACGCTTTGCCCACCGCTACTACGACGCTATTACCGTGGGAATAGACTTCACCGCAAGAGAGATGCAGCGCGCATTCATCGCGGCTGGAGAGCCATGGGAACTGAGCAAGGGATTCGACGGTTCGGCCGTTCTTGGCGAATTCCGCCCCATTGAGAACTACGACATAAAGAACACCCCCTTCTCGCTTACCATAAACGACAATACTGTGCAAACCGCCAACACGTCACAGATGCTCTTCTCTGTAGACGAGATAATTGCATATATAAGCCGTTTCTGCACGCTCAAGACCGGCGACCTCATATTTACCGGCACACCTGCCGGGAGCGGCCCCGTTGCAATAGGCTCACACTTGAAAGGATTCATTGGCGACGAAAAAGTCCTTGATTTTCATGTAAGATGACAGCATATATGAACATAAACAAGATATTTACACTGTTACTGGCACTCTGCGCAACAGCAGCGCATGCACAATTTACCGATGTAGAGTGGCCGGCAGGGAAGCACGACACGGTTATCCCTGTCTGCACTTCCGTTATCGCACTCCCGGCGGATTATCACTCATACAGTTATTCGGCACATGTTGAGTACCCTGAATACATTCCAATGACAAAGGAAGAGATTGCACGCTACTCCATTGCCGAAAAACATGGCATGCTGCCCAAAGAACCGGTCGTAGAGTGCCACATAGGAATACAGGCAAAGAGGGCGCAGCTTGACATGGCGTTTCTTCCAATCGTCATGCGCAACGGCAAATACTACCGCATAAACTCATACAAGTTAGTTGTTAGCAGGAAACCGTTGCCGAAGACCCAAAAAGCAGCCTCAAGAAGCAGCGCTGAGCGCTATGCAGCACAATCAGTGCTTTCATCGGGCAAATGGGTGCGCATCTCTGTGGAAAAGGACGGCATCCACAAAATCACCGACAAGGAACTGAAGAAAATGGGATTCAGCAATCCCGCAAAGGTTCGCCTCTACGGCTATGGAGGACATATTCTGCCCGAAAAGGACATTCACACTCTCATCGACGACCTGTGCGAAGTGCCCCTCCTGCGAGAGAGCGGGCACATGCTTTTCTATGCTAACGGAACAGTAAAATGGGAATACAGTTCGGGCAAGTTCGCACATTCGCAGAATGTATACTCCACAAAGGGATACTATTTCCTTACAGAGAGCGAAGATGAACCGGCAGCACTCCCTGCAGCAAGCCACGAGGCGACAACAAACGAGAGAATCACAGAATTTACCGACTACGCCCTTTATGAAAATGAAGCAAAAAGCCTCTGCTCATACGGAAGAGTACTTGTCGACGACAAAGACTATTCGCAAGGGCGCACTAAAAGCTACAAAATAGCCGCTCCGGGCATTGTCGGCGGAAACGGGACACTTACACTCTCGTTCGCCACAAACGGCGTGGCAAGCAGCAACGTAACAGTAGCAGCCGGCGGAAAAAACGCAGGCAGCCTCACCATCTCAAAAACGGTTTCGGGCGAAGTCGGCAAAATTGCAGAAAAAAGCTTTACTGTAAGGGAAGGACTTGAGGAGGAATCCACAATAACACTCACGCACAATGTGACCGACAACTCCACCACAGGATTTCTTGACTACATAAGCATAAATTACACACGCAAGCTTGAACTAAGCGGTTCGGAGACACACTTCCGCGGAAATTCTGCAAGCGGATACGCCCTGTTTGAGATTGCCGGATGCAGTTCCGGCACACATGTATGGGACGTCACCGACCCTGCCGCAATAAAGGAACTCAAAGGAACGCTTGAAGGCAGCACCTACAAGGTAGTTGCTCCGGCAAGCAGAACATCAAGGCTTGTTGTCTTTAACGCAAACGGAACATTCCCGGCTGTAGAACAGGCCGGAGAGATTGCCAACCAGAACCTTCATGGCTTGGGGCAGACCGACATGGTAATCATAGTGCCTTCCAACGGGAAATTCATGAATGCAGCCAAGCAGCTTGCAGAAGCGCACAAGCTTTACGATGGCCTCACTGTAGAGATAATCAACGCGCAGCATATCTACAATGAGTTCTCATCGGGCACGCCTGACGTTACAGCCTACCGCCGGCTGATGAAAATGCTCTACGACCGCGCATCCACCCCCGAAGAGGCGCCAAAATACCTGCTTCTGCTTGGCGACAGCTGGTACGACAACCGCCTGATAACTTTCCCCGGACGCAAGCAGGAAGACTACCTTCTGTGCTACGAGTCAAAGAATTCCGTAGATGCCATACACTCCTATGTACTTGAGGATTACATGGGATACCTTGACGACAGCGAGGGAGGCAGCCATTTGCGGGACAAGGTTGATATTGGAATAGGCCGCATTCCGGCACAGACCGCAGCCGAAGCCAATGCCGTCGTTGCAAAAACCATAGAATACATGAGGAACAGCAGCGCCGGAGAATGGCAAAACATAATAACTCTCCTTGGAGATGACGGTGACAAGACCATGCCCAACCAGCACATGAAGGATGCCGACAGCATTGCATCTGTAGTAGAAAAAAATGCCCCTGCATACATTTTAGACAGAATATACTGGGACGATTTTGCCGGAGAGCGGGCCGCTATCGGCATGCGCTACCCCGACGTAACCCAGGCAATATACGACAGGCTGGAAAAGGGATGTCTAATAATGAACTATTCAGGACACGGAAGCACAAACCTGCTTTCGCACGAATTGGCATGGAAAGCCGCTGACATGGCTGCGGTAAAATCTACGCGCATTCCATTCTGGGTGACAGCATCGTGCGACATAGGACCATTTGACATGGGCAACAACTCTGTTGCAGAGGCGGCAATTCTTAATCCCGACGGCGCGGCGATTGGTCTCTTCACAACCACCCGCACCGTTATGCAAAGCTATAACTCCGTTATAAACAAAGCATTCATGAGGGAACTGCTCTCGCCTTTAAAGAGCGGAGAAACACTTGCCGTAGGAGATGCAGTGCGACGTTCAAAATGCAGTGTAATATCATTGGGAAGCGACCCCAGCGAGAACAAGCTTCAATTCATCCTTCTGGGTGACCCTGCACTGCGCCTGAAACTTCCTGAGCACCGCCTTGTAGTTGACAAGTTCAACAACGCCGCAGCCGGAACAGAGACACAAGTATCAGCCGGGGGAATGCTCACCATCGAAGGCCATGTTGAGGACAGAAGCGGGAACATCCTGGATGACTTTGACGGCACGCTCTATTCCACCCTTTTTGACAATGCCGAAGAGGTGCACACACGCGACAATACAAACTTAGGCAAGCACACCTACACTGCATACAACAAGAGGCTCTTTTCGGGCAACGATTCCATAAAAAACGGCAGGTTTACAATAACCTTCCCTATACCCATGGACATAAACTACAGCAACGAAAAAGGAATGCTCAGCCTTTTTGCAGTTGACTCAGCCCGCACACGCTCCGCGCAGGGACGCTTTGACAACTTCACTGTGGGCGGTACAGCCAAGGAGACATCCAACGACGGACAAGGCCCTGAAATAGCGCTCTATCTGAACACTCCCGACTTTGTTGACGGAGACGAGGTAAACTCAGCCCCATGCCTTTGGGTGGAGCTATATGACGAGAACGGAATAAACACTATAGGAACAGGAATCGGGCACGACATAACTGCCATCATTGACAACAGTCCAAGCCACACATATAACCTAAACCAGGCCTTTACGCCCGAAACAGGAGACTACAGGCGGGGAAAGGTAATGATGCCGCTCAAGCAGCTTGAGGCAGGAGAGCACACTCTGCTGCTGCGCGCCTGGGACCTTTACAACAATTCATCGGTAAAGAAGGTGATGTTTATCGTAAACCCAGGCATTGCTCCGGGAATTTCGGGACTGAGGCTCGCTTCATCGCCTGTAATACAAGGCACTCCAACATATTTCGAAGTCACCCACAACCGCCCGCAAAGCGAATTAGAGGTTACTGTAGAAATCTTTACCATGCAGGGGCAGATTCTTTACCGCGGCACGCAGGCAGGAAGCGGCGACGGAAACATCTTCCGCTTTGAGTGGAACGGTACAGCGCAAGGCGGGCAAACACTCCCGACTGGAGTTTATCTTGCGCGCGCATGCATAGTATCGGACAATGCCGAATCATCCACAAAGACAATTAAAGTGGTGGTCGTAAACAATAAATAGCACTTTTTTAAGTTTATATATACAACGTAAAACAACGATAAAAGAAGATTGTCATGATAAAGAACAGAATATTGCTTATTGTACTGGTGATGCTGTCACTCCCTGCATTTGCACAGAAGGACCAGTTTAATCCGGTATACACAGGTGTAACATCGCTCTCCATCGCCCCCGATGCGCGCGCCGGCTCACTCGGCGACGTGGGCGTTGCAACAGAGCCTGACGTCAACTCGCAATACTGGAATCCGGCGAAGTACCCTTTCAACATAGCCCGCGCAGGAGTTTCAATGTCCTACACCCCATGGCTGCGCCAGCTGGTAAGTGACATTGACCTTGTAAACCTTGCCGGTTTCTACCGCATAGGCGACTATTCGGCTGTGAGCGCTTCACTTACATACTTCTCTTTGGGAGAGGTCTTTGTAGAGAACGAGATGACAATCAAGCCATACGAGATGGCATTTGACATTGCCTATTCAAGAATGCTCTCCGAGACCTTCTCTGCGGCCATTGCCCTGCGCTACATACACAGTGACCTGCAATACAACTACGAAGAGGACATGTCGGCCGGCAACGCATTTGCTGCAGATATTGCCCTTTACTACAATAAATACCTTACCATTGGCGACAGGGAGTGCCTGTTGGGACTTGGCCTCAACGCATCAAACATCGGTACAAAAATTTCGTACGACGACGGTGCTACACATGAATTCATCCCCACCAACCTTCGTTTGGGAGCATCGCTGCTTTTCCCCATTGACGACTACAATACAATCTCCATAAGCGCCGATATAAACAAGCTGATGGTGCCTACCCGCCCCTCATACAGCCAGTTCCTTGAGGAAGAGGGTATTGAAGCCGGCGATAACTCCTACTATTCAGAGTACCAGACATGGCTTGAAAGCAACGGTTACAATGACATCTCCCCAATTTCGGGAATATTCAAGTCATTTGGCGACGCACCCGGCGGGTTCAGCGAGGAGCTAAAGGAGATATACGGAGGCATTGGTATCGAATACTGCTACAATCAGCAGTTCTCGGTACGAGGAGGATACCACTATGAGAACGAGTATAAGGGCAACCGCAAATACTTCACAGTAGGCGCAGGATTCCGCATGAGCGTATTCTCGCTTGATGCAGCATACCTTATATCAACAGCACAGAGCAACCCTCTCGACCAGACACTGCGCTTCTCCCTCTCATTTGACCTTGACGGTCTGAAAGACCTGTTCCGCAGACGTTAAACAAAAGCCATCACCAATATGATTAGAGTAGGATTCGGAATTGATGTACACCGCTTCGCCGAGAACCGCGAACTTTGGATAGGCGGAATAAAGATACCTTATGAATTTGGACTTGACGGACACTCCGATGCCGACGTGCTCATACATGCAATTTGCGACGCAATGCTTGGCGCAGCAAATCTGCGGGACATTGGCTATCAGTTCCCCGACACAGCCGGCGAGTTCCTCAACATTGACAGCAAGATACTCCTTAGGCGCACACGCGACCTTCTAAAGGAAAAAGGCTACTCAATAGGCAACATTGATTCAACCATTGCCGCACAGGCGCCAAAATTGAATCCGCACATACCGCAGATGCAGCAAGTGCTTGCCGACGTCCTTGAGATTGAGCCGGACTGCATATCAATCAAGGCTACAACAACCGAAAGGCTTGGCTTTGAAGGGCGCAAGGAGGGCATTACGGCATACGCCACCGTTCTGATTGAAAAAGCATAGCCAATGAAGCGCAAGCGCATAATAACATTTCTGGCAGCTGCAATGCTGCTGCTTTCGTCATGCGCATCGCTCTCGTCGTCTGGGGTAGGCCGGACAAAGCACTACACCATTGAGAACAGTAAAATTCCTGCCGATTTTGACAATTACAGCATTGCCTTTATATCGGACACCCACTACCCCAGCCTCTTTTCTGAAAAGAGACTCCGCAAATTAGTTTCACACATTAAGGAGATTAACCCCAACATACTGCTGCTGGGCGGCGACTATGTAACAAGCAACGACTCCATTGACGCACTCTTTTCGGCCTTGTCAGCGACAGCGCCCGATGATGGAATATATGCAGTTCTCGGCAACCATGAAAGGAGCAACAGCCACCTCATTGCTGAGTCAATGAAAAGGCACGGCATCTGCCTTCTTCGTGACAGTTGCGCAAATATACCCGGAAAAGAGAGCAATATAATTATTGCCGGCATTGAGGACAGCTTCAAGAACGCCGCCATTGAATCGCTGCCAGGAAAGGGATATAATCCCGATGAATTCATGATAGTGCTTGCGCACACCCCCGACTACGCCGAACGCACGTCAGCCACAGCCGGCATTGTACTTTCGGGACACACCCATGGAGGGCAAGTGAGCCTGTTAGGGCTTTACACGCCGGTAAAGAACACTATTTACGGCAGACGTTTCCTGAGAGGCGAGAACCGTACCACTAACGGCACTACGGTAATCACAACAAACGGCATAGGGACGTCGCGAAAGAAAATTCGCTTCTGCGTTCCCAGCGAAATTGTGGTCATAACACTGAAAAGCACCAGGCAAGCAAAGCCAAGCAAATTACAGCCACCTTCGAAAGAAAATTGAAAGCGCCCCCTTAAAAACATTTTCAAAGGCATCGTACCTTTTGAGATTGTTAAAGTTGTTTCTTGGAAGAGGAGGAGGTGATGGCGGAAGTTTTACACTGCGGTAATTCTGCTGTCGGGCACTCTTTCTAATGCGTTCATTTATCAAATAATCTATACGGGCCGCCCTGCTCTCATCATTCACCAGCTTTGAGATGCGCTGAGAATTTTTGGCCAAATCATTCTGCTCATCCGCAAATGTATAAGCAGGACAGGTATCAGCCTTGCTTTTTACTAAAACAATCCTTTCAACCGCCGTGCTGTCTTCAGCCGTCTGCAATGGAACATCTTCGCTGTCATAATCAAAGCCAACATATTCCGCAAACTCAGCCTGCTGGCTGAGAGGCCGCTCGTCATACTCCATAATAACGCCTGCAACTAAAATAATGCAGCATAGTGCAATAACAGCCAGCACGCCTTTCCAAAATGCGGCTCTATAAATAAATCCGTTCCGCCATTCCATGACTATAAAGTTTAAAAGCTGTTTAACTGCCGTAAAGTTAGTTTTTTTTTCAAACAGCACGATATAAATTCAAACAAATCAAGCGGCTTCTTATAATATTGTCGGCAAAACATACTACCTTTGCATTAGAAGAAAGTACTGTATATGGGTTTCTTGGAGACATTATTTGTTGAACATTCGTCGCTGCAGGCACTTGTAGTGCTATCGCTAATATCCGCCATTGGCATAATGGCCGGCAAAATACGCTTTTGGGGAATATCGTTAGGAGTTACCTTTGTATTCTTCATTGGAATTGTTGCCGGACATTTTGGACTTACAATAGAGAGCAACATGCTATATTATGCCGAGAGTTTCGGTCTTGTGCTCTTTGTATACGCGCTTGGCCTGCAGGTAGGCCCGGGTTTCTTCAGTTCCATGAGGTCGGACGGATTACGCCTTATAGCACCATCAGTGGGACTATTGCTGACAGGCACTGCAATGGCGATAGCAATTGCCTTTATTTGCAATATTGGGATAGAAGACATGTCGGGCATCCTGTGCGGCGCCACCACAAACACGCCGGCACTGGCTGCGGCACAGCAGACACTAAAGCAAATGGGGATTGATGCCGACGGCGCAGCACTTGGCTGTGCCCTTGCCTATCCGCTGGGAGTTGTAGGAGTTATTGCAGCCATCATTCTCCTCCGCCGCTGCTTTGTTAAGGCAGACGACCTTCCAAAACCCGACAGCAAGCACAAAAAGAATGTGTTCATAGTAAGCTACAAGGTAACAAACCCCGGAATATTCGGCAAGACAATTGAGGAGATTGCACATAGCACGCACAACCATTTTGTAATCTCCCGCATTTGGCACGAGGGGCATGTCATAATACCAATGTCAGACAGGAGGCTGTCACAGGGAGATATACTGCTTGTAATTACAAAACCCGAAGAGAGCGAGGCTCTTCGCCTCATTTTCGGAGAACAGGAGGAGAAGGACTGGAACAGCAGCGAGATTGACTGGAACAAGATTGACAGCGAACTTATTTCGCAGAGGATTCTTGTGACACGCCCCGAAATAAATGGCAAGAAACTCTCGTCACTCAGATTAAGGAACAGTTACGGCATAAACATAAGCCGTGTCTACCGTTCAGGAGTGCAGCTGCTTGCCACGCCCGACCTTGTGCTGCAGCTTGGCGACCGCCTTACCGTTGTGGGCGAGGCTGCCGATATTAAAAGGGTTGAAAGCATATTAGGCAACGCCGTAAAAAGCCTAAATGAGCCGAATCTGGTTTCGGTATTCATAGGAATTGTGCTGGGACTTATTGTGGGCAGCATTCCGTTCACATTCCCCGGCATATCTCTTCCGGTAAAGCTAGGACTGGCCGGCGGCCCTATAATAGTGGGCATACTGATAGGCACGTTCGGCCCGCGTCTGCACATGGTTACCTACACCACGCAAAGCGCAAATATGATGCTGCGCGCACTTGGCCTCACCCTCTACCTTGCCTGCTTGGGGCTTGATTCGGGAAAAATGTTCTTTGAGACCATCATGCGCCCCGAGGGAGCGCTTTGGCTCATTGCCGGATTCCTTATTACTTTTGTCCCGGTGGTGCTTGTTGGAATATGCGCGCTCAAGATGATGAAACTCGATTTTGGTTCTGTAACCGGAATATTATGCGGCTCAATGGCAAACCCCATGGCACTGAACTATGCCAACGAGACAATAGAGGGGGACAATCCGGCTGTAGCATACGCTACAGTCTACCCTGTGTGCATGTTCCTGAGAGTGATTATAATACAATTGGTAATAATGTTCCTTGTATAGTAGAATGGCAGCAGTAAAAAGAACAGCAATTGCAGGGGGATATTTCATAGAGCTCGGCAGCAAGGATATTGAAATATACAGCATTGCCACCGATGGCAGCGGCGCGCTGAAGCGTGTCGATGACATCCAGGGGACAATAAGGAAGCTCACCGGGCAGGCCGGAATTGAGCGCGACTACAATCAAAGCTTCAGACAGCACGTCGCAAGGCTCATACAGCACATCAACAGCAAGGAAGAAAAATAGCAAATCGCATTTGTCAAAAAATTATTATATATTCGCAAAAAATATAAATCTGCAGATATGAATAGAAGAAGCATCCTAGCACTTTTGCTTTTATGCACTTTGGGCATACAGGCACAGAATGATTACACGAAAGGGCTGTCAGTGTGGTTCGACCAGCCCACAACACTTAACGGACGCAGCATCTGGTACGGCGGGCGGCCCGACCTGTGGGTTGGACGCGACAAACCCGAATGGGCCGGAGAGGGAGCATATAATCCCGACCAGGAGTGGGAATCGCAGTCGCTTCCCATTGGCAACGGAAGCATCGGCGCAAATATAATGGGTTCGCTGGAGGCCGAACGCATCACATTAAATGAAAAGACACTGTGGCGAGGCGGTCCGAACACAGAAAAGGGTGCAGAATACTATTGGAACGTAAACAAGGAGTCGGCACATCTTCTCAAGGAGATACGCCAGGCCTTTCTTGACGGCGACGAGGAAAAGGCTGCAAAACTGACACGCGAGAACTTCAACAGCACTGCATCGTATGAATACTACGGCGAAAAACCGTTCCGTTTCGGCAATTTCACCACAATGGGCGAGATATACATTGAAACCGGGCACAGCAAGGTGGGTCTTGGCGACTACAAGCGCATACTCTCATTGGATTCGGCACTTGCCGTGGTGCAGTACACTAAGGATGGAGTTGAATATGAACGCAAGTCATTTGTCTCATATCCCGCCAACGTGCTGGTAATAAAGTTCAGTGCAAACAAACCGGGAATGCAGAACCTGACATTAAGTTATGCCCCGAACCCTGTGTCCGAAGGCACATTGTATCACGACAGTTACGACGGATTCATTTGGAAGGCAAAGCTCGACAACAACGGCATGCAGCACACAGTGCACATCAAGGCTGTTGCGAAAGCCGCCGAAAAGGGAAAGTGTACATATTCGTTGAGCGACGGCAAGATTCATATCAGCGGTGCCGATGAGGTATGTTTTTACGTCACAGCCGACACCGACTACAAGATAAACTTTGACCCAGATTTCAACGACCCGAAAACATACGTTGGCGTGAACCCGGACGAGACAACAGCCCGGTGGATGAAAAATGCCGTTAAAAAGGGATACGATGAACTGTTCAAGGAGCACTATGCCGATTACTCCGCACTATTCAACAGGGTGCAATTGGACATCAACCCCAATGCCCCTATGACATTGGAGTATCCCGGAGTTGCAGACCTTCCTACTCCAAAGCGTTTAAAAAGCTACCGCACAGGCAAGCCCGACTACGGCCTTGAGCGCCTCTATTTCCAGTTCGGACGCTATCTGCTCATAGCAAGCTCACGCCCCGGCAACCTCCCGGCGAATCTTCAGGGCATGTGGCACAACAACGTGGACGGCCCTTGGCGCGTTGACTACCACAACAACATCAACCTGCAGATGAACTACTGGCCGGCATGCGCCACGAACCTCGGCGAATGCGTGCTTCCGTTAGTGGACTTCATACGCACGCTCATGAAGCCCGGCGCTGTAACAGCCAAATCATACTTCGGTGCAAGAGGCTGGACAGCAAGCATTTCGGGCAACATATTCGGCTTTACTGCACCGCTCATAAGCCAGGATATGTCATGGAACTTCAACCCCATGGCCGGACCTTGGCTCGCCACCCATGTATGGGACTACTACGACTACACACGCGACAAGAAGTTCCTGAAAGAAATAGGTTACGAAATAATAAAGAGCAGCGCCATTTTCACCACCGACTATCTATGGAAAAGACCTGACGGCACATACACTGCTGCGCCCTCAACCTCACCCGAGCACGGCCCTATTGACCAGGGCGCTACATTCGTGCACGGTGTTGCGCGCGAGATTCTCTTGGACGCCATTGCCGCCAGCAAGGAACTCGGCGTTGACAGCAAGCTGCGCAAGGAGTGGCAGAATGTGCTTGACAACCTTGCGCCCTACCAGATTGGACGCTACGGACAGCTCATGGAATGGAGCAAGGACATTGACGACCCCAAGGACCAGCACCGCCATGTTAACCATCTGTTCGGCCTACACCCGGGACGCACAATATCGCCTGTTACCACTCCTAAGCTTGCCGACGCATCCAAAGTGGTGCTTGTTCACCGCGGCGACGGCGCTACAGGCTGGAGCATGGGCTGGAAACTCAACCAGTGGGCACGCCTGCACGACGGCAACCACGCATACACCCTCTTCGGCAACCTGCTGAAGAACGGCACGCTTGACAACCTTTGGGACACCCACGCACCGTTCCAGATTGACGGCAACTTTGGCGGTACTGCCGGAATAACAGAGATGCTCATGCAGAGCCACATGGGATTCATACATCTGCTGCCGGCACTGCCCGACGCTTGGGAAGAGGGCACTGTGAAAGGCATCTGCGCAAAGGGCGGATTCGAGGTTGCAATAACATGGAAAGAGGGCAAGCTGCAGGAGGCGGTAATAACCTCAAAGAGCGGAGAGCGCTGCAATCTGCGCTACGGCGACAGCACCCTTGCATTCAACACCAAAAAGGGCAAAAGCTACAAGGTAACATTAAAGGACGGCAAGCTTAACCGCAAATAACCGCATTCATGGCAAAGCGCAGGAAAAAGAAGAAAAGCGGATTTAAATCCAAGTTAGTGCTGCTCCTGTTCCTTGCAGCGCTGCTGCTTATTGCTTACATAATATTAAGCAACAAGAACAATGCAGGCAGCGGAAAGGGAGAACTGTACGAACTCTCCCTTGAACTTGCCATACCACAGCTTGCGCCGGAGGTCAAAAGCCAGGTCATAGAGCATCTTGGCTACACGGTTTCCTACAACCCCCGGCACAAGAACCCCAACTGGGTTGCGTATGAGCTTACAGCAGAAGAACTCCAGGGAAAGGAATCGCGCAACGGAAGCTTTATACCCGACCCATTAGCAAGCGGAGACCAGGCAAGCACAAAGGACTACACAAGAAGCGGATGGGACAGAGGGCATCTTGCCCCGGCTGCAGACATGGCATGGAGCAAAGAGGCGATGAGGGAGAGTTTCTACCTTTCAAACATCTCGCCTCAAGCGCCCGGTCTCAACCGAGGCAAGTGGAAATCTTTGGAAGACTTTACCCGCGACAATGCCAGACGGTACGGCAAGCTGCTTGTTGTAACCGGCCCGGTTTTCAAAGAGGGTGACGGCATGGGTTGCATAGGCAAAAACAAAGTAACCGTTCCCGATGCATTCTACAAGGTGCTGCTCATGAACGACAACGGCCTTAGCGGCATTGGGTTCTACTTTGACAACACCGACAGCAAGAACAGGCTGCAAAGCCACGCAATAAGCATTGACAGCGTGGAAAGCATCACAGGAATTGACTTCTTCTACAGATTGCCCGATAACATTGAAGAGCAAGTTGAACGCAGCTACAGCTGGGACAAATGGAGCACTGTCAGCACCCGGAAAGAAAAATGAGCATCATGACGGCCGTCATGATGCTATTCACGAGAAGCCTCTTTATGAAAGAAGCGCCCTTTCCACCGCTCCCTTCAATTGAGGCTTGCCCATTGCTCCCTGCGCTACCTCTATTTTTCCATTCAAGGGAATAAACACCAATGTAGGTATTGAACGCACATTGAACAGGGAGGCAAGCTCCTCCTCTTCTTCAACATTCACCTTGTAGACATCAATTTTTCCGCTGTATTCATCGGAAATCTCTTCAAGCACAGGGGCGAGCATCCTGCACGGCCCGCACCATGCTGCATAAAAATCAATGAGAGCTGGTTTCTCTCCCAAGAACTCGAAACGGCCTGGAACGGCCTCATAATCGGCAATCCTCTTCAAGAATTGCTCTTTTGTCAAATGAATCGTTGCCATAGTATAATTTTATAGTTGTTTTGCTCTCCAAAAATAATACAACAGAGAAGAAACAAGGCACAAATAGTGTTATAGTTTCTTAATATTAAGAAATTATAAGAACTTCGGGACATACCTCTAAAAGATAAAACATTGCCGCCAAAAATAATGTTCGCCTGCACGGAAATAAGAGCGCAGTTTCTTTGATTTTTTGAATTGTTTGGACTAAATTAGCACCATAATATTGTAATTTGGGAAAAACTCTTTCAGCGAACTGATTTATATGGAAAAACGCACTACTCTTGGCAAGATATGGCGACTCATCCGCCGTTACAACCGTTACATCAAAGTTGGCCTTATATCACTTGTGGCACTTATAATAGCCCTGCTCCCGACAGAAATGTTCGGCATACCAAATTTTGACCCGATACAGCAGCGTGTAATTGCCATTTTCGTATGGGCTGCATGCATGTGGATTGTGGAGGCCGTACCGGCATGGACAACCTCACTGCTCATTATAGTAATAATGCTGCTTACAATTTCGGACAGCGCAATAGCACCGCTCATAAGCGGTTACGAGAAGAGCGACCTTATCAGCTACAAGACAATACTCTACACATTCGCCAATCCCACCGTGATGCTCTTCATGGGAGGTTTCATACTGGCGCTCGTTGCCTCAAAAAGCGGAGTTGACGTAAGCATGGCACGCGCAATGCTCAAGCCGTTCGGTTCAAAGCCCAGCGTTGTACTTTTCGGATTCATGCTTGTAACAGCCGTCTTCTCAATGTTCGTGAGCAATACAGCAACAGCAGCCATGATGCTTACCTTCCTTGCACCTGTACTAAGACAGTTGCCACACACTGAAAAAGGCACAGCAGCGCTTGCACTGTCCATTCCCATCGGCGCAAACATTGGAGGACTTGCAACACCAATTGGAACACCGCCCAATGGCATCGCATTGCAATATGTGAATGGCGATTTGGGATTAGGCGTAGATTTTGGTGAATGGATGTTGATAATGACTCCGCTAATGCTTGTGATACTTGTAATCTCATGGGGAATTCTGAGAATCTTCTACCCCTTCACCGCCAAGAAAGTGAACATACATATTTTAGGAGGTGCAAAAAAAGGGTGGAGAACCTATGTAATCTACGGAACTCTAGCCTTAACCATCCTGCTGTGGATGTTTGAGAAACTCACTGGAATAAACTCCTACGTTGTTGCTCTTATTCCTATTGGTGTATTTGCGATAACCCGAATTATAAAGTCAAGCGACCTGAAAGATATTGACTGGGCATGCCTTTGGATGGTTGCCGGAGGATTCGCGCTTGGCGAGGGAATGTCAAAGACCGGACTGGCCGACAACCTTGTGCACGCAATACCATTCGGCGACTGGCCGGCTATTGTGGTGCTCGTTGGCGGCGGACTTATTTGCTGGCTGCTTTCGCAGTTTATATCAAATTCAGCGGCAACAGCCCTTATGGTGCCCATCATGCTGGCGGTGGGAAAAAGCATTGAAGGCCCGCTGGGCGAATATGGCGGCATAGGCACACTGCTTGTGGGAGTTGCCATGGCGGCATCGTTTGCAATGTCACTGCCTATAAGCACACCTCCGAACGCAATTGCATACTCCACCGGACTGATTAAGACAAAGCAGATGTTTACAATGGGCATGCTTGTGGGAGTGATATCGCTCATAATCGGATACGCGCTCATAATTACAGTGGGCAGGATGGGATATTTCGGATAAAAACAAAACAAACATATAAACATGAAAAAGACACTATTTATGGCGGCACTGATGGCAATGTTCATCGGTGGCGCAAAAGCACAGGAAAAACCGGGAATAAAACTCTACGGTTTCATACGCAACTACGCCTGCTTTGACACACGCGAGAGCATGACATCGAACAGCGAGCAGTTTTACTACATGCCCAAGGACGAAAAGCTTGACGCGCTTGGCAAGGATATAAACGAACAGCCAAACATTATGCTGCTAAGCATAACCACCCGCCTGGGCCTCAACATCACAGGCCCGGAATTCTTAGGCGCAAAGACCTCGGCAAAAATTGAAGCCGACTTTGCCGGATTCGGAACAAGCAACACAGTGCTGCGCATACGCCAGGCTTACGCCAAGATGGCATGGGAGAAAAACTCGGTTCTTCTGGGCCAGGCATGGCATCCTATGATGGGCGACATGATGCCCGATGTATTCTCGCTTGAGACAGGAGCGCCATTCACCCCTTTCAGCCGCACCCCGCAGCTGCGCTACGACTACACAAACAAGGGATTTACCCTCACAGCAACAGCGCTCTACCAGTTCCAGTACACATCATACGGCCCCGACGGTTCGTCATTCAACTACGCACGCAACGCCATTGTGCCTGAGCTCTACTTCCAGGCTATGTACAAAAAGGGCGGTTTCATGGTTGGAGCAGGCGTTGACCTTCTCACACTTAAACCCCGCCAGAACTACACTTGGAATGTTACCGATGAACAGGGCAACACCACTGCAGGCACCTTCAAGTGCAGCGAAGACCCAGTTGTCAGCATAAGCCCAACACTCTTTGCATCGTACAAGAAAGGCAACTGGGGCGTGAAAGGACGCTTCACATACGCACAGAATGCAGCACACCTGAGCATGATAAGCGGCTATGGCGTTACAGAAATTCACGATAACGGCGAACAGGAGTACGGCTCAATCAACAGCGTTAGCGGCTGGGTAGACGTGACATACAAGAAGACACTGAAAAAGGGATTCCTCACATTCTGCTGCTTTGCAGGATACACAAAGAACCTCGGCTGCAACGACGATATAATAGGACTGTCCAGCAACAGTACCGCAAACCTTTACATGCGCGGCGAGAAGAATATGGACAACATGTGGCGCATTGCCCCAAGCGTACTCTACACACATAACGCAATGTCAATTGGCATTGAATACAACCCAACAACCGTTGCATACGGCACATACGACAGCCGCTACAAGGTAAGCAACACCCACAATGTAACAAACCACCGCATTTGCGCAATGCTGAAATACAATTTCTGAAAACAATAACTTAAACCAGATAACATGAACAAGAAAATTCTTGCATTAGGACTAATGCTAATGGCCGGAACAGGCAGTTACGCACAGGTAAGCCTTGTCAATCCCGTTCCGCAGGAGGTAGAAGCCCGCGGTGAAATCTTTGATGCACCTGCACAGTGGAAAATCAATGCCGGTAAGGAACGCCTTTCGGGCTACATCTATGACGCGCTCATGACAGCCGCTCCCGAAGCCGTAAAGAAAGCCGATTTCAAGATTACCATAGGCGTACGCGGCGACAGCAAGGTAAACAAGTACAAGAAGCAGATTCCGGCAAAGAGCGAGGGCTACTTCATGAAAGTGACCGACAAGGAGGCCGTTATTGCCGGCAACGACGAAAAAGGCCTCTACTATGGAGTTCAGACCCTCTTGGGCATGATGAAAGAGGGAAGGCTTGAAGCCTGCACAATAACCGACTGGCCCGATGTTCCCTTCCGCGGTACAGTTGAGGGATTCTACGGCACACCATGGAGCCATGAGGCACGCAAAAGCCAGCTTGAGTTCTACGGCCGCAACAAGATGAACGTCTACATCTACGGCCCTAAGGACGACCCCTGGCATCGTGACAAATGGCGCGAGCCATACCCAGAAGCAGAGGCCGGACGCATTGCAGAACTTGTAGAAGTTGCCAAGAAGAACGGAGTTAACTTCTATTGGGCAATCCACCCGGGAGTAGACATCAAGTGGAACGACGAGGACCGCGACAAGCTTATTGCAAAGTTTGAGGTAATGTACCAATTGGGCGTACGCTCATTTGCCGTATTCTTTGACGACATTTGGGGCGAGGGCACAAAGGCCGACAAGCAGGCCGCTCTGCTCAACTACATTGACGACAACTTCGTAAAGGCAAAAAAAGACGTTGCCCCCCTCATACTCTGCCCCACCGAATACAACAAAGGCTGGGCAAACGAAGAGAAGGGCTACCTTCGCACCCTTGGCAAGAACCTTAACAAGGGAATAGAAGTTATGTGGACTGGAAACTCTGTTGTTGCATGCATTGACAAGCCCACAATGGAATGGATTAACGAGCGCATACAGCGCAAGGGATACATTTGGCTCAACTTCCCTGTAAACGACTTTGTCCGCGACCACATCCTCATGGGGCCTGCGTACGGCAACGGCCTTGACATTGCCGGCGATGTATCGGGTTTTGTAAGCAACCCAATGGAATACGCCGAGACATCAAAAATCTCACTCTACGGCATTGCTGACTATTGCTGGAACATGGAGGCATACGACTACCAGAGCAACTGGGAAAAGAGCATCAAAGATATTCTCCCATCCAATCCCAAGGCACTCCGCACCTTTGCGCTTTACAACAAGGACCTTGGCCCTAACGGTCACGGATTCCGCCGCGAAGAGGGCGATGAGCTCAAGGATATGGCCGAAGCTGCACTCAGCGGCGACCAGTATGCAATTGCAATGATAAATGTTACCTGCAACGAATTGGAGGTTGCATGTGACATATTGCTGAATGACAACACTAACCCACAGCTCATTCACGAGTTGCGCCCGTGGATTATCCAGGGCAAGAATATTTCGGCCTACGGCAGAACCGTTGCCCTTATGAGAATGATGGCCGAGATAAAGGACTACAGCAGTGCAACAAGTCCGTTCATCAATTTTGAGAACCTCTACAAACAGGCACGCTCACTGCAGAAGCAGATGTTCGACCTTGAGAACAACAAGGCAATGCGCCACCCCTACCAGATTGGAACAAAAGTGGGCACAAAGGTGCTTATGCCTACACTGAACAAGCTCTTTGCCCAGGCAACGGAGAAGTTCAATGCAAAGAACGGCACAAACTACGACACTACAGCCGAGTATAACCCCTACAAGCTGACATCTACAGTTACACAGCTGGCACTTCTTCCGGTGAAGATTAACGGCGACGTTGTGGAGATTACCCCTGCGCTTGAGGTAATCAACTGGCAGGACGGCGGAGAACTGCTTCTTGAGAGCGAAACCCCAGTTACATTCCAGGGTATGGACTTTAACTTTGGCGTGAACGAAGTTGCAAAGCACTTCCGCCTTGAGCTCTTTGTCAACGGAGCATGGAAAGAGGTTGGCTTGCTCCACTACAATGCAAACGACCCTGTTATACACACTGGCAACGAACTTGGCGGAATGACAGCAACAAAGCTGCGAATAACCAACAAGAGCGGTGCAGAGCAGAAGGTATACTTCAAGAACTTCAGATTCATAAGAAGATAAATAGAATAACACGGCATAATATTTCCCCCATCACGGGTACCCGTGATGGGGGAAATATATTAAAGAGTTTGGATGGCTTTTGAATCACCATCTAAATAATTTCAGTTTTTACCTTTATTTTTTCTTAAGAGAAAACGAGTTAAATAGTTCGGAATAGGCTTTCTTGATGTTACTTAAGATGTTACCTACAGTAGGGTTGACAACCCTGTCTATCTCTTCATGCAGACTTGCATATCCCGGTTTGTCCATATTGAGTTTAACTATATCCAAGAAAATTCTCAAGTCATCCATATAACTCTTCTGAATGGCATATTTCACGATTTTCTGGAATTCATTGATATCCTTTGTATAGTTGAATCCGCGAAGTATGATGGCAATGTCTTTTTCTGATGCCCTAGCCCCCGATTTATCTTCCAGTTTGAAATCAAACATGCCCTTTTCATTTTCCACGATATCACGGTAACCAACCAATTTTATATAAGCCTCATATGTTCCCAACTCGGCTAATTTCTTAAATTCTTCTACAGATTTACTACGTTCCTCACGGTTAAGTTCTTGATCTGCAATATATCTTTTGGTGTACTCCTGTTCCTGTACGGCCTTAAGCTCAGCCATAGCCTGTGCTTCTAGTGCATTAGCCTGTGCTTCTAGTGCATCAGCCTGTGCTTCTAGTGCATCAGCCTGTGCTCTTTGTGCTCTAGCTTGTTCTTTTTGTGCAACAGCCATAGCCTCTTGTCCTTTTCGGATTTGCTTAGCGGCATCTTTTGATACATGAGTGTGAAGATGCTCGTGATTTTCTTTTTTAAATAGTGCCATATTATATTGATTTTAAGAATAGTATTAAAGCGTTTCAAAAATTTGTTTGAATCTCAAGTGTAATAACCCTATTAAAATTTTCGCAAAGATAAAAAAACAGAACAGGGATTGTTTGATTCATCTTGGTTCTTCTTTGCAAATCTGTTATGATTAAAAGATATTTTACCACAATTGAGATGTATTTTTATTAAATTTGCGAAAGTAAAGAATACGAAATGAATAAAGGCGAGATATACGCAGTACTACAGCAGAAGGTTGAGATGGTTGCAGGACGCAACATGAACACCCCACGCGATTTTGATTACCTGTCAACACTCATTTTCGACAGGGCAAAGTCATATATTGCTCCAATAACATTAAAGCGTTTCTGGGGTTATCTTGGCGAGAAATATCGCAAAAAACCATACCGTAGCACACTTGACATTCTTGCGATATATGTGGGATATACCAGTTTTGAATCCTTTGAGAACAGCCTGCTGGGCATGGAAATTGTAAGCAGCGACTATCTGCCCACCGGTGACTTGCAAACGGCGTCGTTGCGCAAGGGTACAAGGATAGAGCTTAAATGGGCTCCCGACCGCTGCGTAAAAATAGAGTACGAGGGCTTTGACATGTTCCGTGTGATTGAGGCGGCAAACAGCAAACTGGCTGTGGGCGACACATTCCAATGTTACCACTTTGTAAATAACGAGCCACTGCATCTGCGTTGCCTTGTGCAGAACAATGGAAAGCCCACAGGCTTTGTGTGTGGCAGAAC
>JAFXAR010000003.1 GCA_017516885.1 Bacteroidaceae bacterium
CGCTGGATAGGTGGGCCGTTACCCCGCCTACTACATAATGGAACTCATCCCCATCCTTCATCGCCGGGGCTTTCATGCCATTATCATGCAATATTGGCATGTTATTCGGTATTAATCTTCCTTTCGGAAGGCTATCCCAATATGAAGGGCAGGTTGGATACGCGTTACTCACCCGTGCGCCGGTCGTCTTACAGAAGCAAGCTCCTGAAAGACCCCTCGACTTGCATGTGTTAAGCCTGTAGCTAGCGTTCATCCTGAGCCAGGATCAAACTCTTCGTTGTATATCTGTATCTGTTACGCCATAATGGCGTTACTTTACTTCTTGAAATTGTTTGTACTGGCCGGTTTCATTTGCGAGCATGTCAAATTTTTGACGGTTCGTTATTTTTAACTGTTCCTTACTTACCTTTCCTGCATTGAAAGAAAATTCAATGCGGGTACGTTGTACTGCTTGTCTGTATGGAATGCTGTCAAGGATCATCTTTGCTTGACCGGCTTAACGATTGCTCGTTGTTTGCCGAAAGCGTTGACAAAGGTAAGGCAAATTTTTAGACTGCAAAAACTTTTCGGCAACTTTTTTTCATAAAAAAATCACTTTTTTCTAACCATCATTGATTAACAAGCAGTTAGAGAAAAAAGTTTTTTTGAGGTTTTTGCAAGAAAAATTGCAAAGCCGGCTATTACTGCCAAAAGGCTCTGCAATTTTTCATAAACAGGTATCGTTTTTTTTAATTTGAAAGTATCTCCTCAAGGCGGCGGGCGTCAAGGTTCAGGCTAAACTGGCCCTTATACGCTACAGATATTGCTCCGGTCTCTTCGGATACAATTATTGCAAGAGCGTCTGTTTTTTCGGACACGCCCATGGCCGAGCGGTGGCGCAATCCCAGTTTCTTGGGAATGTTAAGGTCGTGCGACACCGGTAGAATACATTGCGCCGCGACAATTATTCCGCCGCGAATCACAATAGCGCCATCGTGCAGCGGAGCATTCTTGAAGAATATCGACTCTATCATGCGTTGCCCCACTGTAGCATTTATTATTTCGCCTGTTGATATTATATCGTCAAGATTTTCATCTTTTTCCACAACAATAAGAGCGCCGACCTTCTGCTGCGACATGCTCATGCATGCCAGCACTATTGGCATAATGGCAGCCTTTCCCGCCTCGGCATCCTTATTGCGGGAGAAGAGCGACGAGAGGAAGCCCATCTTTCTGTTCGAGCCCAAGCGCTTGAAGAAATGCCTTACCTCCTCGTGGAATATCACAATCAGCGCAATAGCTCCCACGCTTACAAGCTGGTCCATGATAGAGCCCATCAGACGCATGTGAAGAACTTTTGCCACAATTATCCACGAGAAGAAGAATATCAATATTCCTATAAATATATTTATTGAGCCGGACTCCTTCATCAGCTTGTAGAAATAGTACAGCATTGCTGCCACAAGCATAATATCAACGAAATCCATTATTGAAAATTCCAAGAACATACTTAGAAGCTGTTTAAATTTCTAAAAATAATTTTATTGTTGAAGCTGTTTCTAAAAAACATTTCCTATTCATAAAAACCTTTTACCGCATTGCAAATATAAGCCATTTGGCAACACCAAAAAACAGTTTCTACAATTTATCATTCATTGCCATATACATTTTCACCGTATCGGCAGCCTCCCTCACATCATGAACACGCAAAATGGAAGCCCCGCCCATGAGTGCAGCCATGTTTAGCGCCACAGTTCCTGCAAGTGCAGCATCGGGAGCGCACCCAAGGACTTTTGTTATCATGGACTTGCGCGACACTCCTGCAAGCAGCGGAGCATCAAGCACGGCAAACTCCTTGAGTTCCTTAAGCATCAGGAAATTCTGCTGCACGCTTTTTCCAAAGCCAAACCCCGGGTCAACAATAACATCCTTCACCCCACTCTGCCTCAGCTGCCACATCTTTTGTGCCAGACGCTGCAGCACCTGCGGAAGGAAGTTGTCATATTCTACATCATCGCCGGCAAAGCCTACAGAATGCGTCAATATATAAGGTACATTAACCGATGACACGGCATCCAGCATCCCCTCGTCCCACTCAAAGCCCGACACATCATTTATTATTGACACGTTATGCTCTTTCACACACTCCCGCACCACCGCCCCGCGGAATGTATCAATGGAGACCACCGCATGCGGCAGTTCCTTGTCGAGCAGCTCAAGAGCGCGGTGCAAGCGCTCAAGCTCCTCATCCTCGCCTACAGGCTCGCTGCCCGGACGAGTGGAGCAAGCGCCAATGTCAAGAATATCGGCGCCATCGGCAATCATGCCTTTCGCGCGCCCGACAAACAGTTCAGGCGATGGCACACGAGACCCCGCATAGAAAGAATCATCGGTGACATTGAGTATCCCCATTACCTTTGGAGAGGCAAGGGACATGAGTTCTCCTTTTATATTAAGAGTATAATACATGGCACTTCAATCAAATTAACTGTAAAGGCTGTGAAACATGCAAAAATACAAAGATTTTACAAAAAACAATAACTGCGCGCGCGCAGAATTGAGTATTTGCTTTTTTTGCCGTATATTTGCGGTAAACCGCGAACATAGCCTGCACTCGCTGTAAAAAATATTCAAGCAAGCTTGATATTTCTCGCTCGTTTGTTGCTATATTTGCGGTAAACTGCGAATACAGTCTGCACTGCAAAAAGAAACACCCTATAATAACTAATGGAAAACAAAAGATTTAAAGTCGCCGGACATATTTTTGAAATACAGATGCTTGAAGGCGGTATTCTGCCGCTGCTCCCAAGCCTTGAACCGTTCATTACAGAGGAAGAGGCTGAGCCACTTTTCAAAATTACGGTAGACAACAGCATCAACCCATCATGGCGGGGTTCAAGAATAGGCCATTTTCCCTGTCCCTCGGCAAGCTTTGAGGTATACAGGCAGGACAATAACGCCTACCAGATACTGGTGCTTCAGGACGGCAAGATTCCATCAGCATTCATACAGAGCGACAGCGAATACAAGAACTTCACCGTTGCCACACGCGGCTACAGGGAAAACGTCACCTTTGGGCTGAACAACTCAATAATGGTCATATACACCATCTGCACAGCCAAGCACAAGACACTCCTCATGCACTCCTCCGTTGTTGAGAACAACGGCAAAGGATACATGTTCCTTGGAGTGAGCGGGCAAGGCAAGAGCACCCACAGCGACATGTGGGTAGCGCACATACCCGGCAGCACCCTAATAAACGACGACAACCCGGTTGTGCGCCTGGCCGACGACGGCACGCCCATCGTCTACGGTTCGCCCTGGAGCGGCAAGCGCCCTGTGTACAAGAATGTATGCTACCCCATCGGGGGATTCGCCGCAATAGAGCAGGAGAAAGAGAACCGCATCAGGAAGGAGAGCGTACCGGTAGCATTCGGCATACTCCTAAGCTCCAGCTCCACCATGAAGTTTGACAAGGAGATACACATGAACATATGCGGCACGGTATCGAGCCTGCTTGAGAAAATACCGGTGCACACACTTGGCTGTCTTCCCAACGGCGAAGCCGCCGAAGTGTCAAGCAGCGCCTTTGGAGTATGAAAAAAGAGATAATAGCGCAGAGGAAAGTAAACAACCACCTGTTCATGCAGGACATAAGGAGAATGTTCAGCGAAGAGGGCAAAAAGAGCGTTACGTTTGTTGTAAAAGGCTTCAGCATGCATCCCTTTCTCGACAACGGGCGCGACAAGGTTGTTCTTCTCCCGCCCCGCACGCCAAAACCGGGCGAGGTAGTGCTTGCCGAAGTCAGGGAGAGGACATACGCTCTGCACAGAGTAATAAAGGTGGATAACGGTGTTTTCACCATGCGCGGCGACGGCAATCCGCTTTCAATGACGGAGCAGTTCACCAAGGAGAATATTGTGGGCATTGCCGGCGGATTTATAAGGAAAGGGAAATATGTATCGGTGCAGAGCCGCAAATGGCGCTGGTATTCTGCATTCTGGAACGCCATGAGGCCTTTTAGGAGAATACTGCTGTCGCTCTACCGCCGCACAACAGGGAAGCTTTACAGACGCGAATAAAGATTACACACTGAAACAGCATGAGTGTTATGCAAACTCCTCCGTCTTCAAAACTACGTTTTGAATCCACCTCCTCTATGAACAGAGGAGGACTTGGAATGATGAAACAACCGCGCGGGCTTGTCATTCCAGCGACAGAGAGGAATCTCAAGACAAAAGACTGAAGAGAACTGAAATATTAAAATACAAGATACAGTGCTCCTCATGATAAGAGGAGCTGGCTTGCAACTTGTTGCAAGACCGAGGAGTAGAAGATTTACGCATGAACTTGATGCAAACTCCTCCGTCTTCAAAACTGCGTTTTGAATCCACCTCCTCTATGAACAAAGGAGGACTTGGGATGATGGAATAAATGCGCAACCGTAGCATTTTCCAACCAAAAGAAAGAGTTCCCTCGTCGCTGCGCTCTGTTGGGATGACAAGGACTACGACAGGAGGAATCTCAAAACCAAATGAACTAAATTTTAAAATCACATAATATGAAACTAAAGGAAGGATTTGAATTACAGCATGTATGCGGTGAGCCTATTATCATTGCTGCAGGAGCTGAGAATGTAGACTACAGCAGAATCATAAGCCTTAACGACACTGCGGCTTTTCTTTGGAAAGGCGTTGCCGGCAAAGAGAGCTTCACTATAGACGATATGGTGCAGCTGCTTCTTGCTGAGTACGAAGTAGAGGAACAGATTGCACGCGAGGACTGCGCTCTCATTACCGAGCGCTGGAAAGAGATGGGTCTGTTAGAGGACTGAGAATTCCGAATGTCATCAAAGGTCAGGCGGGCGCTCATTCGCGCCCGCCTGACCTCTTTATATATAGGCCTGTGATTCGAGCTGCCTGTGTTGCGGGTTTATTGGCTCAGTAGAAATTTACTGTGTGTAACGCAATTTTGGTATAATAGAATTATTCGTTTTACCCTTAATCTGTTGTCGTTTATTCTTCTGTTTTCGTTCTATCACATACTTTTCATGACTGAAAAGATACTGTGTTAAAATCCAAAGAAAAATCAATATATTTTCTAACTTTGCACACGTTAAGGAAGACAA
>JAFXAR010000022.1 GCA_017516885.1 Bacteroidaceae bacterium
CTTATAAGCTACAGGGTGATAAACACTATTTTCCTCTGCATGTTCACCATTATGATTGGATATGCGTCGTATGCGCTCATTGTGATACGCTCGGCGGCTAACACTCCCATGGACCAGAATTCGCCTGAGGACATTTTCACACTGGGGTCGTACCTCAACCGCGAGCAGTACGGCTCGCGACCGCTGTTCTATGGGCCGGGATTCGATTCCGAAATAAAGCGAGACGAGAATGGCAGTGCTGTCTACAAGAAAACAAGCCCGGTATATACACGCACCGATGACGGCAAGTATCTGCTTAGAGCATATAACATTGAGTACCTGTACGAACAGAACATGCTCTTTCCGCGAATGTACAGCAGCGCTTATGCCGACGAATACGAAAACTGCATAGGCGGCGAAGTAACAAACACCGTAGAGGCCAAGCATCCCGAATACAGGCAGAACAAGGAGAATCCCAACAGGGTAAAGATGCCCACACAGTGGGACAACCTGAAGTTCCTGCTCGGCTACCAAACATCGTATATGTACTGGAGATACTTTGCGTGGAACTTTACAGGAAGGCAGAACGACATACAGGCAAACGGCGATATGGCATACGGAAACTGCATTACAGGCATTCCGCCAATTGACGGCCTGATTTTCGGCGACAGAGAAGAGCTTCCCACGGACTTAAGAGAAAACAAGGGATACAACAACTACTATGCGCTGCCGCTTATCCTTGGAATAATCGGGCTTTTTTGGCAAGCAAGAAAAGGGCGAGAGGGAAACAGGCAGTTCGCTGTAACATCCATGCTATTCTTCATGACCGGCATCGCCATTGTGCTCTACCTTAACCAAGTGCCCGGACAGGCCCGCGAGCGCGACTACTCATTTGCGGCATCGTTCTACGCATTTGCAATTTGGATTGGATTAGGAGCTGCCGCCATAATCGAATATGTGCAGAAACGCGCCAAGAAAGAGAGCATAAAGAGAGATATTGCCGTTGCGGCACTATGCCTTATCATACCGTTCCAAATGCTTTCACAGACATGGGACGACCACAACCGCAGCGGACGCTACGCCTGCCGCGACTTTGGGCAGAACTACCTGAACTCGCTATCGGAGAAAGGCTCGCCAATACTTTTCACCTACTACGACAACGATTCGTACCCACTATGGTACTGCCAGGGAGTAGAGGGCACACGCACCGATGCCCGCACCGCCATTTACAGTTTCATCACCACCCCATGGCACACAGACCAGCTCAAGCAACCGGCATACGACGCCCCCGCAATCCCCATAACATGGGACAAGGACGACTACAAGAACAACGAAGGATTCTGGGTTACAGTGCTCCCATGGGAGACAAAACCCTACATTGACGCCTACATAGAGCAGTATCCCGAAATGGCAAGGCTGCTGGGAGACGACCCATTCAGTGCAAACAACGTAACAAGACTGTGGGTGCAGGATGCCGTAAAGGGCGAAAAAAGCGCCGGACGCACCGTTGTTGAGGAGGTCATAGACTACGCGAGAGCAAGATGCGTAAAGGAATATGGCGACTCTCTCATACAATGGAACAAGCAAATTGAAAGATACACAGCCATAATAGAAGACACAGAAGGAGCAGACACCGGCGAGATACTCGCTGCAAGAACAGAATTGAAGAAGAAAAGCGAAAGGGCAAGTTCAATCATACACAGGATGCAGACACTCCATTCCACTTCAAGAGTTGTTCCGTCTGAAATTCATGTAACCGTTGACAGCGCCGCTGTTGCCGAATCGGGACTAATGCAGCCCGCCGGAACAACAATCCCGGAATACATGTGCATCGACCTCTCAGGAATAAGCAGCATACCCCAGCTGCATCTGTTCACAATAGACATAATAGAGAATGCCGGATGGAACAGGCCAATTTACATGACAAATTTCGTCATGGACTACGAATGCCCTCACTGGCTCAAGAGATTCTTTGTGCAAGAGGGCCTTGTATACCGTGTAACGCCTTTCGACTGGAGCAGGCACGGATACAGCAGAAAGGATATTGAAAATGGCAGCTGCCCCATTGATATTGAAAAGACATACAGTAACATCATGGACAAGTTCAAGTGGGGCGGAATAAAGGAGAGCGGCAGCTATTATGCCGACCCTGTAATCAAGGAGTTCGTTTCACTGCACCATTCCCTCATTGCAACAGCAGCCGAGGAACTGTACCGGCTCATTCAGCAAAGCGACGAGCCCAATAACAAAGAGAGATACACGGCAATGCTCATAGCACTGCTTGAAAAGCAGCAGCAGGAACTGCCTGCAGAGAAGATTCCAATAAGCACAAAGGACAGGAAAGAGGTTGCCGCCGCAATGTACAAGCGCCTGATGCTGATGAAAAAAGGGAGAGCAGAGGGCGAGCTCATGCAAAGCAGATACGAAAAGAACATTGCCGAAACCATGCAGCATGCATGCGAATACTACGAATGGTACAAGAATAATCCGCCAAGAAGAACATATTGGGCCATTAACAACAAAAGAGAGCTCTTTGAGGTTCTTGCCATATATTTTGAGAACGCATCGGCAGAAGATGCCGGCAAGCTGGCATCATTGGCCGGCGGAAAAGAGGCCGGATATTTTGCTGCGGAAATCATTGCATGCCTCAAAGAATATGCCGCAATGGAACAGAGCGACCGCGAATGGCTGGCCGGAACGGGAGTGCCACAGGCAGCCGTAAAGGCATTAAAGAACATGCTGCCGTTTATAAGCGCCAAAGAGGAAGCAAGCAATGCAATAAACCTTTTTTGACAATTATGTTTTGCTAAATTGCTATATATTAGGTAAATTTGCGCGATTTTTAAGAAGCCCTGCCACAAAGGCACAGACTTTTTACGACACAGGGAAAATAAAACATCAAATATAATGAAAAAATTCAAGCTATTAAACAACACCTTCGGCTGGCTGGCATTTGCCATTGCGGCAGTAACATACTGCCTCACAGTAGAGCCCACCGCAAGTTTCTGGGACTGCCCGGAGTTCATACTGTCGGGATACAAACTTGAAATCGGTCACCCGCCCGGTGCACCGTTCTTCATGCTGACGGCAAACTTCTTCTCGCTCTTTGCTGAGCCTGAGAATGTGGCATACATGGTGAACATCATGTCGGCCGTGCTGAGCGCAGCGGGAATCATGTTCCTCTTCTGGAGCATCACGCACTTGGCAAGA
>JAFXAR010000023.1 GCA_017516885.1 Bacteroidaceae bacterium
ATAGAAGCGATACCGTTCTCGTTAAGTACAGCGAGGATCTGCTTGATACGACGATCCTGACTTTCAAATTTTACGGGTCTTATCATAGCTTTGTCCTCCTTATTCTTTACGTGGGTCAATATACTTAACAGCACCTGCCTCCTCTGAGAAGCGGCCATAAGACTTTGTCAGCTTCTTGACAGCCTCGTTGGCATCAGTGCCCTTCTTAATCTCATCCATGAGCTGGCCGAGGTTGATGAACTCGTAACCGCAAATCTCGTCGTTCTTGTCAAGGGCGAGACGTGTGATGTAGCCCTCTGCCATTTCAAGGTAGCGTGAACCCTTGGCCAGTGTGCCATAGAGTGTACCGGTCTGGCTGCGGAGGCCTTTGCCCAAGTCCTCAAGGCCGGCGCCGATAATCAAGCCGCCTTCAGAGAAAGCTGACTGGCTGCGGCCGTATACAATCTGCAGGAAGAGCTCGCGCATTGCAGTGTTGATGGCGTCGCAAACAAGGTCGGTGTTAAGAGCCTCAAGGATAGTCTTGCCGGGAAGAATCTCAGAAGCCATAGCAGCTGAGTGGGTCATGCCTGAACAGCCGATAGTCTCTACAAGAGCCTCCTGGATGATACCGTTCTTGATGTTCAATGAGAGCTTGCATGCACCCTGCTGAGGAGCGCACCAGCCAATGCCGTGTGTGAAACCTGAAATGTCAGCAACTTCCTTAGCCTTAATCCATTTGCCCTCTTCAGGGATTGGAGCAGGACCGTGGTTAGGACCTTTCTTCACAACACACATGTTTTCTACTTCGTGTGAATAAACCATAATTGTTGTATGTTTAAAATGTGAAACATTGTCTCTTTCAATTTGCGAAGTTAATAAAAATAATGTGCCGAACAAAAAACGGCGCACTTTTTTGTCAATATTTTTTTTGCGCTTTTGAAAACTGTTTAAAAAACCATAATAAGCATTTTATAATTGCCTCCCGCGTGCGGTTGTTTGCCAAATTATATGTAAATTTGCACTTTGTGCCGGTATGCCGCTGCACTCGCGGCGAAATGTCAGGCCGGGCACCCTGTCTTGCCTGCCTGCTGCAGAATTGGCACTTGGACTGATACATAATAACAGCAACATTATTTAAACAGATGAAAAGAGTTTTTGATTTTATGTTTTTGGCGTTGGCGGTATTCTTTTTCGCCTCATGTGAGCCTGCGGAGCAGGGGTACACTTATGAACGCTATTTGGACGACATATACACAGTGAACAAGCATAAGGTGAGGGCCGAATTCTCCGATTCCCTTATCCCGGTTGCCAATATGGACAAATATGGCTTCTCAACCGGTGACCGTGTCCGCATGCTACTGCGCTATCACTATGACAGCCAGACAATGCGCCAGCCCGAATATGAGATACACAGCGCAGGTGAGGTTATTCCCACTCTGCCAATAGTAGCCGAAGGCAGCATAAATGCCGCTGAATACAATGTTCCGTTTGAGGGCTTGTACAGATATGAGTTCAATGACCGCTATATGAAGCCTGTATGGGTGTGGAACAGATGCCAGAATATAAATATCTCGTCATACAGCGATGCCGATGCAACAGCATACGCTATGACAGTGCGCGGCGTAAAGGACGGCTGCATTGAATTAGGGCTTTATGCAAAATCGGACACTCCGTCAAATGACCCCAAAGCAAAACTGCTTACCTTTGACCTTTCAAACGTAGCCGATTTCCTTACCGAAGAGCAGAAGAGCTCCATTGCTTCGCTTGATTCTCTGAGAACCAGAATATTCCTTACCCGCAAGGCAGAGAACGAAATTAAGGAAATTGATATTATTGGCGGCGTGATTGCCAATCCTGTAAAATAATTATGGACAAGAGAGCATCAAATGTAAATATCAAGAACCGCCGTGCTTCGTTCGACTACATTGTGACGGAGACCTACACTGCCGGCATTGTGCTCACAGGCACTGAAATAAAGTCTATCCGGCAGTCGAAGGCAAGCCTTGTCGATACCTATTGCACCTTTATCAATGAGGAGCTTTGGGTAAAGAATATGCACGTTGCCGAATATTTCTATGGTTCTTACAATAACCACACAGCAAGGCGCGACCGCAAGCTGCTCCTTGAGCGCAAGGAACTGCGCAAGCTAAAGCAGGCGGTCAAGAACCCCGGCTTTACAATAGTGCCCATGCGGCTTTTCATTAACGAGAAGGGCCTGGCAAAATTAGTAATAGCCCTTGCCCGCGGAAAGCATGAATATGACAAGCGCGAATCTATAAAGGAGCGTGACGACAAGCGCGAGATTGACCGTATAAAAAGAAATTACTGACAATGCTTGAAACAGCTTTAAAAGAGAGGATTCTTGTGCTTGATGGCGCAATGGGCACAATGGTGCAGAAGTATGCGCTTGCCGAAGAGGATTTCCGCGGCGAGAAGCTCGCCGCTCATCCGGTGCAGCTGAAAGGCAACAACGACCTTTTGGTACTGACCCGCCCCGATGTAATATCGGAAATTCACCGCAAATATCTTGCAGCAGGTGCAGATATTATTGAAACCTGCACCTTCAATGCAAACCGCATATCACAGGCCGAATATGGCTGCGAGCATCTCTGTGCCGAAATAAACCGCAAGGCGGCAATCCTGGCAAGAGAGGCTGCCGATGCTTTCTCGCAGCCAGGCAAACGGCGCTATGTGGCGGGTTCAGTGGGCCCTACCTCGCGCACCTGCTCAATAAGCCCCGATGTAGAGAACCCCGCCTTCCGCAACATTGACTTCGACACCCTTGCCGCTGCCTACACTGAACAGATGACGGCTCTTATTGAGGGTGGGGTGGATGCATTGCTTTGCGAAACCATCTTTGACACGCTCAATGCAAAGGCTGCGCTTTATGCGGCCGAGGAGGCAATGCGGGCAACAGGCCGCAAAGTGCCGGTGATGCTCTCGTTTACCATTGCCGACACCCAGGGGCGCATACTCTCGGGACAGACAATAGAGGCTTTCCTTGCGTCGTTGTCGGGGCACGGCATACTGTCGGTAGGCCTTAACTGCTCGTTCGGCGCAAGGGAGATGAAACCCTTCCTCAAGCGCCTCAGCGATATTGCGCCATACTATGTAAGCGTTTATCCCAATGCCGGGCTTCCGAACGAACTTGGAGAGTATGACCAGACACCCGGGGAAATGGCTGCCATAATATCGGAATATGCATCCGAAGGGCTTGTGAATATCGTAGGCGGCTGCTGTGGAACAACCCATGAGTTTATATCGCTTTTTCCTGCAATAGTGGAAAAACTCACTCCGCGCATTCCCAAGGAGCAGCCGGCAGAAATGTGGCTGTCGGGGCTTGAGCGTCTTGTGGTAAACCCCTCAATGAACTTCATAAATGTGGGCGAGCGCTGCAATGTGGCGGGCTCGCGCAAGTTCCTGCGCCTCATAAACGAGAAGAATTATACCGAAGCGCTTAAAATCGCACGCCGTCAGGTTGAAGATGGCGCTCAGGTAATTGATATAAATATGGACGACGGCTTGCTTGATGCTGCCGTTGAGATGAAGACCTTCCTCAATCTGCTTGCCGGCGAGCCCGAAATTGCGCGTGTGCCGGTGATGGTCGATTCTTCTGACTGGAATGTCATAAAGGCGGGCCTCAAATGCCTTCAAGGCCGCGCAATAGTCAATTCAATTTCGCTGAAGGAGGGCGAAGAACTCTTCCTTGAGCATGCTGCCGATGCCAGGCGGCTTGGTGCGGCAGTGGTTGTAATGGCATTTGACGAGAAAGGCCAGGCCACAACCTTTGAGCGCAAGATTGAGGTTTGCGCCCGTGCCTACAGGCTTCTTGTAGAGAAAGCGGGCTTTGCCCCTCACGATATAATTTTCGACCCCAATATACTTGCCGTAGCAACCGGAATAGAGGAGCATGCGGCATACGGTCTCGACTTTATCCGCGCCTGTGCATGGATAAGGGAGAACTTGCCCGGCGCGCATATAAGCGGCGGTGTAAGCAATCTTTCGTTTTCGTTCCGCGGCAACAATTATGTGCGCGAGGCATTGCATGCAGTATTCCTCTACCATGCCATTGCTGCCGGAATGGATATGGGAATTGTCAATCCGCAGACATCGGTGCTGTACGAGGATATACCGGCTGCATTGCGCGAAGCAATGGAGGATGTTGTCCTCAACCGCAATGCCGGTGCAACAGAAAAACTTATCTCGCTTGCAGCGCAGCTCAAGGAGCAGAGCACGGCGGGGCAGGATGCTTTGGCCGAAGCTTGGCGTGAGGGCAGTGTAGAGGAGCGCTTGAAGCATGCCCTTGTAAAGGGAGTTGGCGATTTCCTTGAACAAGACCTTGCCGAGGCTGTTGTAAAATATGGCACGGCTGTGGAGGTAATTGCATCTCCCCTTATGGCCGGAATGGGGCATGTGGGCGAACTTTTTGGAGCGGGAAAAATGTTCCTCCCCCAGGTTGTGAAGAGTGCCCGCATAATGAAGCAGGCTGTTACAGTTCTGCAGCCGCTTATTGAGAGCGGGAACAGTTTGCGCAAAGCATCGGCAGGGCGCATTATTACAGCAACGGTAAAAGGTGACGTTCATGACATAGGAAAAAACATTGCCGGAGTGGTCATGGGCTGCAACGGATATGAGGTTATTGACCTTGGCGTGATGGTGCCGTCGGAAACAATTGTGTCCGAGGCCATAGCGCGCAAGGCCGACATTGTGGTTCTCAGCGGTCTCATAACCCCTTCGTTGGCAGAAATGATGACGGTTGTAACCGATATGCAGAATGCCGGGCTCTCAATCCCCGTGATGATAGCCGGTGCAACCACAAGCCCCATGCACACAGCGCTTAAGATTGCTCCGCTGTACAATGCCCCGGTGGTGCATGTGAAGGATGTTTCGCAGAATGTGATAGTAGCGGCCGAACTGCTTGGAGGCAGAGAGCGCCGTGAAGCATTTGCTGCCGCCTTGCAGCATGAACAGGATGAACTAAGGCGCAAGGCTGCCGAAAGGGAGCGGGCGCCTCTTCGCTCGCTCGGCGAGGCGCGTGCCAACAGGCTCAATCTCTTTCCGGCTGATGGCGGGAAGTAATAAATAACAGCATTGCCATTAAAACAGGATTTAAACAGTTGCTAAATATGTCAAATGAAAAAATGCATGGACTGACGGATGCTGAGGTTAATGAAAGCCGTAAAAAGCATGGATGGAATATTCTTACTCCACCCAAGAAAGTCTCGCTCTGGAAACAGTTTCTTGAAAAGTTTGAAGAACCCATAATAAGAATACTTCTTATGGCATGGGTGCTCTCAATGATAATTTCGTCGGTGCACTGCTGGGGGCCCGAAAATGCCGGCTTTTCGGCATTCCTTGAGCCATTGGGCATATTCTTTGCTATAATGCTCTCAATAACAATAGGATTCTTTTTTGAAGTTAAGGCCGCCCGCGCTTTCGAGGTGCTCAACACTGTGAACGACGACGTAATGGTTACAGTGATGCGTAACGGCAAGGTGCAGGAAGTTCCCCGCAAGGACATTGTTGTGGGCGATGTGGTTCTCCTCAATACCGGCGATGAAGTTCCGGCCGACGGCTTTCTGCTTGAATCGAACTCTTTGCAGATAAACGAGTCTACGCTTACGGGCGAGCCCGTTATATCAAAGACCACTGTTGAGGCCGATTTTGACAAAGAGGCAACATATCCCTCGAACAGAGTGCTCCGCAGTACAACCGTTGTTGACGGACACGGCGTTATGCTTGTTGATTTGGTGGGCGATGCTACAGAATATGGCAAAGTGAACCAGGGAGCGCTTATTGACAATAATCTTGACACCCCTCTGCAGATTCAGCTCAAGCGTCTTGCAAGCCTCATAAGCAAGCTTGGATATGCAGCGGCAGCGGTTACCTTCATTCTCTTGACAGTTAAGTTCTTCGTTACCGGCGGCAGTGCCGGCTCAATGGAGATTGTGTCGGAACTGCTCAACAACTTTATGATTGCTGTTACGCTTATAGTAGTATCAGTTCCCGAGGGACTGCCCATGTCTGTAACCCTTAGCCTTGCATTGAGCATGAACCGCATGCTCAAGACAAATAATCTTGTGCGCAAGATGCATGCATGCGAAACCATGGGAGCAACAACGGTAATATGCACCGACAAGACCGGCACTCTTACGCAGAACATGATGCAGGTTCATGAGAGCAGCTTCTTTGCCTTGGATGCGCAGAATCTTGCCAACGATGAAACCGGCAACCTTATTAAAGAGGGCATTGCCGTAAACTCAACGGCGAACCTTAACCGCACAGGCGATGCAGTAAAGACAATAGGCAACCCCACTGAGGCGGCTCTTCTCCTATGGCTTGAGAGCCAGGGGGTTGATTACCAGCCGCTGCGCGAGGGAGCAAAGGTTCTCAGCCAGCTGACCTTCTCAACCGAAAGAAAGTACATGGCAACAGTTGTGCAGTCTCCTCTGATTGGCAAGAGGGTGCTTTATGTAAAGGGAGCGCCTGAAATTGTGCTTGGCTGCTGCAGCACCGTGAAAATGCCCGATAAAGATGCGCCGGCAGGGGAGTGCCGCGCAGCCATTGAGGCAAAGCTTCTTGAATACCAGAATATGGCAATGAGAACATTGGGCTTTGCTTATCGCATTCTTGACGACAGTGATAATGTTGCGCCTTATGAAAATGGCCGTCTTGCAATTGCAAATCTAAATTTCATTGGCTTTGTCGCAATATCCGACCCTGTGCGTGCCGATGTTCCCGATGCTGTGCAGGCATGCCTCTCGGCCGGCGTAGATGTGAAGATTGTTACAGGCGACACTCCGGGCACAGCACGCGAGATTGGCCGTCAGATTGGTATAGTAAAAGACGATACACCATCCTCTGCCATAATAACCGGCCCTGACTTTGAAGCGCTCAGTGACGATGAGGCATCTAAAATGGTCATGGCGCTCAAGATTATGTGCCGTGCAAGGCCAATGGACAAGCAGCGGCTGGTGCGCCTGCTCCAGGAGCAGGGCGCTGTGGTTGCAGTTACCGGTGACGGTACAAACGATGCTCCTGCGCTCAAGGCAGCCCAAGTGGGGCTTTCTATGGGTGACGGAACTTCTGTAGCAAAGGAGGCGAGCGACATCACAATCATTGATAATTCGTTCAGCAGCATCACGCGCGCAGTTATGTGGGGACGTTCGCTCTACAAAAATATACAGCGTTTCCTCCTTTTCCAGCTTACAATCAATGTTGCAGCCTGCATAATTGTCATGTTAGGCTCGCTCATAGGAACGTCATCGCCGCTTACAATTACCCAAATGCTTTGGGTTAACCTCATTATGGACACCTTTGCGGCAGCAGCGCTTGCCTCATTGCCGCCAAGCTGGTCGGTAATGAAGGAACGCCCGCGCAAGAGCGGAGAGAATGGCGACTTCATAATCTCAAAGCCAATGGCAAGAAACATCTTCTCCGTGGGTGCTATATTCGTTGTTCTGCAGCTTGCATTGCTTATGTACTATAAATCTTCGGACAATGGAATAACACCATACGAGCAGTCGGAGTTCTTTACATGCTTTGTTATGCTGCAATTCTGGAATATGTTCAATGCAAAGGCCTACATGACAGGAAAATCGGCTCTTGCGGGCCTGCTGTCAAGCACAAGCTTCCTGCTTGTATGCCTTATAATCCTTGCAGGGCAGTTCCTTATTGTTACATTCGGAGGCGAAATGTTCAATGTAGTCCCATTGGCCTTTAAGTCATGGGCGGTAATTTTCCTCTCAACCTCAGTTGTCCTGTGGACTGGCGAGATTCTGCGCCTCATAAAAAAGAAATAAATTATATTAACACAAACACTTTTTATAATGGAAGAACTTATAAAATTTTGTCTTGAGCACCTTAACTACTGGACTGTAACTCTTTTCATGGCAATAGAGAGCTCGTTTATACCATTCCCATCGGAGGCCGTTGTTCCGCCTGCTGCATGGAAAGCTGCTGTAACCGGTGAAATGAGCATTCCTTTAGTAGTATTCTTTGCTACCTTAGGCGCTCTTATAGGTGCGCTTGTGAACTACTATCTTGCATTATGGTTCGGCCGTCCCATTGTTTACAAGTTTGCCAATAGCCGTATAGGCCACATGTGTCTGCTCGATGAGGATAAGGTAAAGCATGCCGAAGAGTATTTCGACAAGCATGGAGCTGTATCAACTTTTGTAGGCCGTCTTGTTCCGGCTGTGCGCCAGCTTATATCAATTCCTGCCGGGCTTGCACGCATGGGGCTTCTCCGCTTCGTAATCTTTACCTCTCTTGGTGCGGGGGCATGGAATGCCGTTCTTGCGATTCTCGGTTATTACATGTCTAAAGTTCCTGGCATGGACAGTGAAGAAGCCGTGATGTCAGCTGTTAAGGAGCACAGCACAGTTATTGGCTACTGTATTTTTGGCGTGGTTGCCTTTGTAGTTGGTTATTTGATTTATAAGGGTTGTAAAAAGGGAAAATAACATCTGTTAAAGCATGAGTTTGTGCTGAATGCGCATAATGCATCAGGGAGAGGCAATTCATTTGCCTCTCCCTGATGCATTAAATAATATATCACAGTTACTGTCGGTTATGCTTCTTTGCTGCTTCCTCAGGGAACTCGTTGCCCGGAGCGTAAACATTCTCCTCTGAAGGACAAAGAACAGTGCCTGTTGGGTTAGGATTGTTCATGCCCTCAAGCGCTACGTTAGCCTGAACCGCGCTGATAGGAATTACCATGTTCCATGTAGGCTTCATGCCTGCGCAGTTAACCTTTGTGTAGTTGTCGGGAGCGTTAGTGCCAGTGTAGTTCTGCATTACGCCCGGCTGAATGCGCTTAGCCTGCGGGAATGCATTGCCCTCGCCCCAGAACTCGATACGCATCTGGGTAAGAACCTCAAGCTGGAAGTCGCGGAGCTCATTAGC
>JAFXAR010000004.1 GCA_017516885.1 Bacteroidaceae bacterium
ATATATTGATTTTTCTTTGGATTTTAACACAGTATCTTTTCAGTCATGAAAAGTATGTGATAGAACGAAAACAGAAGAATAAACGACAACAGATTAAGGGTAAAACGAATCAAGGAATAATAATTCTATTATACCAAAATTTCGTTACACACAGTAAATTTCTACTGAGCCGGGGTTTTAACCTACGGACAATCATAATAAAGGCGTGGAAATTTCCACGCCTTTATTATGATTGTTATTTATTTCTAACGGCACGAACTGGATTTCCGTATTCTCTATTTCCCGAATACCAATCCCGCTCTTTGCTGTCAAAGAAAAGATAGCATGCGCCCATATCGTCACCATCGAAAGTACTTAGCCAATAGTATCCTTCATTAGCAGCATTCAAATGGTCTTCACCAAAGAAACCGGCGTAAGGAATAAATATACTGTTTCCATTTGGACCTACAACCCTATAGCCTGAAACACCTCTATAATTATATTTTTCCCACTTGCACTTCCTAAGCAGTTCATTACATTCTTTTTTTGTGGGAAGACGCCATGCTCCACCCCATTTCTGCCTTGCGACATCATATCTTGTACCGGAAATATCCCTGCCTAAATTAGTATTCCTATAAGAATATGTATCATTTGTGTACATGCTTTTTGTTGAAGTTTCACCCCACGCGTAATAATTGCCTTTCTGTTCAGGAGATGATGCGCCAACATTATATCCGGCCCAGTTCACACTAAGTCCAAGGTCAACGACTTGCGACGTTGAAATGCCTTTGTTGTAATTGCTGTTATACACCTCCTGGCTTACCTTGCCGCTCGGTTTGGGTTTGGAGACGGTTGGAATTGGCTTTGGTTTAGGAGTTTCTGCCGGCTTAGGCTTAACGTCATTGTTTACAGGTTTGGCAGTAACTTTATCCGGCACTTTTACAGTCACAACAGGCTTTTCCTGCACTGCGTCGGACACAGCTGCCACCTCTTCAACGGCAACAGAATCAGCAAGAGCATCCGTCAGAGGCAAAGCTACAGGAGTTGAATCCTTCACAACAGCCGGCTTATCTGCTGCAACCTTTTGACTGCTGCCGCTGCCTGCAGTAACTGCATGATTATTATTTACTGCACTGCTATCGGGAATTATATGATGTCTGAATCCCGGCATGCCAAAGAAGAGATATGCACACGCTGCTGCCAATGCAATAACCAAAATCAAAAGCAGCACAACAACCCCGGAACGTCCCTTGCTCTTTTTGCTTTCCTCTTTAGAATACTGTTTTGAAGCAGTTCTATTATCAGCGGCAGGAGCTGCTTTCTTTGCTTCAACCGAAGTTTTTACCGGTGTCTCGGCAACCTTTGCTTTTGGCTTAGAAGCTTGCGCATTAGCAAACTCTGTTTTGTCCGATGCCGGAGCGTTACCTGATGATGTGGCAAACTCTGTCTTTTCCGAAGCGCGAGCAGCATTTGGAGCTGCCGCAAATGCTGTTTTTTCTGAAGAAGAAGCTGCATTTTGCTTTGCAGCAAACTCAGTTTTATCCGATGTCGGAGCGTTGCCTGATGATGCAGCAAACTCTGTCTTCTCCGATGATGGAATTGGAGGAGGAGTTGCCCTGAATTGAGTTTTATCCGATGCCGGAGCGCTGCCTGATGATGCAGCAAACTCGGTCTTCTCCGATGAAGGAATTGGAGGAGGAGTTGCCCTGAATTGGGTTTTGTCCGATGCCGGTGCGCTATTTGAAGCCATCACCGTTCTCTCATCAACAGCATTAAACAAGCCTATTGCAATTTTGCTGGTCTTGTTTCCGGAAAGATAGTCTAAAAATTCTCCAATACTCTGCGGACGCAATCTTTTTCCGTTTGCCATTGACACCTCCACTGTATCCCTAATGCATTTTGTTACTGTTTCGGGCAATGGAGACAAACCATAGTCAAGTATTTCAGGGGCAGTTGGAGGCTGCTGGCCTGAAAGCATATTATACAAGACAGCGCCTAATGAATATATATCAATAGCTGGAGAGAAAGCCCTTTCATAATCATTGGTATACATTTCAATAGGCAGGAATGAACCATAAGTATGAGCAGGAGCAGGAGCGGCGCCAAGTTCAGTACGGATGCTTTCATACACCTTGCTTGACAGATAAAGGTGATTATTGAAACTGGTAAGCTGCACATCACCCTCGCTGTTTATATATATGCTGTCGGTATTAACATTGCGGTGTACTATATTGCTTGAATGAAGGCATTCAAGAGCAGAAGCAACTTGACGGATATACCTTTCGGCATCCTTTTCACTCAACGCACCCTCTTGAATCTTCTTTGAAAGCGGAACGCCATGCACATATTCCATTACATAATATGCAGTGTTGTTACACTTGAAAACATCAAGAATGGGAACAAGATTATCATGGTATAGCCTTGAGACAACACATGTGTCATTGATAAAGTCATTTTTGACAGATTCAAACAGAGTGCTCCATTTCTCGCTCTTAAGAGAGACAGAACCATCATCATTTCTGTTGCACAATCCATCAATAAAGACCTCTCTTATTACAACATTTCTATCAAGACCGGTCTGGAATGCAAGATAGAAAACACTGTACTTGTCACATCTTATTACGCTCTCTATCCTGTACCGTCCTGCTTCAAGTAAAAAGCCGTTCTGTAAATGCATAAATATTATTATTGTCTGTTTAAGTTACTTCTATAGTTCATATAATTAACGAATGAACAAGAATCAGCAAATCTTGTCGTACGCACTCTTTATTTGCTCAAGCGCCTTTACAAGTGTGGCACGCGGACATCCCAAGTTCATGCGCATGAATCCGGAACCGCCTTCGCCAAACATTGCCCCATCGTTCATGCCCACTTTAGCCTCACGGATAAAGAACTCCACCAGCTGGTCGTGCGGAAGGCCAAGCCCTCTTGCATCAAGAAATACGAGATATGAAGCCTGAGGGCGTATCATGCCCATCTTTGGCATATTGTTTTTCAAATACTCCTCCATGTAGTCAATATTGGCTTCCACATATTCAAGCATCTGCTCAAGCCACTCGTCACCCTCATTATATGCCGTTGCCACAGGGCCTGTTGCGAACACATGAGCTGTATCAAGTTCGCTCTTGCGCAGGAATTCGTGATACTGCTTGCGTATTTCCTCGTTATGAATAATATGATATGAACTCTTCAGGCCGGCAATATTAAAGGTCTTGCTTGCAGCCATAAAGGTTATGCTATTGTTCTTCGCCTCCTCAGAAACTGTTGCAAACGGAGTGTGCCTGAAGCCCTTCAGTGCCATATCGCAATGAATTTCGTCACTAATTACAAGCACATTATTCTTTACGCAAATATCGCACATTCTTTGAAGTTCATCCTTTGTCCATACACGCCCGCAAGGATTGTGAGGATTGCAGAGCAGGAAGAGTTTGCAGCCTTTGATTTTCTCCTCAAAATCAGCAAAATCAATTTCGAGCTGGCCATTGACAAGCTTCAGCGGACTTGTAACGAGCGTGCGCTCAAGGTCATGGGTTACATGATGATAAGGATGATAAACCGGCGGCTGGATAAGAACCTTGTCACCTGGTTTTGTAAAGCACTGCAAGGCAAATGATATTGCAGGAACTATACCGCCCACGAATGCAATCTCATCGGGCTGCACCTCCCAGTTGTAATGGCGCTTAACCCAATTCTGTATTGCCGGCCTCCAACGGCTGCAGCAGTAAGTGTAGCCAAGTACCTCATGGTCGAGCCTCTTGCGAATAGCATCTACAATAAAGGGCGGTGTTCTAAAATCCATGTCGGCTATCCACATTGGCAGAATCTCCTCTGTACCGAACATCTCCTTTACGTTGTCATACTTAAGGCAATCAGTATGCTTGCGCGGAATAATCTCGTCAAAATTGTATTTCATATTTGTCTGTGTTTTAGTATTTGCAAACATGCTTCAAGTGTGGATGAAAGCATGTACTTAAAAAATAGCATTTTATATTGTATCTCCCATAAGCTGTTCAAAAACACCTGCTTTTTCAAGTTCGGCAACAGTTCCAGTGTTCAAAGTGCCGGCCGACATAAACCATACTCTGTCTGCTATGCGCAACGCAAGTTCAAGGTCGTGCGTAGAAACAATTACAGCCTTTTTCTCCTCGCGTGTCAAACGCTTAAGCATCTTCAGCAGATGCACCTTGCTTGGATAGTCAAGGAAGGCTGTAGGCTCGTCAAGCAGTATCACTGGTGTCTCTTGAGCCAGCGCCTTTGCTATAAGGCATTTTTGCCTTTCGCCGTCACTCAATGCAGTGAGGTTCTTTGATGCAAAGGATTCAATTCCCATAGCCTGCATAGAGCGTTTAACAACTAATCTGTCAGCGTCGGAAAGAATGCCAAGCATTCCAGTATATGGAGTTCGTCCTAATTCAACAAGTTCCTGCACGCTCATGCTTGCGATAGATGAAGTTCCGGTAAACACTACCGATATACTCTTTGCTATATCAAGTGCCGCAAGTTCCTTTACATCCCTGCCACCGTACTCCACTCTGCCGGCTATAGGCCTTTGATATGAGGCAAGGGTGCGAAGAAGGGTTGATTTTCCTGCGCCGTTGCGGCCAATAAGTGCAACAAGTTCGCCACAGCAGAGCGATGCGCTGACATTGCCGGCCACAGCAACGGCTTTTTTGCCTTCACAGTAGCCTATTGAGGCTTCTGCTATTCTTAGCGCAGGAACTTTGTCCATTATATATAAAAAACGTATGTTTATTTATACTCCATCCACTCGTCAAGCAGCTCAAGAATTTCGTTTCTCATCTCCTCAGGCATTGTCTTGATTCGTGTAGTGTGGCTTCCGCCTGGCTGAATATAGACTTTCATATTCTCCTTATTGCGGTCGCGCACCCATGTTATACCGCTTGCAGTCCATGGGTCAACCTCGCCGTATATAAGAATCATCTTGGGGTCGTTTTCTGTATAGTAGTCTGTAACAAAGCGGTGGTTTGTATCATCAAACTCCACATCGGCGAATTCCTCGGGCAGGAGCACACGCTTCAGGTAACCTTCAATCTCCTCCTCATTTACATACTTGCGGAAAGGCTCAATGTTATATCCGTAGTAGCCGAAATCCTTCACAGCCTGCACAAAGAACGATTCAATGCTGTTCTCTGCTGCAAAATAATCAGGACCGCACATCTTTATGAAATAGTCAACAATAGTCTTATCGTCAGAATCAAGCGCCGGGATTTTATCTACAGGCGTACCCCACTGCCACATCGAGAACTGATACTCAAGAACAAGCAAGTCATATATTGTTGACGTGGGAACACGGAATGTGAGCCCTTTTTCAAGGCAGTATTCATCAAACAATGGCAAAAGGCGTTCCTTGCGCTCAAAAAGCTCTTTTTGGAAGTTGCGGATAGCATCTCTGTTTTCCTTTGTTGATACGCGCTCCAGGAATGATTCATGACGGCCATCCTCTACTGCACAGCTCAGAGGCCCTACATAAGGAACAGAGACATCAAGGTCCTCGGGATAGTATGCGCGGAGGAAGATTGATGTTGAGCCGCCCTTGCTGATGCCGGTAGAGGCCCACTTGCGGTTGTAGAACTTTTTAAACGTTGTAATGATTCTATGGTAGTCCTCCATTGAGTTCTCAATTGTCAGATAATCCCAATTGCATGGTTCCGGGGTTGACCCGAGGAAATATCGGTGCTCCACAAAAATGATGTTTGCATCTAATATTTCAGTAAGCTCCTCCATGTAGCGAGGGTGATTGAAGGCATAATCTGCGCCATAGCCTTCGGTCACAATCACCACCGGACGGTCATAGCCACGGTGTCCGAGCATTACACGCTGTTCAAATGTTCCGGCAGACGGGTTGTCGGTATCAAGAAGCTGGGTGAACCTCATCAGATAATACTGGCGGGTTGTGTCATTTTTCACAATTGGATCAAAACTCTTCACATACTCGATTTTTTTGAGCATCTTTTCAACATCCTTATTCTGTGCAAACGATACAAGCGCAACAAGAACCAAGGACAACAGCAATAGGAATCTCTTATTCATAGTCTTTAATATTGATTAGTCTTTAGAAGCTGTTTGAATTTCTATAGAAATTCAAACAGCTTCTTATAATCCTACAAAATTACATAAAGTTAACAGCTTTTGCAAAATTATCCCACCCTTTTTACCATACTGTCAACAAACTATCAACAAACTATCAATTCAACAACCTTGGACAATATGATGAGAGCTAATTTTGCCGCAGCAAAACCAATACTATGAAAAAGAAAAAAATAACATTCAGTTCCTCAGGAGGAACACCCGCTATGGTTCTGTTCAACTCACTGATAGAGCAATTTGGCAAGAACGACATTGAACGAATAGCCGCGCAAATTGCAGCATGCTGCAGCACTGCCGAGGTGCTTGTAAACTGCATAAACAATAGCGAAGGAATTCTGCTGCAAGGAAACACGGCAAAAGCACTCTGTTTCAGCGACGGCATTCTCACGTTCAATGCCGACAATGTTAGCATAAGAGAGAACACTTTGATAATAACATAACCAAATTAAATACAATATGGCATTTATAAACAGAATCAAAATTGGAGACGAGGAGTATCACATCGTCGCGGAGATTGGGAAAGGACTGCAGTTTGGAACAAGCCTGAGCAACATGCACAAGACTTATGTAACGCTCGGCACTCCCATAATACAGGGCGGCAACAGCGTTACTGACTGCGGAATAAAAATCCACGAAGGCAACTTTACGCTTGATGCAGCGAAGTTCACTGCATTCCTGAAAGATTTGGGATTCAAGACTGAATAAGCTGTGATGGTAAGCATTATAGTTACAGCGTATAATGTTGGCGAATGGATTGAAGAGGCCGTTGCATCTGCGCTTGCACAGACGTTCAGCGATATTGAGCTGGTGATTGTAGATGACTGCTCGACAGACAACACCCCGGAACTGCTTTCGGCCATTCATGACGAACGCGTGAAAATTATACGCAACGAGGAGAACTTAGGGGCAGGCGCTTCGCGGCGAAAAGGGATTGAAGCATCGGGCGGCGAATATATTTTGCTGCTTGACGGTGATGACTGGATAGCTCCAAATTTCATTGAGGACCTCTACACCAAGGCCAAGGAGAGCAATGCACAAATAGTAAGCGGAGGGATAACTATTGCGGAGAGCAATGGAAGCAACAAGGTTTTCAGGAACGAGGAATGCGAGGTCACCGGCACAGAGAAGATTACACGTTTTTGGGGCGAAAACACCCTTTTCATGAACAACAAGCTTATTCACCGCTCCTTGCACAGCAAAGTGCCCTACTGCACCCGCCGGTACATTGAGGACACGCAGGTGATAGTGCCAATGCTCTATCTTGCCAACAAAGTGGCATGCGTCAGCAATCCGGGATATTTCTACCGCATGCACCGGCAAAGCCTAACGCACAGCGCAACTCCCCTCAAGGATGCACTGTTCCGCGCATTGTGCGCCGATGATATAATATCATTCTTTGAACAGCACGACAAGAGCATGCTTGCCCTTCTCCCGCTTGCATCGGGTTACGCACAATGCATAAGAGAGATAAAGGAGTGCGCGCCTACAGCCAAGGATATTGACCCCTACAAGGAGGAGTGGATAGAATTTACAGCAAAGCTGATAGGCAGATTATGCTAAAAAGCCAAGGCACGCGCCTTGGCTTTTTAGCATAATTATGGTTTTAAATATTAGTACGCAGGCTTCATGTTGTTGCGCTCAATATCCTTGAAGTAGTTTACAGTACCTACCTTAAGCTCTGCTGTAGCCGCATCGTCGCAAACAATGATACCGCTCTGGTGCATCTGGAGCACGCTGATTGTCCACATCTGTGTAACACAGCCCTCAACGGCATGATAAAGAGCCTGAGCCTTGTTGTGGCCATTAACGAGGATAAGAACCTCTTTTGCATCCATAACTGTACCTACACCCACTGTAACCGCTGTCTTTGGCACTTTGTTAATGTCATTGTCAAAGAAACGGGAGTTTGCAATGATTGTATCAGTTGTCAATGTCTTGATGCGTGTACGCGAAGCGAGTGAAGAACCCGGTTCGTTGAATGCAATGTGACCGTCAGGGCCAATACCGCCCAGGAAGAGGTCAATGCCACCGTATGACTTAATCTTAGCCTCATAGCGTGCGCACTCGGCAACAAGGTCCTCGGCGTTACCGTTGAGAATGTTTACATTCTCCTTCTTTACGTCAACATGGCTGAAGAAGTTGTTCCACATGAATGAGTGGTAGCTCTCGGGGTGCTCCTCAGGAAGGCCTACATACTCGTCCATATTGAATGTAACTACATTCTTGAAGCTTACCACGCCCTTGTTATAAAGGTTGATAAGTTCCTTGTAAGTGCCGAGAGGAGTGCCGCCGGTAGGCAAACCGAGAACAAAAGGTTTCTCCTCTGTTGGGTTGAAGTCATTGATTTTCTTTGCTACATAAGATGCAGCCCAGCATGACAACTGCTGATAGTTAGGTTGAATAATTAAACGCATAATAGTTAGTTTTAAAAAATATAAAATCCTTTCTTCTTTAATTTGTCAAATTGTGTATCCACTTTAATCATCCGTGGCAGAAACTTTCTTTTGCCTCCGATGAGAGTGTCCTTGTGCATCATCATTACTGAAGTGCCGTCGTAATCCTCAAAAACAGATGCACCGCCCACATTTCCGCTCACAAAAGGCTCGTTTTCAACAATCCAAGGGCCGTTCAGCCAATGTCCGAGCTCCATTTTAGAGTAGGCTACGCCTATGACACTCTCTCCGCGCAACATTGTTGTAAAGAGCATGCCCGGATTGCCTTCATCAGTAACAAAGACAAACGGCGAAGCGATTTCCTGTCCGGAACCTTTGCCACTCAAGGCAAGCAAGCTCTCATCAGTGCTCCTGAGCATCTTGTACGGTTCGCCCATTCTGCGGCCGAGGTCATCGGTAAGTCGCACTATCTCCACTGCTGCAGAGGGCTTGCCATCACTCTTGGCATAAATCATATATGCCGCGCCAAGTTCATCTGTGGCATAGGCTGGAGCTGCCGCCACTCCGTCCCCTTCAAGCAAATTACTGTTTTTGTCAACAATCTTATATGGGCCTGTTATGCTGTCAGAGACAAGGACCACGCAATGAGCGCTTGCCTCTCCATTTGCACCAGTTCTCTCCAATGATGCCATGTAATAGTAACGGCCGTCGTGAAGATGAATCTCAGGAGCTGCCACATTGCCGTCAGCCAACGCATTATCCTTGCCGTCAAGCACATTATACGGTCCCTCCCACTCTTTCAGGTTTTTGCTTATCCACATATAGCCGCCGTCGCCAACCATATAATAACGGTTGCTCTTGCGCTCATATCTCACAAAGGGATTCCCAATGCTCATGGTATCAATATCCGCCTTTGTCAACGACATGCCATCGGGAGCTGCAAGCGTCCATTTTTCAATGTCATTATCAACAGCAGCATTTTCGGCAACAACAACCTTTGACTCCTTACCCTTTACATTTTCCTCAGCGCTCTTTTGACCGCACGAAAAAGCTATAAAAGGCAGTATCAGATATGTCAGGGAATACCATTTCACCTCAAAAAACTATTTATTTGTAAAGATAATGAATTTTAAACAAACCAAGCAAGTAAAAAAGCAAAGAAAATGCTTTATTTTATCAAAAAGGTCTTTTTTGCCTGCAAGAGCATGATTCATGAATATCAGAAAAAGTGCCGAACTGCCGAAATTGCGTTTTTTTAAGGAACTCAAACAGTTTTTCAGCTATTTGCCGCGAGCATTTGGGCATTCCCTATTGTTGTAAATGCAGGATAACTTAAAACATACAGCCATGAAAAGCAAATGTATATTTTTAATTCTGTCTGTGTTCCTATTGATGACACACACAGTTGTATTCTCACAGGAGAAAAAGAAGATGACACTCAAGGAGAGAGAAGCAGCGTGGCGGGCAGAACGCTTGAAGAAACGCGCACAGGAGGAGAGACAGATACTCCACAACGACTCTGTAGAATTCGCCCAGGCTGTCAATGCCATAAGAAACGGTTCATGGGCGCTTGAGGCATCAAACATCACATTCAACAATGGAGCTACGCGCTTTGTAACCGCAAGCACCAACTTTGTATCGGCCAACAATGGCCAGGGAATTGTGCAGACTGCATTTGACAACAGCAATATCGATTCGCCCAACGGTCTCGGCGGAATAACTCTTGAAGGAAGGATAACTGCCGGCGAGATACGCAGAGACAACGAGGGCAACATCTACTACGACTACACTATACAAGGCGCTGACATTTCGGCCACAGTGAGCGTAGTTGTTACAGCCGGCAGCAATCAGGCTACCGCAACTGTAAGCCCAAACTTCAACAGCAGGCAAATTACAATGAATGGGTACATCTATCCTTATGCCAACTCTGGAATAATTGAAGGGACACCGGGATACTACTGACTGATTACTACACCTCCACCAATGTGGGATAATTTTCCGCGTGCATATTATCCGCAATACGCTCCGCCTTTCTACAGGCCGATGCCTCCCCCGCCTCCACGCCCGCCGCGTCCTCCCATGCCGCCGTCATTCGGCCCGCCGGGATTCAGCGGAGGGAGCAACCGCCCGCCGGGGTTTACAAGATGAGGGCAGCCTATCAGCCGCCCTCATACCGTAAATGCATATTCCGTCTGCCGTTACTCCTCTGCAGGCTTCATATTAGTATATACATTCTGTACATCGTCATCCTCCTCAAGACGCTCAACAATCTTGTCGATAGTAGCACGCTGCTCGTCGTTTACGTCTTTAAGGTCATTTGGAATGCGTGTGAACTCACTGCCGGTAATCTCAAAGCCCTTCTCCTCAAGTGTCTTCTGTATTGCGCCGAAAGACTTCGGGTCGCCATAGATGGTAATCTCATTCTCCTCCTCATCATATTCGTCCTCAACGCCGTAATCAATGAGGTCAAGTATCAGCTCGTCCATGTCAAGGCCCTCTTTCTTTGTGAAAGTAAAGACGCTCTTGTGAGTGAACATAAAGTCAAGGCTGCCCGATGTGCCCAAAGTTCCGCCGAACTTGTTGAACACGGCACGCACATTAGCTACTGTGCGTGTGGTATTGTCAGTTGCAGCGTCTACAAACACGGCAATGCCATAAGGGCCGTATCCCTCGTATGTTACCTCCTTGTAATCCTTCTGGTCTTTGCCCATTGCGTTCTTGATAGCGCGCTCGATATTGTCCTTAGGCATATTCTCGCGCTTTGCGTTAGCGATGATAGCTCTAAGATGCGAGTTTGTATCAGGGTCAGGGCCACCGGCCTTCACGGCAATGGCAATCTGTTTTCCTACGCGGGTAAATGTGCGTGCCATATTACCCCATCTTTTCAATTTTGCGGCTTTGCGGTATTCAAAAGCTCTACCCATAGTATAAATTTATTTAGTTTGTTGTTATTTTCGTTATTTATCGCTGAACTGCGCCCAATCGCTTTTGGAAATTCTCCATGAGGCGGGCCATAGTCTTGTCAATTACCTTATCATTGAGTGTCTGATTGTCATCCTGAAGAATAAAGCTTACAGCATAGCTCTTCTTTCCCTCTTCAAGGTTCTTGCCCTCATATACATCGAACAGGGTGACAGCCTTAAGCAGTTTCTTTTCTGTCTCGCGTGCTATCTGCTCAATCTGGGCAAATGTAACGCTCTTGTCAATGAGAAGCGCAAGGTCACGCTTTACGGCCGGATACTTGCTTATCTCGGCATAGCCGATTTTGGCATTCTTCACAGCCTTCATCAGTTCGGTCCAGTTAATGTCGGCATAGAACACTTCAGCGTCAATGTCAAAGCGCTTAGCAACCTTCTTGCGCAAGATGCCCAGCTGTGCAACAACCTTTTTGCTGCTCTGAGCCTGTACCTGAATTGCTGCAGAGAACATGTCATCGCTGAAGGTGGTAACGAGGCGCATGCCCGGCTTGAATCCGAGGCGGTCGAATATATGCTCAACAACAGCCTTGAGGTCGTATATTGACAATGGACGTCCGGCCTCAATCCACGACGATGCTATGTTGTTTCCTGTCATCCACAAAGCAAGGTGGCAGCTCTCGCTGTAAGGGCTCAATATTTTCTCTTCAACGCGCTTGCCGGCATCGAAACGGTAGCAGTTGCCGAACTCAAAGAAGCTCAAATCGGTGTACTTGCGGCTGACGTTGCGCTGTATGCTCTCAAGGCCGCCGAAAAGCATTGTCTGACGGAGCACATTGAGGTCGTTGCTCAAAGGGTTCATGAGGCGGACAAGGTTCTCGCTCTTGAAGCACTCCATGCCGTCGTAGTACGAAGCCGATGTGAGCGAGTTGTTCAGAATCTCGTTGAAGCCGCAGCCAACAAGCTGCTCCGACACTACATTCTGCAGTTTGTGCGACTTGTCCTCTGCGCCCTTTGTTATAATGGAAGAGTGCAGGGTTGTGGTAATGTCAATATTGTTGTAGCCGTATATGCGCAGAATATCCTCAACAACATCGCATGGACGCTGCACGTCTACGCGGTAAGGAGGGACGAGCAGCGAGATGCCCTTTTCATTCTCCTCAACAATCTTCATTTCAAGTGATGCCACAATGCTCTTCACTGTTTCGGGGGCGATGTCAACGCCTATGAGACTGTTTACATAAGCATACTCAAGATTAACCTTGAAGTCCTCAACCGGCACAGGATATATATCCTTTATTTCCATTGATATTGTTCCGCCGGCCAGTTCCTTTATAAGCATGGCCGCCTGCTTGAGTGCGTAGATTACATTGTTAGGGTCTGTGCCGCGCTCATATCGGAATGATGCATCAGTCTGCAATCCATGACGGCGCGCGCTCTTGCGAATCCAAGTGGGATGAAAATAGGCGCTCTCAAGGAAAACATTCTTTGTTTCCTCTGTTGTACCCGATTCAAGGCCGCCGAACACGCCGGCAAGACACATTGGCTCTTCGGCATTGCAAATCATGAGGTCACGCTCCGAGAGCTTGCGCTCCACGCCGTCAAGCGTTACAAATGGAGTGCCTTCGGGGAAGGTGCGCACAACCACCTTGCCGCCTTTGATTTTGTCGGCATCAAAGCAGTGCATCGGCTGACCGTAGGCGTGGAGAATAAAGTTTGTAATATCAACAATATTATTTATTGGGCGTATGCCTATTATCTGCAGCTTGTTTTTGAGCCAGTCAGGGCTCTCCTTTACAGTAACACCCTTTACGGTAACACCGGCATAGCGCATGCAGGCCTCGCTGTTCTGCACCTCAATGTCAATTTCCAGCGAGTTGTCATCTGCCTTGAACGCATCGCACGAGGGGCGCTGCAATGTGCTGCCTCCCTTGTTCTGCATACAGTATGCATAAAGGTCGCGCGCAACGCCATAGTGGGAGCAGGCATCGGCGCGGTTTGGAGTAATGTCAACCCCAATGAGATAATCGCTTTTGATATTGTAATATTCCTTGGCCGGAGTGCCGGGAACAGCATCTTCGGGAAGAACAATAATGCCATCGTGACTGTTTCCGATACCTATTTCATCCTCGGCGCAAATCATTCCAAACGATTCCGCACCGCGAATTTTTCCCTTTTTAATTGTAAAGCACTCATCGCCGCTGTAAAGCTTTGTGCCAATGGTTGCAACCACAACCTTCTGGCCGGCAGCTACATTAGGAGCTCCGCACACAATCTGCACAGGGTTGCCATCGCCAAGATTCACTGTTGTAATATGAAGGTGGTCGCTGTCGGGGTGGTCGACGCAGGTAAGCACCTCGCCAATTACCAGCCCCTCAAGACCGCCTTTGACAGTCTGCACCTCCTCTACTCCGTCTGTCTCAAGACCAATAGAAGTAAGCGCTGCCGAAACCTCTTCGGGTGTCATGTCAAAACCGACATACTCTTTAAGCCAATTATAAGAAATGTTCATATATACTATAGTTTATTATTTCCGCATCGTTTATTATTTTGCATCAATATACAGGCGCAAAACACCAAAATTCGCGCCTGCTATATTCCAATTTGCAAAATTACACTTTTTTCTTTAAAAAAAGAACAGCAAATCAAAATATATTATAAGGCATGCAGCGCCAACCGGCAAGTTTCAGTACCAAAGCTGCAAAAATCACAGATTAAATAATTGATGAATATTTTTCCTTCACATCAAATGAAACTCATTTTAGCATGGTGTTCCGCAATTATAAACAAATTTATTTGTATCTTCGCGGACAGAAAACAAAAAACAGCAATATATGAGCAAGATAATTCTAACAGGCGACCGTCCTACCGGCCGTCTTCATTTGGGACATTATGTAGGTTCTTTGCGCCGCCGTGTAGAGCTGCAGAATTCCGGTGCATTTGAGAAAATTTTCATAATGATTGCCGATGCGCAGGCCCTTACCGACAACGCCGACAACCCTGAGAAAGTGCGCCAGAACATAATAGAGGTGGCGCTTGACTACCTTTCAGTTGGCATTGACCCCGAAAAGTGCACAATATTCATACAGTCACAGGTTCCCGAACTTTGCGAGCTTGCATTCTATTACATGAACCTTGTAACAGTATCACGCCTTCAGCGCAATCCAACTGTAAAGACCGAGATTCAGATGCGCAATTTCGAGACCAGCATTCCGGTGGGATTTTTCACCTATCCCATCAGCCAGGCATCGGACATCACCGCATTCCGCGCAACAACCGTTCCTGCGGGTGAGGACCAGCAGCCTATGATTGAACAGGCGCGTGAGATTGCACGCCGCTTCAACGGCATTTACGGCGAAACGCTTGTTGAGCCGGAGATTCTGCTGCCCGACAACGCCGCATGCCTGCGCTTGCCCGGAACTGACGGAAAGGCAAAAATGAGCAAGTCGCTCTGCAACTGCATCTACCTCTCCGACAGCGCTGAGGAACTGCACCAGCATGTGATGGGAATGTACACCGACCCCGACCACCTCAGAGTTCAAGACCCCGGCAAGGTTGAAGGCAATACTGTATTCACATACCTTGACGCGTTCTGCCGTCCCGAACACTTTGAGAAGTACCTGCCCGACTACCCCAATCTTGACGAACTCAAGGCGCACTACCGCCGCGGAGGCCTGGGCGATGTAAAGGTAAAGAAATTCCTAATTGCAATACTTGAGGAGGAGCTTGCGCCAATACGCGCACGCCGCAAGGAGTGGGAGCAGAGAATTCACGATGTATATGCCCTCCTCAAGAAGGGTTGCGAAACAGCACAGGCTGTTGCAGCAGACACGCTCGCCGATGTGCGCCGCGCAATGAAGATAAACTACTTTGAGGACAAGGAGCTTATTGAAGAACAGGCAAGAAAGTTTGCCGAAGGAAAATAGGACACTGTTCCAATTTCTAAAGGAAGTTTCCAGGAGGGCATTTGCAACCCATGAGAATAACTTAAAAAGCAGGCCGCGGCGTGCTTTTTAAGTTATTTAACATTTACAGCCTAAACAAAAGGGGGGCTTAACAAGTTATATTAGCGCATACCATCCACAACACGTTGCGAAACGGTGGATGAAAAGCATAGTAGTTTTGTCGTGTTTTATTTTGTGTTTGTGTTAGGCTGCCCTCTGATGTGAATCACAGGGCAGCCGTCTTTTATACACCGCTTAAATAATATTGCTGATTCTTAAAGCCTTTTGCTCCAGCAGAACATTCCGGGGAATTCCGCCTTAAGGCGGCAAACATCAACATCATTGGAAAATATGCCGAAAAAGGCTGAGCCGCTGCCCGACATTGAGGCATACACAGCACCCATTGAATAGAGTTTCTCCTTTATGCTTTCTATTGAGGGATGCGCCGCAAACACGCTCTTTTCAAAATCATTCTTCATTTTGCCTTTCCACTCCTCTGCCGGCAGCGAAATTATATCGGCAATGCGAATTTCCGGTTCTGACGGCCTCACAAGAGAATAGGCCTCTTTTGTAGATATATGAATGCCGGGTTTCACAAGAACAAGGGTATATCCTTTGAGGCTGCACTCCACAGGCGAGAGTATATTGCCAATCCCTGTCGCGTGCGCGGGCGCGTTCCTTATAAAGAAAGCGCAATCAGCACCTAAACGTGCGGCATAATCTTCAAGCGCATGGTCGCTTAGTCCAAGCGAGGCAATTGAATTGAGCATCTTGAGCGCAAATGCCGCATCGGCGCTTCCGCCGCCCAGCCCAGCACCGGTAGGTATGTTCTTATAGAGCGTGATTGCAACCTTGGGGAGCTTATGCTCTGCAGCAAGAATTTTGTAGGCCTTCACAACAAGGTTATCATCATCACTGCCTTCAAAATGAGCATTCTTCATGGTGAAAGTATAGTCCGGAGCACCCGAATCGCTATTCACGGTAATTTCAAGAATATCCTCAAGAGGAACAGGATAAAAAACGGTCTCAAGGTTATGATAGCCGTCGGGACGCTTGGACACCACATCAAGTCCAAGATTTATCTTTGCATTGGGAAATGTTACCATAATTTCTGTTTTTCGCTTTGCGTTACAAAAATACACATTTTTTCATACACCGTTAATAACTTTGCTTTATTTGTTGATAAAGGCAAGCGGTTACAGTTTTCAGTAATTACAAATATGCGTATCTTCGCAAACTGAAAAACAAAGGCTATTAAAAACAAGGACTATTATGGAAGAGACATCGACACCCAAGAGAAGGGGCACAAGACGACAGGCGGCCGAAACTGCGCCGAAGCTGAGCGAATACGGACATGTGCAGCCACAAGCGCTTGAATTTGAGGAGGCCGTATTAGGCGCGCTAATGGTTGACAGTGACGCTATAGGCAGATTAGGAGGAATTCTTAAGCCGGAATCCTTCTACGACAAGCGCAACCAGCTGCTTTTTGACGCAATACAGCAGATGGACCTTAACGACCGGCCTATAGACATTCTCACTGTAACCGAATACCTTCGCAGCAAAGGAACGCTTGAGGAGGTAGGCGGGCCTGTGTACATTGCCCAGCTCACAAGCCGCATTGTCTCTTCGGTTAACATAGAATACCATGCAAACATCATTGCACAGAAAAAGCTTGCACGCGACCTCATAAAGTTTACAAGCAAGACACAGGTGCAGGCGTTTGACGAGACACAGGATGTTGAAGAGCTGATGCAGCAGGCCGAATCGGAACTGTTTGAAATCTCCCGCCATAACATGAAGCAGGACTTCACGCAGATAAATCCGGTAATCAAGCAGGCCTACCAGCAGATTCAGACAGCATCAAAGAACACCAGCGGAATCAGCGGCCTGAGCACCGGTTACCACAGGCTCGACAAAGTGCTCTCAGGATGGCAGCCAACCGACCTCATTATCCTTGCGGCACGTCCTGCCATGGGAAAAACGGCTTTTGCCCTTTCGCTCATACGAAACATGGCTATTGACCAGGGAATTCCGGTGGGAATGTTCTCGCTTGAGATGGGAAACGTGCAGCTTGTACAGCGCCTCATAAGCAACGTGTGCCAAATTTCGGGCGACAAGGTACGCAGCGGACAGCTTGAAAAATATGAATGGGGACAGCTTGACAGCAAGATTGTGCAGCTGGAGAACGCCCCTCTATACATTGACGACACTCCACAGCTGTCGGTTTTTGAACTGCGTTCAAAGGCGCGCCGCATGGTACGCGAGCACCACGTCAAGATGATTTTTATTGACTATCTGCAGCTAATGACAGCCAACACAGGCAAGGGCAACCGCCAGGAGGAAATCAGTACAATCTCACGCGCGCTCAAGGGATTGGCCAAGGAGCTGAATATTCCAATCATGGCGCTAAGCCAGCTGAACCGTAATGTTGAAGGACGCGAAGGCATTGAAGGCAAACGCCCGCAGCTTAGCGACCTCCGCGAGTCGGGAGCCATAGAGCAGGATGCCGATATTGTAATGTTCGTTAACCGCCCCGAATACTTCCACATATACAAGGATGGCGATTTCGACTGGCGCGGAAAAGCAGAGATAATCATCGCAAAGCACCGTAACGGCGGCCTTGACAATGTGCCACTGGTATTCCGCAAGGAATATGCACGCTTCATGAACCTTGACGACGAATCGCTCGCGCCGCCACCGGGAGAGATGCCGGTTATGCGCGGCTCAAAAATGAACGCTTCAATGCCACCGCAGCAAGAGCCGGCATACGAGCTGCCCGACTATCTTATAGCACAGAGCCAGCAGATGCCGCCCGAACTGGCAGGCGGCGCAACGAATGACGTTCCTTTCTGAGCAAACGGCATCCAGCATCTGTTTAAAGGGAAGTACCGTAAATTAGCCGCGTCTAATTTACAGTACTTCCCTAAATTCACTTTTTATCACTTAATGAACATTAAAGAGTTCGTTTTGAAAAGAGAATTTAAAAAAATATGCTTACCTTCGCAATGCGCATAAACAACATGTGCCGCATTCGTCATGAAAAAGATAATAACCGCGCTGCTCATAACTCTCATGCTGCCCTCTCTGCTCTATGCACAGAAGGTGGGAATTGTCATGAGCGGAGGCGGAGCAAAAGGACTTGCGCACATTGGTGTCATTAAGGCGCTTGAGGAAGAGAACATTCCCATTGACTACGTCACCGGCACATCAATGGGCGCAATTGTCGCCGCACTCTACTCCATGGGATATACTCCCGACGAAATGGTTGCAGTCATGAAGACCGAAAGCTTCCAGCGCTGGTACACAGGCACTATGGACCGCGAATATATGTTCTATTTCAAAAGAGGCAGAGATGTTCCCGAACTAATAAGCATTCATTTTGACATCAGAGACTCGCTGCGCATAGTAAAGCCGTCAATAAACCTCGTTAACCCAACCCCCATGAACTTGGGATTCCTTGAGATATTCGCAGGGGCAAATGCCGCGTGCAAAAGCAACTTCAACAATCTCATGGTCCCATTCCGCTGCGTTGCATCGGATGTCTACAACAAAAAACAGGTAATCTTCTCGCAAGGCGACCTTGGCGATGCCGTGCGGGCGTCAATGAGCTATCCGTTCTTCTTCAAGCCAATAAAAAAGGACGGAGTGCTGCTTTACGACGGCGGCCTCTACAACAACTTCCCGCGCGACATCATGGAGAAGGATTTCAATCCCGATATAATAATAGGAAGTGCAGTAAGCGACAACCCGCCCGAGCCCGATGAGCGCGATATAATGAGCCAGGCCGAAAACATGATTATGAGCCGGAGCGACTATACCCTGCCCGACAGTTGCGGCATTCTGCTTAACATAAATGTAAAAGGCGTTAAGCTGCTCGACTTCCACAAGATTGACGAGGTTGTGGGACACGGCTACACGCACGCCAGAAACTATATTGATTCCATAAAGGGACGCGTACCGCGCCGTGTAGAGAGCAAGGAGCTCGCAAAGAGGCGCAAAGAGTTCAAGGAGCGCATCCCCGAACTGGTATTCAACAATATTATAGTGGAAGGAGTAACTGAAGAGCAGGGAAAATCAATTGCAAAGGAATTCAAGAAGTACGGCCAGCGCTTCACATACGACGACTGCAAAAACGGATATTACAGCCTTATGTCGGGCAGCAACATTGAATCCATTATCCCGCATGCCGTCTACAATGAAGCCGACAGCGCATACACCCTCTACCTGAATGCAACAACCACGCCACCGTTCACGGCAAAGTTTGGCGGAAGCCTTGCCACAAATGTCACTAACCAAATATACTTCGGACTGCACTACCGCAACCTTGCCAGCCACGCCAAGGAATTCATTCTTGACGGACAGTTCGGAAAGGTATACAACAACATACAGCTGTCGGGGCGCATAGATTTCCTGAGCAAGCTTCCGGTATCAATGAAGTTCATAGGCTCATACTCCACAATAGACTACTACAACATGAAATATCCCTTCTCAATGGAAAACTCCATGGCGCTAAACCACAAGAGGGAGATATTTGCAAAACTGAAGTTCACGCTGCCTTTCCAGAACCAGAGAAAGGCAGAATTCAGCATAGGCATTGCCGACATTAAGGACGAATACATGCCATCGAACATTCTCGACCTGAACACCCCGTCATTTGACAGAAACGACATGGTGCTCTATGCGGCTGCTGTAAAATTTGAAGGAAACACACTCGATGCCAAAGTATTCCCCACATCGGGAATGTTTGAATCACTTACCGCGCACTTTATCACAGGCAAGGAGAAGTACAGAGGGGCGACAGAAGTGCCAAATAATTCCATGGACCAGTCATGGCTGCAGATTGATTATAAAAGGCGCGACCACTTTAAGATAAGCAGCAAGCTTGTGCTGTCAACCTATCTGCAAATGCACTACTCCACACGGCGTCTGTCGCACACCTACCAGTCGACAATGATGCAGGCGGCATCGTTCACCCCAACAATGAACAGCCTCTTCAACTACGACCCCAAATTCCGCGCAAACCAGTTTGTTGCCGGCGGCTTTACCCCTATAATAAAGTTTAACAGCTTCATGCACATACGCCCAAGCTTCTATGTATTTGTGCCCTACCGTCTTATAAAAGAGAACCCAAACGGAACAGCAAGCTATGGCGAAAAAAGATTTAACGACTTCCAGTACATAGGCGACATAACCGTTGCAGCAAAGTTCTCCAATATATCAGTAAGCGCATTTGCAAACTACTACTCTTCGCACAAGAAGCGCGTAGATGTAGGCATCACCATAGGCTGGGCAATGTTCAACGAGCGATTTATTGAGTAGCACCACCGGCAAACCCCTGTTTTTTTAATGAAAAAGCAGAGATTTTCAAATTAGGCAGAAAAAAATATCAAAAAAAACGCCAAAAACTTTGCAAGTATAAAAAAAAGGTGTACCTTTGCACTCGTTAAACGACAACAACACGGTCTCGTAGCTCAACTGAATAGAGCATCTGACTACGGATCAGAAGGTTACAGGTTTGAATCCTGTCGGGATCACAAAAAAGGAAAGTAAGAGAAAAACACTTGCTTTCCTTTTTTTGTGCATATAAAATCCATTTGGCGGGGCGGCAGAGTCATCTTCCTTTATTTTCGGCTCAACGTAAAATTCTGAGGGATTTTGTATTCATGCATATAATTTTGCCAGTCTGAAAAGGAAAAAATCTTTATCTTTCACACCCCTGAATTGAGCTCTGAAAGCCTTGATTTTAGAGTTGAAACTCTCTGATGCGGCA
>JAFXAR010000005.1 GCA_017516885.1 Bacteroidaceae bacterium
AAGATAGGCAATGATTGCAAAAATCAATTGTCTTCCTTAACGTGTGCAAAGTTAGAAAATATATTGATTTTTCTTTGGATTTTAACACAGTATCTTTTCAGTCATGAAAAGTATGTGATAGAACGAAAACAGGAGAATAAAAGACAACAGATTAAGGGTAAAACGAATCAAGGAATAATAATTCTATTATACCAAAATTGCGTTATACACAGTAATTTTCTACTGAGCCGGTTTACACAAAAAAAGAGCGCAGAATTGTTCTGCGCCCATTTTCTCATTATTACTTTATTATTCAGCAGGTGTCCATTTGCAGCGGACCGGCGATACAATTGCGCCTTCGTCCTTTAGCTGCTTCATTGCCTTGTCAACCTCCTTGCGGTCAAGCCCGCTGATTTCTGCAATCTTTCCTGCGTTAAGAGGCTCTGCCGCCTCTTTCATCACTTGTAGCACTTTTTCTTTTGTTTCCATAATTCTTAGATGTTTAGATGTTTCTTAATTTCAGCGTAATGTCCATATATTCCTGTTTGCCGTCAATATATTCGGAGTAGAGCGTTTCGGCATCCCGTCCTTTAAGTATTCGGCATTTGCCGCACTCTTCGCAGTTGTGCAGGCATTTCCATGCTTCAAGAACAAATGCCCGGCGCTCTTCGGCTGTTGATTCTCCTGTTTTTGGCGGGGTCATTGCGCTGGTTGTTTTACAGAATCAAAGATAAGTATATTTTTTCAAGTGTTAAGCAGGCGGCAAGGCATTTTAGTAAAAAATAACATAATAATTTCCTTGCTGCCTTGGAATCTGTTCAAGCAGATTCTAAAAATGGCCGGAGCGCTCAACATCGCAAAATCAGCACCACAAACTCCGGCCTAATTTACAGAACCTCTCTGTTGCAGATTCCTTGTTCTATGATATAACGAATTTGGGCGCTGTTTTGTTCTCAGAAAAGGTATCTGCGTTTAAGGTATTCAACCCATTCTTTGGTGTTTTCTATGTTAATGTGCTTTTCAATAAGGGAGAATATATCTTCGTATGTCAATGGAATGAATGATTTCTCTCCTTCGGGCGATAGAAGTTCCCTGTAATCGGGCATGGCGTGGCAGTGAAAGTGCACGTTTGCCTTAGGGTAGAGCGTTATGCTTGTATAGCGGCTTATATCTCCTTTGAGCACCATTGACGCGCCGAGTATGTGATTGCGCCATATCTGCCTGAATTCGTTCTGTATAAGGGTGCTGTGGCTTACGCTCTCTTTGTAGTACCGGCTGCCGGTGGTTGCGTTAAGGTAGTGGGGAAAGAGCCTTGTGTTGCCGGCCTCGTCCTTTACATGCCTGTATTCTGCAGTGCCCTGTTTCAGAGGGTACTCCTTTTCGGTATACTTTACCTCAATTCCAATTCCGCATGGCTTGCCGTTGCTGTTTGTGTAGGGGATATATACATCGAACGACGTGTGGTCGGAGAGATAATCCTAAATGGGTTCGGGGTGGTATTCTATCTGCAGTCAAAAGAGGCTGTGCCATTTTTTTAGCACAGCCTCAATAGGTATTTACATTATTATGGGGAATATGTTATTCCTCAAAACCGTTAGGGTTGTTCTTCTGCCAGTTCCAGCTGTCGCGGCACATGTCCTCAATGCCGAACTGAGCCTTCCATCCAAGTTCTGCCTCTGCCTTTGCAGGGTTGCAGTAGCATGTTGCAATGTCACCCGGACGGCGTGGCTTGATTGCATAGGGAACAGGGACGCCGTTTGCCTTCTCGAATGCCTTAACTACGTCAAGAACTGAATATCCGTGGCCTGTACCAATGTTGTATATTGCAATGCCCTTTTTCTCTACAATAGCCTTGAGTGCTGCAACGTGAGCGCGTGCAAGGTCAACAACGTGAATGTAGTCGCGTACGCCTGTACCGTCGTGTGTGTCGTAGTCGTTGCCGAATACGCCCAGTTCAGTGCGCTTGCCTACAGCTGTCTGGGTGATGTAAGGCATGAGGTTGTTGGGGATTCCGTTGGGGTTCTCGCCTATTGTGCCGCTCTTGTGTGCACCTATTGGGTTGAAGTAGCGCAGAAGAACGATGTTCCACTCGTTGTCGGCCTTCTGTACGTCCATAAGAACCTCCTCAAGCATAGACTTTGTCTGTCCGTAGGGATTTGTGCAGTGACCCTTTGGACACTCCTCTGTGATGGGGATAATGGCGGGGTCGCCGTAAACTGTTGCACTTGATGAGAAAATCATGTTCTTGCAGCCGTTCTTGCGCATTACGTCAACAAGCACGAATGTTCCGTTCATGTTGTTCTCGTAGTACTCAAGTGGCTTTGCGCAGCTCTCGCCTACAGCCTTGAGGCCTGCAAAGTGGATACATGCATCGAACTTGTGCTCGTCAAAAACCTTCTGCAATCCTTCACGGTCGCGGATGTCAACCTTGTAGAAAGGAACCTCCTTGCCTATGATTTTTGCAACGCGTTTCAGTGAGATTGGAGATGAGTTGTCAAGGTTGTCAACAACTACAGCCTCGTGGCCGGCTTCTGTCAGCTCAATAAGGGTGTGGCTTCCAATGAAACCGGCACCGCCAGTAAGTAGGATTTTCATATTATTTTGGTTTTATATTGCTTTGGTTACAAAGTTAAATATTCTTTTTAATAATGCAAAGCATTGCTCTTTTTTTGTTAATATTTGATTTTTTTTGTTGCCGGCGGTTTTGCCGAATGGAAAATGGGAGTTATGTTTGCAGTATATTTCTCCATTGGCTATGACTGAAACAGCACGCTCTAACCGTTGCCACATTGCAATCTTTGGCCGGCGCAATGCCGGCAAGTCCTCCCTGCTTAATGCCCTTGCCGGGCAGGGGGTGGCCATTGTATCCGACGTTGCCGGAACTACTGCCGACACTGTCTGGAAAAACATAGAGCTTCCCGGAATAGGGGCGGCGGTCATTGGCGACACTGCCGGCTTTGACGATGAAGGCGCTCTTGGCGTCTTGCGGGTTGAAGCCGCGCGCAAGGCGGTATTGAAGTGCGATATTGCAATTATGCTGCTTGGCGACCCTTGTGACGCTGCTCTTGAAAGGGAGTGGCACGCTGAGATTATGAGGCAGAATGTGCCGCTGCTGCTTGTTGCGGGCAAATGTGACAGCAAAGGCAATGCGGAGCGTGTTGAATACTGGAGCGGGGTGTTTGGCTCTTCTGTCATCCCCTTTTCAGCTGTAACTGGCGAGGGGCGTGATGCTCTGCTTGATGCTCTTGCAAAATGCTACAGGCAGGATGATAATCTTGACGATATAACCTATACGCTTGTTTCGGCCGGTGACTTGGTGGTGCTTGTGATGCCTCAGGATGAATCGGCGCCAAAGGGCAGGCTCATTCAGCCGCAGGTGCTGACACTTCGCAATCTTATTGACAAACACTGCATTCCTTTGTGCTGCGCTCCCGAGGAACTGCCTCGGCTTTTGGCATCTTTGACTGTTCCGCCTAAACTTATTATCACTGATTCGCAGATATTTGCCGAGGTTGGGAAAATTGCCCCTGCCGGAACTTCGCTTACATCCTTTTCGGTGCTCATGGCGCGCCACAAGGGCGATATTGAGGCGTTCGTGGAGGGAGCGAAGGTGCTGCGCATGTTGCCCCCATCCGCCAAGGTGCTTATTGCAGAGGCTTGCGCCCATGTGCCTAAGAACGAGGACATTGGCCGCGTTAAATTGCCGCGTCTGCTGCGCCGTAAAATTGGCGAAGAGCTTGTTATTGATGTTGTTTCAGGGAATGACTTTCCTGAGAATCTCAAGGAGTATAGCCTTGTTATACATTGCGGTGCCTGCATGTTCAACCGGCGCACAGTGATGGCGCGTGTGCGTCAGGCCCGCGCGCAAGGCGTTCCCATTACAAATTATGGCATTGCCATTGCTGCTCTTAGTGGCATTTTGGAAAGAGTGGCGCTTTAACTGTCCAATATAAGAGAAATGCGGGCTGTTGCCCGCATTTCTCTTATATTGAATAAGGTTGCTTGGTTATTTTACCAGCACCTTTTTGTCGTTGATAATATATATGCCCTTTGTGGGGTTGTCAACCTTTCGGCCTGCAAGGTCAAAAATGCCCTTTACTTCTTTGCCGGTGCCTTTCACTTCATCGATTCCGGTTTCTACCTTAACGCTTGACTTCTCTAATGTCCATACGCTTGCACCCCAGGTGTAGGGCTTTGTAAGAATGTAGTTCCATGCATCTGTATTTGTGTACCAGCCATGCTCGCCGTCGCCTGCAACAATGGCAATGCCCTTGCTGCCTGTATCGGTGGTTGTTTCAATGAGTTTCCATGCATATTCCTTGCCTACATATACTGCCTGGTCGGCTGCATCTCTGTTTATGTAAGCCGCCTTGCCGTTTGACTTGTTGTAGATGTATACTGTACCGTCGCTGTTTTTCACGAAGCTCCAAAGGAAGTTGTCGGCAGTGCCTTTTGCTGCCGGTACAACGCTGTTGTTGCTGCATGATGCATAATTGCCGGTAAAGTAGGCGTTGCGTATGTAGTAGTATGCGCCGGTGTCAATGATGTCGGCCATTGTTGTGCGCGGCATCATCATGAACTGGTGGTAGAGGGCAACGTAAGTGTTATACTGCTGCTCGGTAACGCCGCCATTGGAAACTGCTGCGCCGGCCGGAACAGTTACGTTATTCTTCAGGTATTCCAAGGCCTCTTCTGTTGGCTGGTTTGCCTTGCCGGGCTTTGCGTTCAATGCAATGAGCTCGCATTTTTTCACCAGTCCGGCAAGCTGTGCTGTGAAGTCTGTCACCTCAACGAGTTTCCATGTGCCGTTGTAGCAGAGTGCTGCCTCGTCCTTGGCATATACATCGCCCGATGGCTCTGCGCTCAAGCGCTTTACACTGCCTGTCATTGCTGCGTTATAACCCTGGACAGCCGAAATTGTTACAGCGCCGGGAACGTATGTTACATCGCGTGATGCAATTGTGGCCTTGTCTATTCTTACAGCTGTTCCGGCATCGCTCATTTTGATTACAGTGTTATAGCTGCCCATTGTCACTTGCTTGCCGCTGTAGAGGTTTTTCATAATGTAGCCGCCGTCAGCAGCTTCAAACTGCCACAGTTCTTCAGGCTCAACCTGCGGGGTGTAGTGGAAGCGCATGCTGCCATCCTTTTCGTACATTGTAGAACCAGCATACTGGCGCTTGTAGTATGTTGATGCTGAAATAACCTGATATGTCTTGCCTGGTTCAGGCATTGCAATTGCTGCGTTCTTGTAGGCATTGATTACTGCAGTGAGCGCTGTAACATCGTCGCCCTCAACACCGTCAACAGCTGTTTGCAGTGCGTCGTAAAGTTCTGCTGCAGGATAGCCCACGCCGCCGCGGATGCTGCCCTCAAGAATCTCCTCAGCCTCCATTATGGCTGTTTCGGCAGCTGTGTATTCCTTTGGTTCGATGTAGTGCTTTGCGTATGTGTAGCCAAGATTGTCAAGAATCTCGTCATGGCTCTGCAAACGACGGTAGAAGCTGCTCCAGTTCTTTTTGCTGCTTGGCAGCCAGCCGGTCTCGGCAACGGCAATCATACGCGGCAGCAGCTGGTACTCGAGCTCCTCGTTGTCGTTGAGTGTTTCGGCCCAAAGGTTGCACTGTACGCCTAAGCAGAACTCTTCGCGTCCGCTCAGCGAACCGGCCGGGTTCAGTGAGTATGCCTCCTCAAGAGTGTTCACATGGTTATCGCTCCATCCGCCGTAGTAAGGCTCGTCAATGGTTGTCTTGTCCGGACCTACTTGCATAAAGTCAATGTATACATGTGAATAGGGGGTTGCAATGCTCTTGAAGCCCTTGTTTGCAGCTTCGGCAGTCTTTCCAATGTTGTTCCATGCCATGACTACCGGCTTTACGCTGTTGTCGCTTGTCCAGTGTGCAAGCAGCTCGTCCCAAACTACAATGTCCTTTCCGTGCTTTTCCTTGAGATATGTTCCAAGTTCTTCAACTAACCACGACTGCAGTTCATGTACCCCGGCAAGCCCTTCTTCCTGAACGCGGCGCAAGCAGTCTTCGTTTGTCTGCCACTGGTCTGTGGGGCATTCATCGCCTCCAATGTGTATATATGGGAATGGGAATATGCCGGCAACATTGTCAAGCACGCATTTTAGGAATTCAATGGTCTCGTCCTTGCCAATGTTGAGCACGTCTTTTGATATGCCGCCGTCAAGGCGTACAGAATACTCCTTTTCAGGGTCACAGCTTAATTCAGGGTATGCGGTAACTGCTGCAACCATGTGGCCCGGAAGGTCAATCTCGGGCATGATGTCAATGTTGCGTTCTGCGGCGTATGCCACAATCTCGCGCAAGTCATCCTGCGTGAAATACATTCCGCGGCCGTATTCTGTGTCATCAAAGAATTTGCTGCCGTCGCCGGGGCTTGTGAAAGAGCCTGAACGCACTGCGCCAACTGTTGTCAATTTGGGGTATTCGGGAATTTCGATGCGCCAGCCCTGGTCGTCGGTCAAGTGCCAGTGCAAGCGGTTCATCTTGTATAGTGCCATAATGTCAAGCACCTTCTTCACCTCGTTCTTGTCAAAGAAGTGGCGTGCAACGTCCATCATGAATCCGCGGTGCTCAAACTGCGGCTGGTCGGCAATTGTTACGAAAGGAATCTCCCATTTTGCCTCGCTGCTTAGTTTCTCGCCAAAGATGTCGCGCGGGAGCAGCTGCTTCAATGTCTGTATTGCATAGAAGAAACCGGTCTTTGTGGATGCCTTTATCTGAATGCCGTTTTCGTTTACGCTAAGCGTGTATCCCTCCGATGGCAGCGAGGCGTCAGCAGAGAGCCATATTTCGCCGGCTGCAGCCTCCTCAGCGCTCTCCTTTACGGTGAGCGTTGTGCCCGCTGTTTTTGCAAGCATTGCAGCAAAGCCGCTGGCATACTTCTGTACCTCCTCGTTGGGATATGTGATTGCGCTTAGTGCTGAAACCGGCAGTTTGCCTTCCTCCACCGTCATTTCTGCAGGGTAGGGGATGATTGATATGCTGCCCAACTTCTCAAACACTGTGTATTCTACAAACTGCACAGGGTTGTTCTGGTCGCCTTTGTCCCAAAGTCCCACGCCGCGGTTCTCCAACGGACCGCCCCAAAGGTTCATTGAAATGTTTGTGTTGCCAGTAGGCTGAATCTCGTAACCATTTCCGTATGTGCCGTTTGTGGTGGCATTGATAAAGAATGTGCTAACGCCTGTTGCGCTTGCAGCCGACTTTACCATCTGATTCTTTTCCGCAGAACTAACATAAAGGGTATTTCCCTTTTTGTTTGTGAATGTGTAGCCGTTAGTGCCGTCGCCGGTGATTTTCCACAGCTGCGCATCGCTGCCTGTGGCTGTGGCAGTTGTGATTTGCTCTCCGGCAGTCTCAGCGGTAATTGCATTGCCGCCGTTCATGAACTGAATGAGATACCACTTTGCCTCATCGCCATTGCTTATTGTGGGGAATCCCTGTGCAATAGCACCTATAACTCCCGTCATTAGGCATGTTAGTAGAAGTAATGCTTTTTTCATAATATAGTTAGGTTTAGATATATAATGCACACTATTTTTGCAATTATGGCAAAGATAGCAATAATTTTATTTATAATAAATAATTTAATAGCAATGTTAGTTTTTTCAATAAGGCCGGCAGCTTCTTGCCTTTGCAGCGCTGTTTTTTCGCAAGTTTTTGTTATCTTCGTGCTCGCTATGAGATACACAAAAAACATAATCGGCACAGGAACTCTGTTTTTGCTCTCTTTGCTGGCATTGTCGCTTTTTACAAGCTGCGGCGCAGATGAGAGTGCGCCGGAGAGGGTAGAGCTGCGCTCCGATACTGTTGTAAGAGAGGAGTTTGCCGGCAAACCCAATAAGATAGTATACTGGAATCGCAGGCGCGAGTTCAATGACAAGAATGATGTTCATCTTGCCGCTGCGCAGCAAATTGGAATAAGCCCTTTGGCCTCGCGCGATGATATACCCGGCGTGGAGGATAAGCTGAATCTTATTTGCGCAAATATGGGTTTCCGCGGCCCTGAGCCGTATATAGTTGAAAACCTTACCCATTCAGTGCCTCTGCTTGTTGACGAGGCAGCTGAGCTGCTGTACGACATTGGCGCTAATTTCCAGGACTCTCTACGAAACAAGCATCTGCCGCAGTACAGCATTGTGGTAACATCTGTTCTCAGGACCGATGCCGATGTAAAGCGCCTCTCGCGAAGAAATGTCAATGCCGTTGAGCGCTCGGTGCACTGCTATGGCACTACGGTGGATATATCGTACAAGCGCTTTGTGAAGCTTGATGCCGGTGCAAAGGATGCCCGCGACGTCGACCTTATTGCCGTGCTTGGCGAGGTGTTGCGCGACCTTAAAAAGGCCGGCCGGTGCTATGTGAAGTATGAGATAAAACAGGCATGCTTCCACATTACAGCGCGCCCGTAGCCGTATCGGCTAAGAGAAATGCTTTTTAGAAATTTTGACAGTTTCTAAATGGTTTCTAAATATTTTGAAATAGTTAACTTTTAAAATAGAACATGAAAAACTGTGCACATTTATTGCTTCTGCTGTTGCTTCTGCTGCTTCCCGCAAGGCAGGCATCGGCGCAGCAAAAGCCAAAATTCCGCATTTCAAGCTTCCGCGAAAATCCCATGGACCTCTCCGCCAAGCATTACGAAAAGCTCGATGCCGACGGACACCCCTATGCCATAATAAAAGTAACTTCCGATAACCCCGACGACGACCTTTCGGCCTACCGCTTCAGCTTTGAGCACATCCCCAGTCTCATGGAACTCAAAGAGAGCGAACTCTGGGTTTACGTTGGCCGCAATGCCATGTATGTAACAATAAGCCGCGAGGGCTACCACAGCATAAGCCAGCACGAACTAAACACCACAATACAGCCCGGCCGTGTATACAATATGCAGCTCACTGCCGAAAGCAAGAAAATCCACCGTCAGATGCTGCTCATAGAGGTCACTCCTGCCAATTCCCAGGCCTACATAACATACAAGGAGGAAGGCGGCGATGAAAAAGTCTTTGGCAACGGAAACATTGACGAGGCCGGCATGGCGGCAATGAGCCTCCCGCTTGGCACATACACCTACCGCATAATCTCCAAGAACTATCATCCCAGCGAAGGCCGCATAGCTCTCTCCACTATTAACGGAAAGCACATTGAAAAAGTAACCCTTCGCCCCAATTTCGCCAACGTAACACTCAATGCCGCGCCCGGAGTGGATATTTACATCAACGACGAAAAACAGTCAGCCGGCTCATGGAGCGGCATTCTCACCCCCGGTTCTTACAGTATAGAATGCCGCCAGGCCAACCACAAAAGCAGCTACCAGACAATAACCGTTGAAGAGGGAAAGGATATGACCCTTCGTCTGCCCGCACCCACCCCCATAACAGGCGTGTTCTCCTGCATGTCCTCGCCCCTTGGCGCAAAAATAACCATTGACGGCAAGGAATGCGGCGAAACCCCAAACATAATAGACAACCTGCTTATAGGCACGCACAAGGTGACAGTCTCAAAGCCGGGCTATGCCGATTCTGCGGTTGATGTTGTAATAAAAGAGGGCGAAACAACCGAACAAACAGTAACGCTGCAGCGGCTGCCGCAGAACAGCGGCAACATTGTCGGCAATAATAGCGGCAATGTTCAGAACTATGCAAGTGAAAACGGCAAAATCAACGGTCACGAATATGTAGACTTAGGTTTGCCAGGCGGAACACTCTGGGCCACCTGCAATGTAGGCGCAAGCAAGCCCGAAGAGTATGGCAACCACTACGCCTGGGGCGAAACCTCTACCAAGAGCAGCTACACATCAAATAACAGCGTAACCAGCGGCAAGAACTTCAGCGACATAGGCGGCAACCCCACCTACGACGTCGCCCGCGAAAAGTGGGGCAGCACCTGGCGCCTGCCCACCAAAGCCGAGTTTGACGAACTGCTCAGCAACTGCACCTGGACCTGGACAACACAGAACGGTATAAAATGCTACAAGGTAACCAGCAAGAAGAACGGCAACAGCATCTTCCTGCCTGCTGCCGGTTGGCGTGATGATACGTCGCTTAACTATCAGGGGACTGGCGGTTACTACTGGAGTTCTTCTACGCCTGATGAGAGTAATTCCTACTACGCGTTCGGCCTGTACTTCGGCAGTGGTTTCCATCGCACGGGTTGGTACCACCGTTACTACGGCCTAAGCGTGCGCCCGGTCTCAGGTGGCATAGAAAACAAAACAGAGAAAACGTCTAATGCAAAACCGGCAAGCAGCAAACTCTCAACCCGCATCTTTAAAGCAAACGGCGTTGAATTCACCATGGTATTCGTAGAGGGCGGAACATTCAGCATGGGCTCAAACGATGGCTATGGTGACGAAAAACCCATACACCAAGTAACCCTTGACAGCTACTGCATAGGCCAGACCGAAGTAGCCCAGGCACTATGGCAGGCAGTAATGGGCGGTAATCCCTCTTATTTCAAAGGAACAAGCAATCCTGTGGAACAAGTAAGCTACAACGACTGCATAGATTTCATCAACCAACTCAACACCCTGCTTGAAGACCAGCTTCCCCAAGGCCGCAAGTTCCGCCTCCCCACAGAAGCCGAATGGGAATATGCAGCACGCGGCGGCAACAAGTCCAAAGGCTGCAAATACAGCGGCAGCAACAGCATAAGCACCGTTGCATGGTACGGTGGCAACAGCGGCGTCACGACACATCCTGTAAAACAGAAGGCAAGCAACGAACTCGGCCTTTACGACATGAGCGGAAACGTATGGGAATGGTGCAGTGACTGGTACGGCGATTACTCATCCTCCCCACAGAATAACCCCAAAGGACCCGGCAGCGGCTCTGACCGCGTGCTCCGCGGGGGCGGTTGGATCAACAATGAGCAGCTCTGTCGTTCGGCGCTTCGCTTCAGCGGCGACCCTGGCAGCCGCGACTACCACTACGGACTGCGCCTCGCCTTCTAAGTTTACAAAAAACAGTTCAATTGCAAGCACTCGTTTTCTTTGCAACGGAAGTTTACAGGCCGTGTGGAACCGGCCGGTATAGCACCACCGAAGCAAAGAAAACGCCAGAAGAGTATGCGTGCGAGTTAGCAAGCCCTTCCACGCTCTTTGCCGGCATAGCACAGCGACAAGGCATCTCCTGTTTCGCGGTTTGAGAACCCTCGCTTCGCAGCGGGATGACAAGTACGCGGAAAAGACATTCCAAGTGCTCCTCATGATAAGAGGAGCTGGCTTGCAACTTGTTGCAAGACTGAGGAGTAGATGATTGTATGCATGTGATGACTGCCCAACTCCTCCGTCTTCAAAACTTCGTTTTGAATCCACCTCCTCTATGAACAGAGGAGGACTGAGATTTTATGTTCAAGTGACACGTTTTACTGTTGTTATTCATAGTCTCTGTCATTCCGAACCAAAGGGAGGAATCTCTTATTTCGCTGTCTGAGAACCCTCGCTTTGCTGCGGAATGACACAGTGCGCGGAAAACATACTTAGTGCTCCTCATGCGAAGAGGAGCTGTCTTGCAACAAGTTGCAAGACTGAGGAGTAGATGAATAATATGCATGTGTTTAATGCCCAAACTCCTCCGTCTTCAAAACTTCGTTTTGAATCCACCTCCTCTATGGGATAGAGGAGGACTGAGATTTGAAGTTTTAATGGCATGCTGCGCGGAAAATGCATTCTTGGTGCTCTACGAACAGAGGAGGGCTAAGTTTTTCTTTAGCCCTCCTCTGTATTTCCATTCTTTAATCTTTAGCTGAACAGCTCATCGCGCTGTACATACGCTATAACCTCGCCGCGGCCTACTATTGCGCCCTGTTTTGCGCAAATCTCAACAACACGGCCGCCCATGCCTGTGGCAACCGGCTGAAGCTGCCCCCATGGCGTTATAATGGTGCAGAACATTTCGTCGGCATTCACATGGCTGCCTATTGCAGGAGGCATTGACTCGCCTTCCACTGCAACCTCCCAAACAATCTGTCCCTTTTCGGGAGCAACTATAGGGTCGGCCTTTGCATGCTTTATTGCCTTTATTTCATCAATGCTAACGCCCTTGCTCGCCATTTCGGCATCCTTTGCCTTCTCAATGTCGGCAAGGAAGCGCTCCTTGGCTATGCCGCTTTTGTAGTCGCGGTACTGGCGCTCGTGCATTGCAAATTCCCACAATTCCTCGTCATCCTCTCCTGCATCCCATCCAAGTTCCTGCATCTCTTTTCTGTATCCCTCAAGGGCATCGGGGTAGAAACTCTGCGGGTCGGCTGTGGTGAATTCATAACCCTTCTCCTTTGCAAGCTCCTTGATTTCAGGAGCAACGTCGCCTGGCAGACGGCCGCTCTTGCCAAGAATCATGCCCCACATGCTTTCATCCATGCGGCTGAAGCGCGGCTCGTCCTGAGCTCTTGAAAGAAGGTTCATCAGGGCTATGTTCTTTACATATTGGCTGAAAGGTGTTACAAGCGGGGGGTATCCTACGCGTGGCCAAACGTATGCAACCTCGTTGAAGAGCTCTACCATAAGTTCGTCGAGCGTGTAGGTGGGCTTGCCTTTGCTCTGGAGAATGCCGTTTATGCCTTTGTGAACGCCGGCGAGGTCAGACATCATTGAGCCCATCATGCCGCCGGGAAGTCCGCTTGTAAGCAGCAGCGAGCTCATAAGCTTGTTGTTCTTGTCCATGAATATGCCCAGCCAGTCGTCTATGAATTCCTGTGTCAGGCTGCGCGCCTTCATGTATGCATTCATGTTTATCTCGGGCACTTTGAAGCCGGCATCCTTGAGCATTGCCTGAACGCTGATGATGTCGGGGTGTACCTTGCCCCATGACAATGGCTCAATTGCCGTGTCAATGATGTCGCATCCGTTTTTGCAAACTTCAAGTATTGATGCCATTGAGAGGCCCGGGCCGCTGTGGCCGTGGTACTGTATTATGATTTCGGGGTGCTTCTCCTTTATGCTCTTTGTAAGCCGTCCCAGGAATGCCGGGCGTCCTATTCCCGCCATATCCTTGAGGCATATTTCTGTTGCACCGGCCTCAATGAGCTCGTCGGCAATGCTGCTGTAGTACTCTACGGTGTGTATTGGAGAGCTTGTGATGCAGAGGGTGGCTTGCGGAATCATTCCGGCCTCAAGCGCATATTTAATAGAAGGTATAATGTTGCGTGTGTCGTTAAGGCCGCAGAAGATGCGTGTTATGTCTACTCCCTGCGCCTTTTTTACCTTATACATAAGACGGCGCACGTCGGCCGGAACAGGGAACATGCGGAGTGCATTAAGCGCTCTGTCGAGCATGTGTGTCTGTATTCCTGCTTCTCTGAGCGGCTTTGTGAAACTGCGTACCGCCTTGTTGGGGTTTTCGCCCGCCATGAGGTTTACCTGCTCAAATGCTCCGCCGTTTGTCTCAACGCGGGCAAAGCAGCCCATTTCAATGATTGCGGGTGCAATTTTTTCAAGCTGTTCGGCCAATGGCTGGAACTTGCCCGATGACTGGTACATGTCGCGATAAACAAGACTGAATTTAATCTCTTTTTCCATAACTTTTAACTTAAGGAATTGTTATCTTATTTTTCTTTATAGTTCGCTTCCTGCAAAAAACGCGCAATCCGCGTGAGGCGCTATGCTCAGGGCCGCTGCGTCCGTGCTTTGCTACTTGCAAAGTTAGTCTCTTTATTTATAAATCCTAATTTTAGGCAAATTATTTTGCTTATTTTTTGCAGTTGCCTATAATAATCAAAAAAGAAGAGCGGCTTAGTAGAAAAAAGGTGTGGGTTAGCAAAATATTTGCGGTTGTAATAAAAAAACAGTTCCCTCGTCGCTTCGCTCTGTCTGGAGGAACAATTGCGCAATGATAAGCACAGGTAATTTCTTTAACCGGCACCGTTAAATTCCACAGCTTGAGCCTGTTTGATTTTTGGAAATAGTGCGAGGATTGTTTGACCGCTGGTTACACGGTTGCTTGCAAGCGGGTAACTGAGGG
>JAFXAR010000024.1 GCA_017516885.1 Bacteroidaceae bacterium
TCGGGCATTTTCTCGCCATTAACATACCACACAAAATCATCAGCCCAACATTTGCCCGCAAACATCACAACAAATTTCGGCGATAGAGTCTTTATTTCCTTTTTGAAAATTTCAGTTACATATTCCCACTGTGTACCACAAATTATATCAGTCGGATTACTGCTGGGCGGAGCCACTTTATAAAGATTGCTGTATGCTACGTGTTCATACCATTCTTCACCATAATAATTGCTAAATGCCTTGCCTGCTGTACGTAAGAACGGAGATCTATTACCTTTAATGTAATCTGTCAAGCCCTCAACACCATCATCATAAATTGTATCAAAGCTATCATCAACACCTGTAGTCCACCCATTGTTTGCCCTGCCATAGAAAACAATGCCCTCATTCGGTATCTTTGGATATTTCTCTCCAACATAAGGTGCCATACAGCAATAGTTTTCTTTTGCAAGTTCAGAGATTCTGTTATCTTCAAGCATTCTCTGATAGATTTCTCGTAGAACATCTTTTAGTTTTTCTTTCATAGCTTTCGTTTTTTTAGTTTATAATTATTTGAACAGTCATGATTTTCTCTGTTGTTTTTTATTTATTATACTTCTCACGCATACGCTCGATTTTTCCGGATATTTCCTCGCGCAGCCACTGTGGTTCAAGTACTTCAATATCCTCGCCGTGGCGTAGTAGTTCCTGCTGAAAATCAAACTCCGGGCGTATGCAGTAAGTAAAAATACTGTAATTACCGTTGCGTTCAATCTCTTCCTGAGTGTCGTGCAGTTTCAAGTCGCGTGTGTAATTGGCCTGCTGTGCCGACACTTTCAATTTTACGACCTCAACATCTAAACTGCGGCAAATTCCAAAGCATCCCTCAAAGAACTCCTGCGAGTTCCAATCTTTTGGCATTTCAAATGTTACTTGCTTTATCTCTAAATTCAGGATTCTATCGAGCGAATAAATCATTGGCGGTTTGTCATCGTAAAAAGGGTGTGTGCTTTGCGCGACCAAGTACCAGCGTTGTTTGAACAACTTTACACAATAGGGTTTTACATCAAAACTACACTTTTCATCACTCCAATAACTTTTGTAAGTGATATTCAGCAGACGATTTTCTTTCATAGCTTCAATAATCGGCTGCAGGAACTCTTGTCCTGATGGTATGTTTTCCAGCAGGATGCGTTCTTTGATACTTCGACTACAGGAAAGAGTATTTGCGACACTCATCGTGCTATAAAGCCATGACGTAAGGCCATTATCTGTTATATCCTCTTCGTTCTCAATGTAATATCGGTATCTTCCCTTTTGCTCATTTACAATATTAAGCCCAAAGATGTCCCAAATGGCGTATCTCCAGTTGTCGAAAGTCCGTTTCGGCAGTTGCTCACCCATACTAATTTCATCGCGCAGCCACAGTTTATTCAGTTCCCTGAATGGTATTTTCTTATTCTGGTAAATAGTCTTTATTACCCAAACATACTTGCTTATTGTATTTTGTCCAGTATTGTTGTTTGCCATTTTTTGAGTTTTTACAAATATATGTAAAAACCTCTGCTATTTTTAGGCAGAGGTTGAATTTATTTTTGCATGGAATTAAAAATTATGTTAGAACTTAAAACGCAAAATTTATGGAATCAAAAAGTGAATTACAGGAAACTAAAGCCGATATGAGTGATATTGAGCATGTCCGTTTACGTCCTAGTATGTACATTGGCAGGTTAGGCGACGGCTCACGGAATGATGATGCGATATATGCAATGTTCAGGGGTTTGCTTTGTTACATTACCGATGAATTAAGAATGGGATTACGAGATCGTATAGATATCAATATAGTTGATTCACACACTGTTTCGATGCGCGATTATGGCTGTGGAATACCGTACAATGATATGATTATGAAAGTGACTGATTTTAGATATTTTTACGAATATCTCAAAGGAATACCAAAGAGAATGGAGGGTATTGTTTGTCCTGTTATAATAAATGCTTTGAGCTCGTCCTTCAAGATATGTTGTTTCCGGGATGGAGTTTCGCGCATTGTGGAGTTTGAGCGAGGTTTATTTGTCAGTGACACTACAGAGGAGACTTGTATTGATGACGGTACATATATCTCATTCACTCCTGATGAGGCGTTGTTTGGTGGCTATTGTTTCCGCGCAGAATACATTGAATCGATGCTGCACGATTACAGCTGTCTGAACAGTTGGCTAACGATAACGCTGAATGGAGAGAGGTTTTATTCGGATGACGGTCTTAAAGAGTTGCTTCAGTCCCGGAGTGCTGCAGATGCCGACTCGATAATCCATTTCAAGGGTGATGATATTGAAATTGCCTTTACATACACCGATAAATGCAATAATAGGTGTTATTCTTTTGTCAATGGATGGGAAACAAAAAAAGGTGGAACGCATTTAAAGGCATTCAAGGAAGGTGTAGCACTGGCAATAGATGAATTTATACCGACAAATAGCATTAAGCGTAGCGACATCTTCAATGGCTTTGCAGGAGCCATATCAATTTGGGTAGAAAAGCCGGTATTTGTAGAACAGATGCGATATGAACTGGGTTCTACGACAATGACATCATATCCCGATAGTATAAGTATAAATGATTTTATTGTTTGCTTTGTAAAAAATAGACTTTGTAGCTTGTTGAAGCAAAATTCTTGGGTGCGCAATATGATTTTAGAGCGAGTTATAGCTTTAGCACAAGAACGTAAGCGTTTGAGGCCTTTGGATGAATGATATCAAGCGTATAGTCAAGGGAAAATAATTCTGAACAATCAATAACAGAAGGGTGTTGAATATTCATTTGAATACTTGACCCCCTTTCTTATGGACAAAAAATTCTTGACAAATGAGGTCGGTGCACCGGTCGCCGACAACACCAATTCACTCACCGCAGGAGAGCGCGGTCCGGTGCTGCTCGAAGACAATTGGCTGCTGGAGAAATTGGCTCACTTTGACCGTGAGGTAATCCCCGAGCGCCGCATGCACGCAAAGGGCAGCGGTGCTTTCGGAACTTTTACTGTTACCGACGATATAACGGAATACAGCTGCGCCTCAGTCTTTAGCAAGGTGGGAAAGAAAACCGATGTCTTTGTGCGCTTTTCCACCGTTGCCGGCGAGCGCGGTGCTGCTGATGCCGAGCGCGATATACGCGGCTTTGCCGTCAAGTTTTACACCGAAGAGGGCAACTGGGACTTGGTTGGCAACAATACCCCTGTATTCTTTCTGCGCGACCCTCTGCAGTTCCCCGACCTTAACCACGCCATTAAGCGCGACCCTCAGACAAACCTTCGTTCACCGCAGAGCAACTGGGATTTTTGGACAATGCTTCCCGAAGCGCTGCACCAGGTCACAATCGTTATGTCCGACCGCGGAATACCCGCCTCGTACCGTCACATGCACGGCTTTGGCTCACATACCTACAGCCTCATCAATTCCGGCGGACGGCGCGTGTGGGTAAAGTTCCATTTCCGCACGGAGCAGGGCATAAAGAATCTGAGCAATGCCGAGGCTGCGGCAATAATAGCAAAGGACCGCGAAAGCCATGGGCGTGACCTATTCAATGCAATTGAGAATGGCGATTTTCCGCGCTGGAAGCTCTATATTCAGGTGATGACTGAGGAGCAGGCCGAAGCATACAGGGAGAATCCATTTGATATAACAAAAGTGTGGAGCCATAAGGAGTTTCCTTTGATTAGCGTAGGGGTTCTTGAACTGAACCGCAATCCGCAGAACTATTTTGCCGATGTTGAGCAGGCAGCATTCAACCCGGCGCACGTTGTGCCAGGAATAGGCCTTTCTCCCGACAAGATGCTTCAAGGACGGCTCTTTTCATACGGCGATGCACAGCGTTACCGTCTGGGAGTGAATCATGACCAGATTCCGGTAAACCGAGCGAGATGCCCCGTGCACAGTTTCCACCGCGACGGAAAGATGCGCGTAGACGGCAATGAAGGCCCGCGTAAGGGGTATTCTCCCAACAGCATAGGTGAATGGCAGGCCGGTGGCGGAAAAGAGCACTATTCGCCTTCCTGTGCGCCTTCCATGCGCTACAGTCCCTATGAGGACCGTTCCGATGACTGTTTTCGCCAGCCGGGCAACCTGTACCGCCTCATGACCGAGGAGAAGCGTGCCCTTCTCATTTCAAATACAGCCGAGGATATTATGCCTGTCACTGATAATGTAAAGTATCGGCATGCGGCGCATTGCTATCTTGCCGACAAGGAGTACGGCATACGCATTTCCGAGGCGCTGCACCTTGATGTTAATGAGGTGATGAGGCTGGCGGCCATGAGCATGAAAGAGAGGTTTGAAGCAACCAAATCAAAAGCGTGAGCCAATATTGGCTCACGCTTTTGATTTGGTTATCAGGCATTGCTTGTTAATTATTTTTTCCATTTAAGGCTTCTGTATATGAACACAGCGCCTGTGATTATCAGCGGAATACTGAGTATCTGTCCCATATTCAGGAACATGCCCTCTTCAAACGAAACCTGAACATCCTTTACATATTCCACAAAGAAGCGGAAGGTAAATACAGTGAATACGCTGAACCCGATGAACAGCCCCGAACCCACTTTATTGCGGTATCTCCTGTAGAGTATCATTACCATTATAAAGAATACAAAATAGGCTATTGACTCGTAAAGCTGTGCCGGGTGCTTGGGCACTGTCTCTCCGGCCTGTACAAACACCATTCCCCATGGAAGATCAGTGGCATTGCCTATTATCTCGCTGTTCATAAGGTTTCCAAGGCGCACGAAAGCCCCGAAAATTGGCGCTGCAAGACCAATGCAGTCAAGCACCCACATCAGTTTGAGCTTGGTCTTTCTTATGTACAGCAGCAGTGCTAAAAGAATTCCGATTGTGCCTCCGTGGCTTGCAAGTCCGGCATACCCTGTGAAGGTCCATGAACCATTGACGCTCTTAATTGGCAACAGCATTTCAATTGGATGCGAAAGGTAGTATCCAGGCTCATAAAAGAGGCAGTGTCCAAGGCGCGCTCCAATGAGTATGCCCAGGAAGCAGTATATAAAAAGCGGCTCAAATTTTTCGTCCGATACCTTTTCGTTCCTGTAAGCCCAATGCACAATCATGTATGCCGCAATGAGGCCTGCCATCCAGCAAAGCGCATAGTAGCGTATCTCAAACCCGAATATTGAGAATGGGCTTATTGAAGGATTCCAGACAATTGAACTGAATATTGTGCCCATATTGCTATACGTTAAAGCGGAAGTGCATAATATCACCGTCCTGAACAACATATTCCTTACCCTCTACACCCATCTTGCCGGCCTCTTTCACAGCGGCTTCTGAGCCGTAGCTGATATAGTCGTCATATTTTATGACCTCAGCGCGAATGAATCCCTTTTCAAAGTCGGTGTGGATTACTCCGGCACACTGGGGCGCTTTCCATCCCTTGCGGAATGTCCATGCCTTTACTTCCATTTCTCCGGCTGTTATGAATGTCTGCAGATTCAGCAGGGTATATATAGCCTTAATAAGGCGGTCGCAGCCCGATTCCTTCAGGCCCATGTCCTCAAGGAACATCTGCTTCTCCTCGTAGCTCTCAAGCTCGGCAATGTCGGCCTCTGTCTGTGCCGAAATTATGAGCAGCTGGGCATTTTCGTCCTTTATTGCCTCGCGTACAGCCTCAACATACTTGTTGCCGTTAGCAGCCGATGTGTCATCCACGTTACAAACGTAAAGTACAGGCTTTGATGTGAGCAGGAAAAGGTTCTTTGCAACCTGTTGCTCGTCTTCGGTCTCAAAAACCACTGTACGGGCCGATTTTCCGGCTTCAAGAGCCTCCTTGTACTGAGTGAGAACGTCAAATTCCAGCTTGGCCTGCTTGTCGCCGCCGACACGCGCCTGTTTCTCAACGCGCTTCATGCGGTTTTCTATTGTTTCAAGGTCCTTGAACTGCAACTCAAGGTCAATGATTTCCTTGTCGCGCACAGGGTTTACCGAACCGTCTACATGTACAATATTATCATTGTCGAAGCAGCGCAGAACGTGGATTATGGCATCGGTTTCACGGATGTTGCCGAGGAACTGGTTGCCAAGGCCTTCGCCTTTGCTCGCGCCCTTTACAAGTCCTGCAATGTCGACGATGTCGCATGTTGCCGGAACAATGCGTCCTGGATGCACCAGTTCGGCGAGCTTGTTCAGTCGTTCATCGGGTACGGTAATTTGTCCCATCTGTGCATCAATTGTACAGAAAGGGAAATTTGCTGCCTGAGCCTTTGCGCTTGACAGACAGTTGAAAAGTGTTGATTTTCCTACGTTGGGCAAGCCAACTATTCCTGCTTTCAAAGCCATATGGTAGTATCTTTTTGGTTACTGATTGAAATTCTGCGCGAAGATAGTGAAATATTTCGGTACTGCGAAATCTGTAATTGCTTTGTGTTTCACAAGAAACCTCTCATTCATTATCTGTTGCCTGTCAGTATTTTTGCAGCTCCGGGCATGTACAATCTCAATTTAGACTGTATAAGGGCGGTAAGTGCAACAATTGCCAGTGGTGTCATTATGTATATTGCAAGCAATACAATCGGGTTGTGATTGTAGGGAATGTGGTAATAGAGGGTCTTTATTATCGGCCCTACAACTATGCCGTGCAAGGCATATAGCGTGAAGCACAGTTTTGTAAGCCTTGGGGTTGGTGACAGAACTTTCTTTCTGAACAGCAGGGACACAATGTAGAACGCGGCTATTGTCTTTATAATTCCGGTAAGGTCGTATGTAGCACTTATATACGCTGAACTGTCGCTCATGTTGTTAAGGACAATCTGTGACGGTATGTAAAGAATCAATGCTGTAATTCCTATTGCCTTGGGTATATGGGTGAAATCAATATCGTGTAGCGCAAGGTATGCTCCGATAGAGAAGAACAGGATAGCAGTGTTGCTGAACCCTGTCAATGGAATGTATATTCTTGCTGAGTCCAGCAATGTGACAAGTATCAGAAACAGAATGCCGGTTTTCCTTTTCCTGAGTATTGTATTGAGCAATGGTGCCAGAAGTGATACTACCATAAGGTCGCGCATAAACCACAACGGTCCGTCAGCGGGGTCTTCACCATCGCGCAGTGAAAGGTCCCAGTATCCGCTAAGGTACTCTGTCATTGTGTAGTTCTCACCGCCTGCGATGTTGAACCTGGCGAACAGGATGGCAATGGCAATTGTGTTCCACGCCAGATATGGAATAAGCAGCGAATGTATTCTGCGTTTGTATTTATAGATAAAGAACCCCTTGTCACGCGGTTTTTGTGACCTGAAAAAGAGGTAGCCTGATATTATGAAAAGCGTGGGAACTCTCAAAGGTAAAATTATCTTGTAGAGTTCCTTGAATATATATATCAACCATGCAGGCCAATCTGGCGCTGTGCCCTCCCATAATTCAACATGTCCATAGAGGTTGCTGTGGGAAAGAACCACACCAAGAATCAGTGGAAAACGTAACCATGTCATTACGTTTAGCTTTTCAATGTCATAGGGCTGTTTCATTGTTGTTGCCTGTGAAAAATATCAATGTGCTTCGAGCCAGTTGCTTCCCCATCCGTAGTCGGCAACGAGGGGCACGCTCATGGAGTATGCGTTCTGCATCTCCTCAAGCACTAATGCCAGCATTCTTTCCTTCTCCTCGGGCAGAACATTGAAGTTTAGTTCGTCGTGTACCTGAAGTATCATTGTAGAGCGCATGTTCTCCTGCTTCATGCGGCGGTATATGTTTATCATTGCAACCTTTATTATATCGGCAGCGCTGCCTTGAATGGGGGCGTTCACGGCATTTCGTTCGGCGTATCCGCGCACTACGGCATTGTGCGAATTTATGTCGGGAAGGTAGCGCTTGCGGTGGAATATTGTTTCAACATAACCGTTTGCCTTTGCCTCCTGCTTGCATTTTTCAATATACTCCTGTACTCCGCTGTATGTAGCAAAATAGTTCTCTATGAGTTCTTTTGCCTCGCGGCGGTCAACGTTCATCCTTTCGGCAAGCCCGAACACTGAAATTCCGTATATTATGCCGAAATTGGCAACTTTTGCCTTGCGGCGCTCGTCTTTGGTAACTTCCTCAATGGGTTTCTTGTACACTTTGGCTGCTGTTGCAGCGTGAATGTCGTACCCGCTGCGGAAGTCCTCAATCATATTCCGGTCGCCGCTCAGGTGCGCCATTATCCGCAGCTCAATCTGTGAGTAGTCGACCGAGAGGAAGAGGCATCCTTCTTCGGGGACAAATGCCTTGCGCACCTCCTTGCCGTCCTCGTCGCGGATAGGGATATTCTGCAAATTCGGATTGCTTGAACTGAGGCGGCCGGTTGCTGTTACAGTCTGGTTGTACGATGTGTGTATCTTGCCGCTCTTCGGGCTTACAAGTTCGGGCAGAGCGTCAACGTAGGTGCTGAGCAGTTTCTTGAGCCCGCGGTAATTTAAAATATTCTTTACAATAGGGTGGCGGTTCTGCAGTTGCGCAAGAACCTCTTCCGATGTTACGAACTGTCCGGTCTTGGTCTTTTTGGGTTTCTCTACTATCTTCAGCTTGCCGAACAGTATATCGCCCACTTGTTTGGGCGATGCTATGTTGAATGGTTCGCCGGCAAGTGTGTAGATTTCCTCCTCTATTGCCGATAGTCTTTTGCTGAACAGGGCAGAGGTTTCTTTGAGCGCTCCGGTGTCAATGCGTGCTCCGTTGCGCTCCATGTAGGCGAGCACAGGAACAAGCGGCATCTCCACATTATAGAAGAGCTCTTCGGCATTCTCCTTCTTCAGTTCCTGCTGCAGAATGTTTTTCAGCTTAAGCGTTACATCGGCATCTTCGCATGCATACTCGCATACAGTTGCCGGCGGAACTGTGCGCATGCTTTTCTGATTCTTTCCCTTTTCGCCTATAAGCGACTCAATTTTTATTGTTTCGTAGTTCAGGTAAATTTCGGCAAGGTAGTCCATGCTGTGATGAAGTTCGGGCTGAAGAACGTAGTGGGCAATCATTGTGTCGAAAAGTGAGCCTTTTACCTCTATGCCGTAATTGGCTAATACGGTGATGTCGTATTTCATGTTCTGTCCAACCTTCTCGCTCTCCTCATTTTCAAAAATTTCCCTCATGAGTTCAACCCTTCTCGTGGTCTCTTCCCTGTCGGCTGGCATCGGCACATAGAACGCCTCGTTTTCGTCAACGGCAATGCTTATGCCCACCAATTCGGCCTCAAGAGCGTTGGTGCTTGTGGTTTCTGTGTCAAAGCACACAGATTTGCGATTTTTCACAGCAAGAACCAAATTGGTTATATCTTCTTCTGTTTCAATGAGTTTATAGGTATGTTTGACCTCCTTTAACGTCAAATGGCTTGAATTTTTTTCACCGTCCTGATATTCGGTCGGGAAAAAATCAAAGAGAGAGCCTTGAAGCGGGTCTTGTTTTGGCTGTTTTGTTCTTCCGGCTTCGGGCTGTGGGGAACTTGCTGTTTCCTCGTCTGCGAAAAGTGAAGGCGAGGCAATGCTGCTTTTTTTTGCGGTTGGATTCTGGAGCGAAGTTTTTTTCACTCTCTCCTTGAGTGCACGCAATTCATAGAAGTCGAGCAGGCGGGTGAGCGTCTCTTCGTCGGGGCTCTTTCTTTCAAGAGAGCTCATGTCAAGTTCAACCGGAACATCGGTCTTGATTGTTGCAAGGAATTTGCTGAAGAGAATTTTTTCCCTGTTCTCTTCAACCTTTGCCTTTAGCGCGCCTTTCAGTTCGCCGCTTCTTTCGAGCATGTTCTCTATGCTGCCGAATTGGGCGATAAGTTTCTGCGCAGTCTTTTCGCCTACACCCGGGCAGCCCGGGATGTTGTCGCTTGAATCGCCCATAAGACCCAGCAGGTCTATTACCTGTGCTGTTGTCTCAATGCTGAATTTCTCCTTTACCCGTTCAACACCCATCACCTCAAACTCCTTGTCGCCGTACTTTGGGCGGTAGATGAAAGTGGTGGCCGAAACCAGCTGCCCATAGTCCTTGTCGGGGGTCATCATATATGTAATAATTCCCCTTTTCTCCGCCTGTTTTGCCAATGTTCCTATAACATCATCAGCCTCATAGCCCGAAACCTCGAATATGGGGATATTATAGGCCTTTATGAACTCTTTTATCACAGGCACTGATTCCCTGATGACTTCAGGTGTCTCCTCACGCTGCGCCTTGTACTGTTCATAGGCCTCATGGCGGAAGGTTGGCCCTTTAGGGTCGAACGCAATTCCTATGTGGGTGGGATTCTCCTTCCTGAGCACATCCTCAAGAGTGTTTATAAACCCGAGTATGGCCGATGTGTTGAACCCCTTGGAATTTATTCTTGGGTTTTTGATAAAAGCGTAATATGCGCGGTATATGAGCGCGTATGCGTCTAATAAAAAGAGTTTTTCCATTGATGTATATATTAACAGTATGTAAAAATACATAAAATTTAGTACTATCCATATTCTTTTTTATTACTTTTGCAGTTATAAATGCAGAAAGTAGTGTTTTCTCCATTCATCCAATAATTATACCGCCAAAATAAACATATGCTCAACACTATAAAAACACCTGTTGAAAAGGAAATGCTTGCATTTGAGAATTTCTTCACTTCTCAGTTCAAGAGTGACATCCCTATGCTCAATAGTGTGCTTGGCTATGTAGGCGGCTCTATTGGCAAGTTTATGCGCCCGCTGCTCGTTATGCTTGTGGCGAAAAGCCTTGGCAATGTGAATTCAAAGACCTACTCAGTTGCGGCGGCCCTTGAGATGCTGCACACTGCAAGCCTTTTGCACGACGATGTTGTGGACGATAGTGACAAAAGGCGCGGGAAACCCTCTCTAAATGCAGTTTACAGCAACAGCATTGCTGTGCTTGCCGGCGATTATCTCTTCTCCCAAGCATTGAATAATGTTGCTGTAACAAGCGACCACCGGCTGATGCTTGAACTTTCTGTTTTGGGAAAGGCTCTTTCAAGAGGCGAAATGATGCAGATTGAGCTTCAGCGAACCGGCAATTATAATGAGGAGAATTATTTGAAGGTAATCAAGGGCAAGACTGCTTCCCTTTTTGTGTGCAGTGCAGTATGTGCAGCATATTCTGCCGGTGCTGATGATGATGTTGTGGAGCGTTTCAGAAAGTTCGGTGAATACGCCGGAATTTGCTTCCAGATAAAGGACGATATATTCGATTACTTCAGTAACGATGTAGGCAAGCCTACCGGAAAAGATATGCTTGAAGGCAAGATTACCATTCCGGCTATATATGTGCTTGAAAAGAGCAATAACCCTCTTCTTGAGCCTATAAGGGAAAAGCTGTCAAAGGCAGAGTACCTTGATGAAAAGGATATTGAAATCCTGATTGGAATATCGCTTGAAGAGGGTGGTGTGGAGTATGCCGGTTCTATGATTGAAAAATACCGCTCGCTTGCCATTGAGGCGCTGCCCGATGATATTCCCGGTGAACTGAGGAGTGCTCTTGCCGAGTATGTTGATTATATTGTGAATAGAGAAAAGTGACAAATAGTTTTAAATCACAAGGCGCTGCCCGCGGGCAGCGCCTTGTGATTTAAGAAATGCTCTCTCTTCTTTAGAAGAATTTGGTCTCTTCTCCGGTAATTTCACTTAGGCAGAGATTTGCAAGTCTGCTTGTACCCAAACGGAACAGCTTGTTGTTGAGCCATTCCTCGCCTAACAGCTCTTTTACTATTGTGTAGTATACAAGTGCGTCATGCACGGTGTTAATGCCTCCTGCGGGCTTAAATCCAATCTTGCGGCCGGTCTTCTGGTAGTACTCCTTGATGGTGCTGCACATTACATAGGCAGCCTCAGGTGTTGCGGCAGGATTCTCCTTTCCTGTTGATGTCTTTATGAAGTCAGCTCCTGAATATATCGATAAAATGGAGGCTTTCCTGATATTTTCGGCACTCTTGAGCGCGCCTGTTTCGAGTATAACCTTAAGATGCTTCTCGCCGCAAACGCTCTTGAGTTCCTGAATTTCGTCGCACACGCCCTCGTAGTCACCGCTGAGGAACTTTCCTACACTCAGAACAATGTCAATCTCAGTTGCGCCATCATGTATTGCCATAGCAGTTTCGGCAACCTTTATTTCCTGGAATGTCTGTGACGATGGAAAGCCGCCCGATACGCAGGCGATGCCAACATTCTCTACCTGTAATGTGTCGTTTACTATCTTTGCAAAATTGGGGTAGACGCATATTGCCGCAACATTCTTCAGGTGGGGATACTTGTCGTCGAACTCGTTTACCTTCTCAGTAAATGCCATTACGCTCTCCTCGCTGTCGGTGCATTTGAGTGTAGTAAGGTCAATGCAGTTGAAAAGGAACTCTTTTACCTCTTTAGTGTTGTTCTCCTCAACGCGCTCCTCAATAAGCTGCTTTACCTTGGCTGCAACCTCTTCGTCGCCCATTGCATTGCTGTACTCGGCTATTACAAAGTCGTACTTGCTCTCTTCCTCGGCATGATGCACATGGCCCTCACAACCGCAGTTACAATTCTTGCTCATTTTTAATATAATTTCTTATTGTTAATATGTCTTTCCCTATCTCTGCTTGTTTTCTTTTCAAGGTTCTTTGTGAATGCTTCGGTAAGGTCTGTGCCTGTTTGGTTGGCAATGCATATAAGCACCCACAGTACGTCGGCAAGTTCATCTCCAAGGTCACTTTTTTCGCCCTCTTTGAACGACTGTTCGCCGTATTTGCGTGCCATTATGCGTGCAACCTCTCCTACTTCTTCGGTAAGTATTGCCATGTTGGTCATTTCGCTGAAGTAGCGCACGCCGTACTCCTTTATCCACTTGTCGACCTTTTCCTGTGCCTCGCCTATAGTCATCTTATTCTCTGTTTTTTGAGTCAATGAATATTGTCACAGGGCCGTCGTTGAGCAGGGCAATCTTCATATCTGCACCAAAAACGCCTCTCTTCACAGTTTTGTTTACCGCCAATTCCATTTCGGAGCAGAACTCCTCGTAGAGTGGCACGGAAATTTCGGGTTTGGCAGCCTTTATGTAAGATGGCCTGTTGCCCTTTTTGGTAGATGCCATCAGGGTGAACTGGCTCACGACAAGCACCTCTCCGTCAATATCTCCCACTGATAGGTTCATTACGCCATTTTCATCGTCAAAAAGGCGGATATTTGATATTTTCTTGGTAAGCCATTCAATGTCATCACTGTTGTCCTCCTCGCAGATTCCAACGAAAACCAGCAGTCCTTTGCCTATTGAGGAGAACAGCTCTCCGTCAATGGTTACAGATGCATTCTTAACTCTTTGTATCAGTACTCTCATTTGTTTGTCGCTTATTGCCGCAAAGATACTCTTTTATTGCAAGAAACTGTTTGAGAAGCTGTTTAATTTTAAAAACCTTCCAATAATCACGCCTCTTTGCTGTTTTTTATGTAGTTGGCTATAATTTCGGCTTTAGCCTTTCCAATTATTGACGCAATTTCCTCTGTATCAGCAAGTTTAATGCGCTTAATGCTCTTGAAGTGCTGCAATAGAGCCTGTTTGCTCTTTTCTCCTATTCCCTTAATGCTGTCAAGTTCCGATTCTATCTGCCGCTTGCTGCGCTTGTTACGGTGGAAAGTTATTGCAAAGCGGTGCACCTCGTCCTGTATCTGTGTCATAAGCCTGAACAATGGCGTGCTCTGCTTTAGTCCTATGACTTCATAGTCCCTGCCTACCAGCAGTTCCGATGTCCTGTGCCTGCCGTCCTTCACAAGGCCGGCAATGGGAATCTTCAGTCCCAGTTCGTCTTCAATGATGGTGCGCATCGCCTCCATCTGCCCTTTGCCTCCGTCGGCAATTATGAGGCTTGGCAGTTCTCCGCCCTCTTCAATTATGCGGCTGTAGCGCCGTCTTGTAACCTCTCTCATTGAGGCGTAGTCATCGGGCCCGTCAACCTCTTTTATGTTGTATTTGCGGTAATCCTTTTTGCTTGGCTTCAGTTTGCGGAACACTACGCATGCTGCAACGGCATCGCTTCCTTGAATATTTGAGTTGTCGAAACATTCAATAGTCACCGGCAGTTTTTCAAGGTGGAGTGATTCCTGAATCTCCTTCATCAGGCGTGTTGCCTTTTGTTCTGGATTCAGCTTCTCTTCCTGTTTCATGCGGTCGGCACGGTACTGCTTCACATTGAGCCTTGACAGCGCAAGAAGGCGCGCTTTTTCTCCCTTCTGCGGAATGGTTATTGTTGTTCCCTCAATGGGTGTTTCAATGGCAAATGGAACTATTATCTCCCTTGCCTTGCTGTTGAATCTTTCGCGTAATTCAATCATGCCCATTGAAAGCAGTTCCTCGTCGCTTTCATCAAGTCTTTTCTGATATTCAATAGTGAATGCCTGGTTTATGCAGCCATTTGTGATGTGCAGGAAATTTACAAAAGCGCTCTTTTCATCGCTTTCAACGGAGAATACATCAAGGTTTGTCAAAGATGAGCTTACAACCTCGCTTCGGGTTCTGAAATTCTCAATCAGCTCATATCTTTTCTTTATCTCCTGTGCAGTCTCAAAATTGAGCTTTGATGCTTCCTCCCTCATTTCAGCGAGAAGTTTTTCTTGCAGAATCCTAATATCTCCCTTTAGTATTGAGGTTACTTCAGCGATATATTCAAGGTACTCCTCTTGCGAGATTTTGGCAATGCAGGGTGCGCAGCATTTCTTTATCTGATATTCAAGACAGGCGCTGTATTTGCACTCTCTTACCCCCTCTGGGGTGATGTTTAGGTTGCATGTGCGAAGCGGGTAGAGTTCCTTTATCAGTTCAAGCAGTGCGTGCAGAGCGCCGGCGTTTGTGTACGGTCCAAAGTAGCGCCCGCTGTTCCTTATTATTTTCCTCGTCTTGAATATCTTGGGAAAATAGTCGTTTGTTATGCATATTGAAGGATAGGTCTTGTCGTCCTTTAGCAGAACATTATAGCGAGGCTTATGCTGCTTTATGAGATTGTTCTCAAGAAGCAGGGCATCGGCCTCGCTGTTCACTACCACATATCTGATGTCGGCAATCTTTGCGACAAGCAGCCTGGTTTTAAGTGTCTGCTGTTCTTTGTTGAAGTAGGAGGAAACTCTGCGCTTGAGATTCTTTGCCTTTCCCACATATATTATTGTTCCGCTATCGTTAAGGTACTGATAGCAGCCCGGGGAATCGGGAAGGTTATTGACTATTCCCTTCAGGTATTCATCCCTTTTGTATCGTTCCTCCTTATTCATTACTTGCCTTCAAGTGTTAGCAGGCATTCAATTTCGGCGTCGCTTGGGAAAGTCTCCCTGCCTTTCAGTCCCTCAAGCTCAATTATGAAGTTTATCATAACTTTCTTGGGGTTCAGCTTCTTTACAAGATGATAGGCTGCGAGCATTGTGCCGCCTGTTGCCAAAAGGTCGTCGTGTATAAGCACAACGTCATTTTCGTTAATGGCGTCCTTGTGTATCTCAATTGTGTCGCGTCCGTACTCCTTGCCGTATGTTTCGCTAATTGTTTCAGCGGGGAGCTTGCCAGGTTTGCGGATGGGCACAAATCCTGCATTGAGCTTAACTGCGAGTGACGATGCCATTACAAAGCCTCGCGACTCAATGCCCACGATTTTTGTGATACCCTTATCCTTGTAAATCTCATAAAGCGCATTGTCCATTTCGCGCAAGCAAGCAGGGTTCTTAAAGAGTGATGTAACATCCTTGAACTGTATTCCCGGTATAGGAAAGTCGGGGATGTTTCTAAGGTTGGTTAAAAGCAGTTCCTTGTTCATGACTGTATTGTTTAAAGTTAATGTACAATTTTTATGGCAAATAGAGCGTAATGCGACTTTGCGCTACATTTTCTTCACATTTCGCTTCCGCTTTCAGTTTTCAGTTTTCAGTTCTCAGTTTTCCGTTTTCCGTTTTCAGTTTTGCCAGCGCTGTCTAAACTTCGCCTCCGGCTCAGCTTTCCGTTCTCAGTTTTCAGTTTTCAGTTTTCAGCTTTGCCAACGCTGTCTAATCGCAACCCGCACGGCACAAACTACGTCTGTGCTTCGTGCGACTAATTGCTGCCAGCGCTGTCTAAACTTCGCCTCCGGCTCAGCTTTCCGTTCTCAGTTTTCAGTTCTCCGTTCCACATCGCTTGCTGTTTTAAGGCAATGTTCCACGTGGAACAATTGTTTATTTCCGCATGAGCACCAGCAGTACGTTTACGTCGCTTGGCGAAACTCCCGGTATTCGGCTTGCTTGCGCAAGCGTTTCTGGGTCTATCGCAGTGAGCTTCTGCCGCGCTTCGGTTGAGAGCGATTCAAGCTCGTTGTAGTTGAACTTGCCCTTTATGCGTATGTTCTCCAAACGCACCATGCGCTCGGCAAGTTCCCGCTCGCGCAGAATGTATCCGCGATACTTTATTTCAATCTCGGTTGCTTCAACAATCTCATCGCGTTCGTCTCCTAACTTTTCAAGTTCGCGCTTGAGCGCGTTTATGTAGTTTGCTATTGACTCTATTGTCACTTGCGGGCGTTCAATTATTGACGCTAATTTGCAGCCGCGCACAAGCGGGGTTGTGCCCAGTTCCTCCAGCCCTTTGTTTATGAGTCCGGCCTTTACTGAGAAGTTTTCAATAAATTCGGTAAGCTTTGAAATCATCTCCTTTTTTCTTTCAAGGCGCTGGTATCGCTCCTCAGTGGCAAGTCCAATTCTGTACGACTTCTCTGTTAAGCGCATATCGGCATTGTCGGAACGGAGCAGAATGCGGTACTCTGCCCTTGATGTAAACATGCGGTAGGGTTCGTCCACTCCCTTTGTTACAAGGTCGTCAATGAGAACGCCAATGTAAGCCTCATCACGGCGCAGCACAAATTCCTCTTTTCCGCTGAGTTTCAGTGCGGCGTTTATTCCGGCAACTATGCCTTGTCCGGCAGCCTCTTCGTATCCGGTTGTGCCGTTAACCTGTCCGGCAAAATAGAGGTTCTCTATTTTCTTTGATTCAAGAGTGTGCTTGAGTTGTGTAGGGTCAAAGTAGTCATATTCTATTGCGTATCCGGGACGGTAGGCAACAGCATTCTCAAGTGCGGGGATTTTCCTCAGCGCGTTAAGCTGTGCCTCCATTGGAAGCGACGATGAAAAACCATTAACGTAAATTTCCTGTGTGGTCTCTCCCTCCGGTTCAAGGAACAGCAGATGCCTGTCTCTTTCGGCAAAGGTCACAATCTTTGTTTCAATGCTGGGACAGTAGCGAGGGCCTATGCTCTGAATCTGGCCATTATAGAGCGGCGAATCGTCAAGGCTGTCGCTCAGAATCTTGTGTACCTCGGGGTTGGTGTAGCATCCCCAGCAGGGCAGTTGCTTCAATTGGCGTTCCGTGTTGCTGTACGAGAAACGGTGGAAGTCTTTGTCGCCTTCCTGCACGTCGGTAAGCTGCAGGTTTATAGAACGCCTGTCCAGACGCACAGGTGTGCCGGTCTTCATTCTTCCGGCAGTTATTCCATGTGCGGTAATAGATTCTGTAAGTCCTTTTGCTGCCGGTTCTGCAGTGCGGCCGCCCTCAATCTGCACCTTGCCTATGTGCATAAGGCCGTTGAGGAATGTGCCGGCTGTGATTATTGTGCATGCGGCGCGGAATTCCGCTCCCAATTGCGTGGTAACGCCAACAGCTTTTCCGTTCTCCACAATAAGGCTTGTAGCAATGTCCTGCCACATGTCAAGATTGGGAGTGTTTTCAAGGATTTCCCGCCAATATTGGCTAAACTTCATTCTGTCGCACTGTGCGCGCGGACTCCACATTGCCGGACCTTTTGAGCGGTTCAGCATGCGGAACTGAATTGATGCACGGTCGGTCACTATTCCGGTGAATCCGCCAAGCGCGTCAATCTCTCTTACAATCTGTCCCTTTGCGATGCCTCCAATAGCAGGGTTACAGCTCATCTGGGCAATCTTGTTCATGTCTATTGTCATGAGGCAAGTGCGCTTGCCCATGTTCGCTGCCGCTGCCGCCGCCTCGCATCCTGCGTGTCCGGCGCCAATAACCAATATGTCGTAATTGAATACCACTTCTTTCCTTTTGCTGCTTATCAGGCGGAACTCCGCCACATTACCAAATAGCAAAAATAATACAACTTTGCGGAATAGGCGTAATGTTCGGCGGAATTTTAGGCAAATTCTATGAATTGGCAGTCAAACCCAAATTTGCGGTTAATTGTTTTTTTGTAAAGAAGATGGCTAAAAAGTGTATTTGATACCCGAAATTTGGCAACACTCGTTGTAAAATAGCAAAGTACTTTGCATTTTATTCATCTCCACAAAAAAGAAGATGACTAAAAAGTGTATTTCTGCGTTACGCTTGCCTTCAAAATCCTCATTTACGCTTAGTAAACTCCGGTTTTTCAGGCTGCGCAAGCCTTGAACTACATCTTTTTATTCATCTTCATAAAAACAGAGTATGCTAA
>JAFXAR010000025.1 GCA_017516885.1 Bacteroidaceae bacterium
ATTGCTGCTCGCATTATCTATGCTTGTGCGCATTGACAATGCTCGCTTGTCGCAACCCAAGCTATGTGACTTCGCCACATTACGCTTGACTAATTGCTGCTCGCATTGTCTATACGCAGTGACATCATTTGCAATGCTGTCACTGCGCATTCATCGCCTTTGTTGCCTAAACGGCCGCCGCTGCGCTCCTGGGCTTGCTGGAGGTTGTTGGTTGTTATGAGGCCGAATATTACCGGTGTGTCGTATTCTACATTCAACTTTGAAAGTCCGGCTGTAACGCCTTCGCAGATGTAGTCAAAATGGGGGGTGTCGCCCCTGATTACACAGCCTATTGCTATCACGGCGTCGTACTTGCCGCTCTTTACCAGCTGGGATGCTCCGAAAATGAGTTCAAAACTGCCTGGGACGCTTACAGTGGTAATGTCGCTCTGGGCAACTCCGTTGTCGAGCAGGGTTTTTATTGCGCCGTCACGCAGAGCATGGGTTATCTCTTCGTTCCATTCGGCATATACTATGCCCACCTTGCGGCCTTTGCCGCTTGCGGTTTTGGATGGGTCGTATGATGAAAGGTTTTTAAGTTCTGTTGCCATGGTGGTCTTTTGTAAAAAAAGGCTGCCGCATTTGCATGGACAGCCTTTATGGGGTTTTTATAAGGGGCTTCTTACTTCATTGAGTTCAGCTGGCGGTCAATTTCGCCTGAAGCAACATAAATGCAGTTAGGATACTCTGTCTTGATTCTGTTGTAGTATTTTACTGCCTCTTCCTTGTTGCCCTGCTTTTCGTACATTGCGGCAGCGTCTCTCCAGCATGCCGGTGTTACGGCTACGTTGTCAGCCTCTTCAGCTGCGTCAAGAAGAATTTCAATGGCTTTTGCGTCCTCGCCCTTGTGAGCGTAGCAGTTGCCGAGTGTCTGCTTGATTTTCTGTGCGAAAATCTTGTCGTCGCCGTCAAAGTCCTCAAGGTGCTTTATTGCCTCGTCGTAGTTCTCAAGGTTTGCGTAGCAGATGCCAGCGTATGCCTTTGCAATGTTGCCTGCGTCTGTGCCTGAGTAGTTCTCAATAATGCTGAGGAATCCGGGAACAACACCGTCGCCGTCAAGGGCTGTCTGGTAGTCGGGTGCCTGAGCCATCATAAACTCAGCTACTGCTGCTGTAAGCTCTGTGGCTGCCTTCTCTTCTTTTGGCTCAGCAACGAATTTTGTATATGCAAAGAAACCCATTGCGCAGATGACTATTGCCAAGAGTGCGCCGGTGATGATTTTTTTGTTCTTGATGATAAACGCTTCTGATTTGCCAAGCATTTCATCGGCAAGAATAGTTGTCTCGTTCTCTTTTTTGCTCATGATTTTATTGTTTTATTTATTGTTTTTAGCTTCTCTGGCGAATGGCTTCGCTCTATCAAGTTGCAAAAATAATCAAATTATTGTTTGCTGAAAAATAATAGCTCATTTTTTTCTGTTTTTGTGGGTTTATCTTCTGTTTTATGGGTATATTTGCAAACAGAGAATGCTGCTGTGTCTGATATATGACATGCTTTTGGGGCATGGAGGCTACAGCGGCAGCCTGAATTGGACAAAATATGCACGATGTATGAGGTTGAATAGTCTTAATTTGCTGAACTATAGGAATCTGCGCGAGGTCAGTATTGAACTTTCGCCCAAAATTAACTGCCTGATAGGCAGGAACGGAATGGGAAAGACCAATCTGCTTGATGCGGTGTATTATCTCTCGTTCTGCAAGAGTACGGTAACTGTTGCCGACAACTCTAATATTATGCACGATGAACCTTTCTTTATGCTGCAGGGCAATTATGTGAGCGACAGTGGCATTGAGGAGGAGATTTCATGCGGGCTGAAGCGGGGGGAGAAAAAGCAGTTCAAGCGCAACAAAAAGGCTTACAGCCGCCTGTCGGAACATATAGGTTCTGTGCCTTTGGTGCTTGTCTCTCCGGCCGATAATGAACTTATTGCCGGTGGAGGAGAGGAGCGCCGCCGTTTTATGGATGTGGTAATATCGCAGTACGACAAGGAGTATTTGGCTGCGCTCATAAAGTACAACAGGGCTTTGCAGCAGAGAAATGTAATGCTGCGCGCGGAGCATGCTCCCGATGCCGAAGTCATTTCTCTTATTGAGGAGATGATGGAGACGGAGGCTGTTTCCATTCATGATGGGCGCAAGAGGTTCGTGGAGGAGCTTGTTCCCATATTCTCGGAATTTCACTCAGCGATAACCGGCGGCGGCGAGCAGGTGAGCCTGCGCTACCGTTCTCATTTGAACGATGCCTCTTTATGCGATTTGTTGCAGGCATCGCGTGCCGATGACCGCAATTTGGGATATACATCAAAGGGCGTGCACCGCGATGAGCTTGTGATGCAGCTTGGCGGCTATCCGATAAGGAAGGAGGGCTCGCAGGGACAGAACAAGAGCTTTCTTGTGGCGCTGAAGCTTGCGCAGTTCGATTTTCTGCGCCGCAAGGGCGGGGAACTGCCGCTGCTGCTGCTTGATGATATTTTTGACAAGCTCGACAGCTGCCGTGTTGAGCAGATAGTGAACTTGGTGTCGGGCGACGGGTTCGGCCAGATATTTATAACCGATGTAAACCGTGAGCACATTGATATGATTCTTGAGCGGATGAACAGCAGTTACAGGCTTTTTGAGGTGGAGGGCGGAAATGTTGAACTGATAAAGGAGTTTGTGAAATGAGAAGGGGCGAGATTAAGTCTATTGCCGAGCTTGTGCGCATGGCGTGCCGTGAAGAGGGGCTTGAGACGCCGCTTAACGAGTACCGACTGCTGCAGGCGTGGGGGCAGGTGCTGGGAAAGGCGGTGCAGGCTTATACTAAGGAACTGAAAATTTATAACCAGGTGCTTTTTGTAAAGGTTACTTCGTCGGTGCTGCGCCAGGAACTGCTGATGAACCGAAAGTCGCTGGTGAGGAAACTGAACGAGCATGTGAAAGCCCAGGTAATTACGGATATTGTTTTCAGGTAATGAAGCCGCGAACATATTCTGCGTGCAATTGGTTTGTATGTAGTGAGGGCGTTTTTTAGAAATTTAAACAGATGCTAAGCGGCTTCTAAGCTAAAAATGCACTATCTTAGTGCCTGCATTCAGTGAATAACAGAAAAATCAAGATATAATTATGCAAAATTCAAGTGTTAAGACAAGGCTCATTGTTCTGAGTTTCTTGCAGTTTGCCGTTTGGGGCGCTTATCTTACCTCAATGGGCCGTTATTTAGGCAGTGTAGGTATGGGCAGCAATATTGGCTGGTTCTACTCTGTACAGGGTATTGTATCGATTTTCATGCCGGCATTGATGGGCATAGTGGCCGACCGCTGGGTGCCCGCACAGCGTGTGCTGGCTTTCTGTCATGCAATGGCCGCAATATTCATGGGCATTACAGGCTACATAGGAATGACAAAGGGCGCTGCAGTGGAGTTCAATGACCTCTTCTGGACTTACTCTGTTTCGGTGGCTTTCTACATGCCTACATTGGCGCTTTCTAATTCCGTGTCATACACGGCGCTCGACAAGGCGGGGCTTGATACGGTAAAGGCCTTTCCTCCTATACGCGTGTTTGGCACGGTAGGCTTTATTGTTTCAATGCTGCTGGTTGACTTTACCGGTTTCCAGAATGACTTTAACCAGTTCTTTACTTCGGCTGCATGGGGGGCTGTAATTGCCTTGTATTCGTTGACATTGCCTTCGTGCCCGGTGAACAAGGGCGGAGAGAAGAAATCGCTTGCTTCGGCATTGGGGCTTGATGCCTTCAAATTATTCGGGCAGAAGAGAATGGCTATGTTCTTTATATTCTCTATGCTTCTTGGTGCTGCGCTTCAGGTTTCAAACGGTTATGCAAATATGTTCATTAACGGCTTTGGTGCAATAAAGGAGTACGCGGGCACATTTGCTGTGGAACATACCAATATGCTTATTTCTCTGTCGCAGATTTCTGAGACCCTTTGTATTCTGCTCATTCCTTTCTTTCTCAAGAAATTTGGCATAAAGAAGGTTATGCTCATTGCTATGCTGGGCTGGGTGTTCCGCTTTGGGTTCTTTGCTGTTGGTGACCCGGGTATGCCGGGAGTGCTTTTCTTTGTGCTATCTATGGTGGTTTACGGCGTTGCATTTGACTTCTTCAATATATCAGGTTCGCTGTTTGTGGATAATGAAGTGCCTGAGAATCAGCGCTCAAGTGCACAGGGACTGTTTATGCTTATGACAAATGGCCTTGGTGCATCTATTGGTGTAATTGCAGCGCAGGAGGTGGTTAACCATTTTACCGCAAACCAGACAAATTTTGCGGGGTGGTCAACTGCTTGGTATATATTCGCAGGCTATGCACTTGTGATTGCCCTGCTTTTTGCAATATTCTTCAAGGATAAGAAACAGGCGTAATTGTCTATGGTAGAACTTGTTGTTTCTGATATAATGTCAAAGGTTTCGGACCACCGCGCTCATGTGCTTTTGCTGCAGGAGAAGGAGGGGCTGAGGAAGATTATTGTGGCGTTAGGGTTGCTGGAGGCTCAGGCGATAGTCTTCGCCAAGAGGGAGATTGACCCGGGAAGGCCCTTGACGCACGACCTTTTCGCTTCAATAGCATCGGCTTTTGGCATTGAACTGCAGTATGTGCTAATAAACAGAATAAGTGACGGCACTTTCCATTCGCAGCTGCACTACTGCAAGGACGGTGAGGAGAGGGATGTTGACTCCCGTACAAGTGACGCTATTGCGATTGCTCTCCGTGCGGGAGCGCCGATATACATTGAGGAGGAGCTGCTGAACCGCATGTGCATTCACGATGAGCGGAACGGTGCAATTTCCATTCCTATAAGCGCTGCCGATGTTAAGACGCTGCGCACGGCAATGGAGAATGCGGTGAAGGAGGAGAATTATGAGCTTGCGATGAAGCTTAAGGAGGAAATTGACTCGCGCAGTTCTGCAGCAGACGAGGAAAATGATATAAAATAGTATGGCGTTATTTTATGTTCCGGATATTGCCGGCAGATGGGAACTGCCGGAAGAAGAGGCGGCACACGCGTTGCGTGTGTTGCGCCTTTCAGTGGGCGGCAGTCTTGAAATTACCGATGGCTGCGGAAATCTTTATGTAACCCGGGTTGCTTCCATAACAGGAAAGCACTGCTATGTTGAGGCTGTAGAGCCTTTGGCAAAGCCTAAGAGCTGGCAGGGGACGTTCCATTTGGCCATTGCGCCTACAAAAAACATGGACCGCATTGAGTGGCTCGCTGAAAAGGCCACTGAAATTGGACTTGATGCAATCACTTTTCTTAACTGCCGCTTCTCGGAGCGGAAAGTGGTTAAGACTGACAGGGTGGAGCGCATCGTGGTTTCTGCAATGAAACAGTCGCTGAAGTACTGCAAGCCGTCGGTGGGGGAAATGACCGATTTCAAGAGATTCGTGACTGCGGAGCGCCCGGGAGCAAAGTTTATTGCGCATTGCTATGAGAGCGAGAGGGTGCTGCTGAAGGATGTGCTTCTCCCCGGAGAGGATGTGACTGTGCTTGTGGGCCCCGAAGGGGATTTCAGCCCCGAAGAGGTTGAAATGGCCATTGCTGCCGGTTACAGGCCTGTAAGTCTGGGCAGTTCGCGCTTGCGCACTGAGACGGCCGGTTTGGTGGCATGCCATACATTCATGCTTAAGAATGAACTCTGATGTTCCGTTACTTTATATATTTTTCGTATGACGGCGCGGCCTATCATGGGTGGCAGGTGCAGCCGAATGCGGTAACTGTGCAGCAGGTGCTTGAAGAGGCGCTTGAGACGCTTGTGCGCTGCCCTGTGCCGCTTGTTGGGGCAGGACGTACCGATGCGGGGGTTAATGCGGCCTGCATGGTTGCGCATGGCGATTTTCCATGCGAGGTGGATTGTGCGCAGCTGGTGTATAAACTTAACAGAATACTCCCGCCCGATATTGCTGTGAGCTGTGTGCGGAGGGTAAAGGATGATGCTCATGCGCGCTTTGATGCTCTGTCGCGCCGTTATAGTTACCGTGTAGTGACAGCCAAGTCTCCTTTTGAGCGCCGTTATGCGTGCAGGATTATGCCGGGGGTGGATTTCGATGCTATGAACCGTGCGGCAGAACTGCTGTACGAGTATACCGATTTTACCAGTTTCAGCAAATTGCATACCGATGTAAAGACAAATAACTGCAAGGTTACTCATGCTGCCTGGCGCAGGGTGGGAGAGAACGAGTGGGTCTTTGAGATTGAGGCCGACCGTTTCCTCCGTAATATGGTGCGTGCAATTGTGGGAACTCTTCTGCTTGTTGGCCGTGGAAAAATGAGCTTGGAGGATTTCCGTGCTGTCATTGATAGAAAGGCGCGCGGCGAGGCCGGCGATTCTGCGCCCGGTGAGGCTCTCTTCCTTATGCATGTTGAATATCCCGAAGAGATTTTCCTATGATGTGGCTCGCTCTTGCGTTTTTGTCGGCAGCTTTGCTTGGGTGCTACGATTTCTTTAAAAAGGTATCGCTGAAGGATAACCCGGTGATAACGGTGCTGTTCTTGAACACGCTCTTCTCGGCACTGCTGTTTGCTCCGTTTATATTGCTTTCCAGGGGCGGCGCAATAACAGAGGGCGCGCTGTTCGTGCCTGAGCTTTCTGTTGAGGAGCATCTGCTTTTGCTGCTTAAGGCGGTGATTGTGCTGTCGTCGTGGCTTTACGGCTATATTGGACTAAAGCAGCTGCCAATAACTATTGTAGCGCCAATACAGTCAATGAGGCCGGTTCTTGTGCTTATTGGTGCGGTATTGCTGTTTGGCGAGGTGCTGAATGTGTACCAGTGGATTGGTATTGTTATAGCAATTATTTCGGTTTTCTACCTTTCGGAGAGTGTTCAGAGCGAGGGTATAGTGTTTGGCAAGAATCCTTGGGTGACATTTATTGCGCTGTCTGCAATATTTGGTGCTGCCAGCGCGCTTTATGACAAGTATCTGATGCGCTCGTTTGAACCAATTGCAGTGCAGTCGTGGTTTAACCTTTACCAGTGCGTGCTCATGGCGGTATTGGCATTTGCGCTTAGAATATTTGCTCCTGAGCGCAGGCGCGGAAAGTTCCATTGGCGCTGGTCGATACCAATGATTTCTCTTTTTCTTGCTTTTGCCGACTTCTGCTACTTCTCGTCCCTGGCGCAGGAAGGGGCACTCATTGCCGTTGTTTCAATGGTGCGCCGTGGCAGCGTGGTGGTTTCGTTTCTTTTCGGGGCGCTTCTGCTGCGCGAAAAGAACATTGCGGCAAAAGCTGTTGATGTTGTATTGATAATTATCGGATTATTTTTCCTATATTTGGGCTCAAGATGAAAAAACTGTTTTTGACTTTGATTCTTCTGTGCGGGGCAGTGCAGCTGCTGCCGGCACAGCGTATGAGGGATTTGTTCATGAGTGCCCCCGGTGAGGTTATGCCTTTGCTCGGTGATGTGGCGCGTGCCGACTGCATTGACTATCTTGATGCCGGAATGGAGGCCAATGTGAGCAATGCCATGTGGGGAAAAAGCTCGCTTAAGAAACTGACTGATGACTATTTTCTGCTGCAAACCACTCCTTCGTCGTCAGTGCAGGCGAAACTGCTGCCTTTTGGTGCAGATTCGTTGATATGTGTGGTTAAGAGCGTGAAGGCGGAGGCTGTTGACAGCCATATTGCTTTCTATGACCTTGAGTGGAACCGCCTCGAAGGGGAGGCCTTTTTTGACGCTCCGCGAATCAAGGACTTCTTTATCTCGCCCGACAGTGCAAGGGTGTATGAAAAAAGGTGCGATATATATCTTGTATCGCTTGAGCTCTCAAGTGACGGTGATACTCTTGTTGCGGAGTATACCATGCCCGATTATATGAACATTGATGATGCAGAGGCTGTAAGGCCTCTTCTTGGACGTGCAGTGTACCGCTGGAACGGCAGGAGATTTGAAAAAGAATAATATTCCGCAATTGCCTGGCATGTTGCGCCGGATGCTGTGAGATGTGATGTTTCCTATTTCTTCAGGGCGTGTTACAGCCTGACTCTTACCGTGCTGCTTTTTTTCTCTTCCACGTCGCCCTTGTTGTGCTTTTTGAAGAGCTTGCGGCTGTCGTCAAGGAATATCTTTAGTTTCTCTTTCGCGTTTTTGCTGCCGGTAATCTCTGTCGTTGCTGCCGGGTAGATGGTGAAATCGCGGTTTCCCTTGTCGTCCTTTGGCGCTATCCAGGTGAAAATGTATTCAAGCGCCGAGATGCTTGTGTAGTTGAGGTATTTGCTTAACTTCATGCTTATCATTGCTCCACCGTCGGTCTTTCTCAGTGACATGTTTGACAGAAGATTGCCGGTAGAGTAGACAGTAGCGTTGTATTTGCATCTCTCTTCATTGAAGTTGAGCTCTATTGGCTGTACTACATGAGGGTGGTTGCCGATTATGTGGTCAACTCCCTGCTTTATGAGCCAGTCTCTCACTTCCTTTACCTTTTTAGGCGGCAGGCTTACATACTCGTCGCCCCAGTGCATGCAGGCTATTATTACATCGGGGTTGAATTCCTTTGCCTTTTTTATGTCTGCCGCCATCTTTTTCTTGTCAATAAGGTTCACTACCATTGGTGCGGGAACATTCCTGCCGTTTGTTCCGTATGTGTAGTTAAGCAGCGCAATGCTTACTCCGTTCTTGTTTATGATGAGCGGGTAGCGCTTTTCGCGTTCCTCGGCATTGCGGTATACGCCGCAGTGGGCTATGCCTAATGAGTCCATAAGGTCAAGGGTGTGCATGGCGGCCGGCTTTCCTTTGTCAAAGCAGTGGTTGTTTGCAAAAAGCATAACGTCGAAGCCTGCATTCACTGCAGCGTAAAGGAAACTGTCGGGTGCGCAGAATGATGGGTATCCGCTGAAGCCGCTTTTGCCTATTGGGGTCTCGAGGTTGCCAATTGCAATGTCGGCACTTTCAATCTCGGGCTTTATGTAGCGGTAGCAGCTTGAGAAACTGTAGCGTCCGTTTTTTGTTTTTGCAGCTTTCAGCTGGGTTTCGTGCTGCATTATGTCGCCCGCAAAGAGCAGCTCTACATTGTGGGTTGTAAAGACTGCCTGCTGTGCATTGAGACTGAATGTTGCAATGTACAGAAGAAATGATATGGCGGATATTATCCTTTTTTTCATTTGTAGATGGCGCGCTTGCCTGCAAGCAGCGTGTTTTTCATCAATGATACAATAGTCATTGGACCTACTCCGCCGGGTACAGGGGTTATGTATGAGCATTTGGGCGCTACATTGTCGTAGTCGACGTCGCCGCAAAGACGGAATCCTGACTTGCGGGTGGAATCGGGAACGCGTGTTGTGCCTACATCAATTACCACTGCACCCTCTTTCACCATGTCGGCTTTGAGGAAGTGAGGCTGTCCAAGCGCTGCGATTATAATGTCGGCATTGCGGCACTCTTCGGCAATGTTCTGTGTGTGGCTGTGGCATACGGTTACTGTTGCGTCGCCGGGTATGCGCTTCTGCATCATGAGGCTTGCCATGGGCTTGCCTACGATGTTGCTGCGTCCAAGAACTACACATTTCTTGCCTTTGGTGTCAATGCTGTATCGGGCGAGCAGCTCCATTATGCCGTTGGGGGTTGCCGAGAGGAAGCATGGGAGGCCTATTGCCAGGCGCCCTGCATTGACAGGGTGGAAACCGTCAACGTCCTTGCGGTAGTCAATGGCTTCGGTAACCTTCTGTTCGTCAATGTGCCTGGGCAATGGCAGCTGCACTATGAAACCGTCAACATCGGTGTCGTTGTTCAGTTCGTCTACTTTCTTGAGGAGCTCTTCTTCTGTAACGTCGGCCTCGTAACGGATAAGGGTGGACTTGAACCCGCACTCTTCACAGGCCTTGACTTTGTTGGCAACGTATGTTTCGCTGCCTCCGTCGTGTCCGACGAGGATTGCTGCCAGGTGGGGACGCTTGCCGCCGTTGGCGATGATGTTCTCTACCTCTTCGGCTATCTCTTTTTTTATTGCAGCCGCAACTGCCTTTCCGTCAATTATCTGCATGGTTTTATGGCTTTTGGGGTGTATGCTGTTCAAATTCGCTTCTCAGAAAGAGGCATTGCTTATCGTCGGCCTTTTGGCATCATTCCCGGGAACTTGCCGCCTGCAACGCCTTTCATGGTTTTTCTGATTTGGTCGAACTGCTTCATCAGGCGGTTTACATCCTGGAGTGTTGTTCCGCTGCCGCGTGCAATGCGCTCCTTGCGTGAGTTGTTTATTATGTCGGGGTTGGCACGCTCTTTTGGTGTCATAGAGTGTATGATTGCCTCTACGTTCTTGAATGCGTTGTCGTCAATGTCAATGTCTTTGACTGCCTTGCCAATGCCTGGAATCATGCCAAGAAGGTCCTTTATGTTGCCCATCTTCTTGATTTGCTCAATCTGTGCAAGGAAGTCATTGTAATCGAATTGGTTGCGTGCAAGCTTGCGCTGCAGTTTCTTTGCCTGTTCCTCGTCGAACTGCTCTTGGGCGCGCTCAACAAGTGATACAACGTCGCCCATGCCCAATATGCGGTCGGCCATTCGGCTGGGGTGGAACTGGTCTATGGCCTCCATCTTCTCGCCTGTACCGATGAACTTGATTGGCTTGGTGACTACGCTGCGTATTGAGAGTGCTGCACCGCCTCGTGTGTCGCCATCGAGCTTTGTGAGCACAACGCCGGTAAAGTCAAGCCTGTCGTTGAACTCCTTGGCGGTGTTTACAGCATCTTATCCGGTCATGGAGTCGACAACGAAGAGGGTTTCTGTTGGATTTACAGCGTTTTTTATTGCTTCAATCTCGTTCATCATGGCCTCGTCCACAGCCAATCGGCCGGCGGTGTCGATGATTACAAGGTTGTAGCTCTTTGCCTTGGCCTCTTTTATGGCGTTCAGGGAAATCTGCACGGGGTCTTTGCTGTCGGGCTCGCTGTAGACGGGTACTCCAATTTGCTCGCCGAGCACTTTCAGCTGGTCAATTGCGGCGGGACGGTATACGTCGCAGGCAACAAGCAGCGGGTTGCGGTTCTTCTTTTTCTTAAGGTAGTTGGCGAGCTTTGACGAGAAGGTTGTTTTACCGCTACCCTGAAGACCTGACATGAGTATTACAGCCGGGTGTCCTTCGTAGTTTACCTCGGCTGTGTTGCCGCCCATGAGTGTGGTGAGCTCGTCGTGGACAATCTTAACCATCAGCTGGCTTGGGTGGATAGAGGTAAGCACGTTCTGGCCGATGGCCTTGTTCTTTACTGTGTCGGTGAAGGTTTTTGCCACCTTGTAGTTTACGTCGGCATCAAGCAGCGCCTTGCGTACATCTTTCAGCGTCTCGGCAACATTCACTTCGGTGATGCGGCCTTCTCCCTTGAGTATCTTTAATGAGCGTTCTAACCGCTCGCTTAGGTTTTCAAACATTTTTTTCTATATTTTTTGTTATACTTTACTTGTTGATGCTGATAATTCCTCCGGTAGAGGTGTCGAATATGACTTTAGTGTCGTTGCGCTTGCTGAAAAGCGCCCTTGAGAGGACTTCAAGAGTGCCTAACTGCGCAACCGGAATTTCTGTTCCTATGATTTTCTTGGTTCTTTTGAATATCTCAATTTCCACTTTGCCGGGGACAATGTAGCAGATGCCTTCAATTTTAGGTGACTTTTTCTTGGGATTATCCTCTGCAATGGGCTTCTTTATGGTCTTGAGGTCGCGCAGGCTGTAGTAGATTGGCTCTCCGGCAAGGTTATCCTTGTCAAGGAATCCGAGCTTGCGCGAGAAACGCAGAAGAACGGCCTTGGTGGTGTCGCATTCCTCGGTTATGTCAATTATAATGCGCTTGTCGCATTTTATTGTATCTGTGCGTCCTGTGAAGAGCTCAAGCAGTGCCTGTTCCTGTTTGTCCAGTTCCTGCATCATGAACTGCATGCCTTCTCCGTCCTTGGGCATGTTCTCAAGCTGCCCTCTTGTGAGCGCGAGCTTGCTTTCGCGTATGGTGTATATCTCTTTCGCTGCAAGTTCGGCCATCTTGGCGGTTGAGGTCGCCTGCAGCATCTCTTCGGTCATGTATATGCTGGCGTCATTGCGTGGCTTGCTGTTTTTTTCAACGGCTGGCAGTTCTGCTTTTTCGGGAATTGTTGTATTTATGCATGCAATAATACCCTCCTTATCAAGTGTGATGTTGCTGGCCGAACTTCCGTCAAGCTTAATGGTGAATCTTTTGTCGGCGGCAGGAGTGCCTATGCCTTTAACTTCAACTTTGTTGAGCTCCCAAGAACTGCTTACTTCGTTGATTGCATTTTTAATGCGCAGGTATCTGTCGGCATAGCGGCCGAACTCACCTGGAGTGCTCTTTATGCAGGTGGCTTCAAGTGTAACCTCTATCCTTGTGTCGGGCAAGCTGTATGTTACTCCTTCGTTTGCGCCCGAATAGAATGATTTTACCTCAGTCTGTGCCGATGCGGCGAGCGCTGACAGCACTGATAGAATGAAAATGACTCTTTTCATGGTTAAAGGATTTGTGGCGAATTGCATGGGCTGCTGGCTGGTTCGTCCATGCTTGCGCTGTTTTAAAAAATATCTAATAATCTGCGAAGATAGTAATTTGTTTTCAGAAGCAGTTTAAATTTATAAAAAATATTTTCCTATAGAAATCTTTTTTGCTTTATAAAAAACTTGGCGTTATAAATTTAAACAACTTCTGAAATTATCATTCAAAATTCACCTTAACTCGCTTGAATGGGGTGCGCGCTGACTTTTTTTCTGTTTTGGGGAAGAAAAAAATGGGTTTGCGCAATGTGTTTTCAGAACTTTGTTCTATTTTTGTAGAAACTATCCTATGTTGGGGTAGTGCGTTGCTTGTAAACTTTTGGACTATGTCAACAATAAAATTACATGACAGGGTTTTTGTAAAGTCAATCCCTAATGAGGAAATCAGCAGCAAGATAAAGGCTGTTGCTGAGCAGATAAACAGAGATTATGCCGGCAAGAGGCCTGTGTTGCTTGGTGTGCTGAACGGCTGCTTTATGTTTGCGGCAGAACTGCTTAAGAATCTTAACATTGAGTGTGAAATTTCGTTTGTCAAGCTCTCTTCGTACCAGGGTACAAATTCTACCGGTGTTGTGCGCGAGGTGCTTGGTTTGACAGAATCAATCACAGGGCGTGACGTTATTGTCATTGAGGATATTGTGGATACCGGTTACACAATGCAGAATATGCTTGAAACTTTGGGAACACGCGAACCGGCGTCAATAGAGATTGCATCGCTCTTTGTGAAGCCTGCACGCCTTAAAGTCCCTGTTGATGTGAAGTATAGCGCGTTTACTATCCCCGATAGGTTTATTGTTGGTTTCGGACTTGACTATGACGGCCTTGGACGAAACCTTCCCGATATTTACGACGTTGAAGAGTAATAACGGATATTAGATGTGTGTCCGTACTGCTTTGGCGGGCGCGGAGTGTGTATGAGATAAATTCTTTTGAAAATGCTGAATATTGTGATTTTTGGTGCTCCCGGAAGCGGCAAGGGCACCCAGAGCGAGAGAATAGTGGAAAAGTATGGCCTTGACCATATTTCAACCGGTGATGTGCTGCGTGCAGAGATTGCTGCAGGTACTGAACTTGGCATGACGGCAAAGGCGCTTATAGATAACGGACAGCTTATCCCGGACGAACTGATGATTAGCATTCTTGCGTCAAAGCTTGATAAGCTTGCCGGTGGCAAGGGTGTTATCTTTGACGGTTTTCCCCGCACTATTGCACAGGCTGAGGCCTTGAAAGTGCTGCTGAATGAACGCGGGCAGGATGTTACTGCGATGATTGAACTTGATGTTCCCGAGGATGAACTGATGGACCGCCTGCTGAAGCGCGGACAGCTTTCTGGCCGCGCTGATGATAATGAGGAGACAATAAAGAAGCGCCTTGTTGTGTATAATGAGCAGACATCTCCTCTGAAGGAGTGGTACAAGAATGACGGCAAGCACTGTTATATTAACGGTCTAGGCGAACTAGACAGAATTTTTGCGGACATTGTCTCTGCAATTGATTCAAGGATATAATTGCGTCGGGCATTGCCTTTCGGTTATTTGCATAGGGCGCTCTCTTTATGCTTGGGGCTTGGCCTCATGAGAATTAAGCAAGGTTGTCGCTGGCAGTGTATAGTGGCAGCCTTCTTGTATTATAAGTGCGTAAAACAAGAATTATGGCAGAATCGAATTTTATTGATTATGTTAAGATAGTGTGCCGCTCGGGCAGGGGCGGCAGAGGAATGGCGCATCTGCACCGTGCCAAATATATACCTAACGGTGGCCCTGATGGCGGCGACGGCGGCAAGGGTGGCGATATTATTTTGCGGGGCAACCGTAACTATTGGACACTGCTGCATTTGAAGTTCCAGCGTCACATTTTTGCCGGCAATGGGCAGAATGGCGGTATAAACAAGAGCACTGGTGCTGATGGCGAGAGCAAGATTGTAGATGTGCCGTGCGGAACTGTTGCGTACAATGCCGAAACGGGCGAGTTCCTGTGTGATGTTATGGAGGATGGCCAGCTTGTTACGTTGCTCAAGGGAGGGCGCGGCGGACTGGGAAATGTGCATTTTGCAACGCCTACACGTCAGGCTCCCCGCTTTGCGCAGCCGGGCGAGCCTATGCAGGAGATGACAGTTACTCTTGAACTTAAGCTGCTTGCCGATGTGGGACTGGTGGGTTTTCCGAATGCCGGCAAGTCGACATTGCTCTCTTCGGTATCGGCGGCAAAGCCAAAAATTGCAAACTATCCGTTTACTACTCTTGAACCGAACTTGGGCATTGTTTCGTACCGCGACGGCAAGTCTTTCGTGATGGCGGATATTCCCGGTATTATAGAAGGTGCAAGCCAGGGCAAGGGGCTTGGTTTGCGATTCCTGCGCCACATTGAACGCAATTCGCTGCTGTTGTTTATGGTGCCGGCCGATGCTGACGATATTAAAAAAGAGTATGAGGTGCTTTTGAACGAGCTGGCGACCTTTAATCCCGAAATGCTTGACAAGCAGCGTGTGCTGGCAATTACCAAGTGTGACCTCATAGACGAGGAGCTCAAGGAGATGCTGTCGGAGAATCTTCCCGAAGATGTGCCGCATGTGTTTATCTCAGCTCCCACCGGTGAGGGCGTTCAGGAACTTAAGGATATTCTTTGGGCTGAACTTAATAGTGAAGAGAACCGCTTGGCGGCTGTAAAGCGCGAAGAACTTGTTCACCGTAACTACGACCGAAAGATGCTCGCTGCCGATTTTGCCGATTGGGAGGCTGATTTTGAAGACGAGCCTATTGAGGATGATGAGGACCTCGGCTACGATGAATTTGACTTTGATGAGGAGTAAGCTGTAAGCGAAGGCTTGTATATATTATATAAGGTAATAAGCATGGTCATACATGGTATGATTATGCTTATTTTTTATTTCGCGGTTGTGTGAATGAAACGTTTTTTTTTGATTTTAACATTATTTAACCCTGAAAAACTGCCTTTTTGATGCCTTTTGCTGTCTGTTTTTCTCCTTTGCTGCATACTTTTCGCTCAAAAAAGCATCAAATCCTTTTTTATTAGAAAAATAATTTTTACCTTTGCAGTCCAAAATGGACTATAGCGTTCAGCGCGGTCCTGTTGCTCAGAAATATTTAAAAACAATATATAATAATTAAAAATTAAACAAAATGCCTACAATTCAGCAATTAGTTAGAAAAGGCAGAGAGGTGATTGTAGAGAAGAGCAAGTCGCCTGCACTCGACAACTGTCCACAGCGTCGTGGTGTGTGCGTGCGTGTTTACACTACAACTCCAAAGAAACCTAACTCTGCTATGAGAAAAGTTGCTCGTGTACGCTTGACCAACCAGAAGGAGGTAAACTCTTACATCCCGGGTGAGGGTCACAACTTGCAGGAGCACTCAATCG
>JAFXAR010000006.1 GCA_017516885.1 Bacteroidaceae bacterium
GTGGCGCTGCCGCTGCTGAGGAGAAGACAGCGTTCGACGTAGTTTTGAAGAGCGCAGGTGCTCAGAAGCTCGCAGTCGTAAAGGCTGTTAAGGAGGCTTGTGGTCTTGGTTTGAAGGAGGCTAAGGACCTTGTTGATGCTGCTCCTAGCGTGCTCAAGGAGGGTCTTCCTAAGGCAGAGGCTGAGTCTTTGAAGAAGACTATCGAGGAGTCTGGTGCTGAGGTTGAAATTAAGTAAGCCCACTCAAGCCCTGCACAAGGGTATAATGGTTAAGAACCCCCTAATAGGGTTCTTAACCTTTTGTGCGTAAAGAGAAAAGTAAGTTCTAAAACATTTTACCACAATGTCGTTAAAAACTGATAACCAAAGAATTAACTTTGCTTCTATTAAGGACCCGATGCCATGCCCGGACTTTTTGGAAGTACAATTGAAGTCGTTTGAGGACTTCTTGCAACTGGATACTCCTCCTGAAAAGAGAGTTAATGATGGCTTGTACAAAGTATTTGCCGAGAACTTCCCTATTACAGACACGAGAAACAACTTCGTGCTGGAGTTTCTGGATTATTATATAGATCCGCCCCGCTATTCAATAGCAGAGTGTTTGGAACGTGGACTCACTTACAGTGTTCCGTTAAAAGCAAAGTTGAAACTTTATTGTACCGACCCGGATCATGAGGATTTTGATACAGTAATCCAGGATGTGTTCCTTGGACCTATCCCTTACATGACCAAGCAGGGTACATTCATTATCAATGGTGCTGAGCGCGTTGTGGTTTCCCAGCTGCACCGTTCGCCGGGTGTGTTCTTTGGACAGAGCGTACACGCTAACGGTACACCTTTGTATTCAGCACGCATTATCCCGTTCAAGGGTTCATGGATTGAGTTTGCTACTGACATAAACAATGTCATGTATGCTTACATCGACCGTAAAAAGAAATTGCCTGTTACAACACTTCTGCGTGCAATAGGTTTTGAAAGTGACAAGGATATTCTTGACATCTTCGACCTTGCCGAGGAGTATAAGGTAACAAAGGCGAGCATGAAAAAGGCGCTCGGCCGCAAGATGGCGGGTCACGTTGTGAAGAAACGCCAGGAGGACTACGTTGATGCCGATACCGGTGAGGTGGTATCAATTGAGCGCAGCGAGGTTGTTGTTGGGAGAGAGTCTGTGCTTGACCAGGAATTGGTTGACCGCATTCTTGACAGTGGCGTAGAGACTATCCTTCTCCACAAGGAGAGCGATGGCAGCGACTCTGTTGACTATTCTCTCATATTCAACACTCTCGACAAGGATACAAGCAACTCGGAGAAAGAGGCGGTAAACTGCATTTTCCGTCTGCTGCGCAATGCTGAGCCTGCTGATGATGCAAGCGCGCGCGAGGTTATCAACAACCTCTTCTTCTCGGAGAAGCGCTATGACTTGGGCGATGTGGGACGTTACCGCATTAACCGCAAGCTGGGCCTTTCTACCGACATGGATGTCCGGGTTCTTACTAAAGAGGACATTATTGAAATTATCAAATATCTTATAGGTCTTGTAAACTCTATGGCTACAGTGGACGATATTGACCACTTGAGCAACAGACGTGTACGCACCGTAGGCGAGCAGCTGTCTAATCAGTTTGCAATAGGTCTTGCCCGTATGGCACGCACAATCCGCGAGAGAATGAATGTGCGCGACAATGAGGTGTTTACTCCTACCGACCTTATAAACGCAAAGACAGTTTCGGCTGTCATAAACACTTTCTTCGGCACTAACGCCCTGTCACAGTTCATGGACCAGACAAACCCGTTGGCCGAGATTACCCACAAGCGCCGTCTCTCAGCCCTCGGCCCTGGCGGTCTTTCACGCGAGCGTGCCGGCTTTGAGGTTCGTGACGTGCATTATACACACTATGGCCGTCTCTGTCCTATCGAGACTCCTGAAGGCCCGAACATCGGTCTTATCTCTTCTTTGTGTATATATGCCAAGATAAATGAATTGGGCTTTATTGTTACTCCGTACCGTTCGGTTGCTAACTCTAAGGTTGATATAAATAATGACAATGTTGTTTACTACACAGCCGAAGAGGAGGAGGGCAGAATAATTGCTCAGGGTAATGCGCCTCTTGATGCTGAGGGTAACTTCATTCTCAAAAAGGTGAAGACACGCCAGGATGCCGATTACCCGGTTGTTGAACCAGGCAGGGTTGAGCTTATGGACGTTTCTCCACAGCAGATTGCTTCTATTGCTGCGTCGCTCATTCCATTCCTTGAGCACGACGATGCTAACCGTGCCCTCATGGGTTCTAACATGATGCGCCAGGCTGTACCTTTGCTTACAACCGAGGCTCCTATCGTGGGTACTGGCTTTGAGAAGCAGCTTGTAGAGGATTCGCGTACACAGATTGTTGCTGAGGGCGACGGTGTAGTTGAGTTCGTGGATGCTTCAAGAATAGTAATCAAGTACGACCGTACTGAGGAGGAGGAGTTTGTAAGCTTTGAGCCAGCCTCAAAGGAGTACATCATTCCAAAGTTCCGCCGTACTAACCAGAATATGACCATTGACTTGCGTCCTATCTGTGACAAGGGCCAGAAGGTAAAGGCCGGCGATATTCTCACTGAGGGATATTCTACTCAGGCCGGCGAACTTGCTCTTGGAAAGAACCTCTTGGTTGCATACATGCCTTGGAAGGGATACAACTATGAGGATGCTATTGTCCTGAACGAGAAGGTAGTGCGCGAGGATATTCTTACATCTGTGCATGTTGACGAGCTCTCTCTTGAGGTTCGTGAGACAAAGCGCGGTATGGAGGAATTTACATACGATATTCCTAATGTCAGCGAGGATGCAACAAAGGACCTTGACAAGAACGGTATAATCCGTGTAGGTGCTTATGTAAAGCCCGGTGACATCATCATTGGCAAGATTACTCCCAAGGGAGAGTCTGACCCAACTCCTGAGGAGAAATTGCTCCGCGCTATCTTTGGCGACAAGGCCGGCGATGTTAAGGATGCCTCTTTGAAGGCTTCACCTTCATTGCAGGGTGTTGTAATTGACCGCCGCCTGTTCCAGCGTGCCGAAAAGACACGTTCGGCAAAGATGGCCGACAAGGCTAAGCTCCCGAAGATTGATGACGAGTTCCAGAAGAAAGTTGACGCGCTTAAGGAGATTCTCGTTGACAAGCTTCTTAAACTTGTAAACGGCCGCGTATCTCAGGGCGTTAAGGACTTCATGGGCACAGAGGTTATCGCCAAGGGCGCTAAATTCACACGTCCTGAACTTGATGCTCTTGACTATACCGCAGTGCAGCTGAGCAAGTGGACTGCTGATGCCCACACTAACGACCTTATCCGTGCTCTTATCATAAACTTCATTCACAAGTACAAAGAGCTTGACGCTGAGGTTAAGCGCGAGAAGTTTGCCCTTACAATCGGTGACGAGCTTCCATCGGGTACAATGAAGATGGCAAAGGTATACATTGCCAAGAAGCGTAAGATTGGCGTCGGTGACAAGATGGCGGGACGTCACGGTAACAAGGGTATCGTATCACGCGTAGTGCGCCAGGAGGATATGCCGTTCCTTGAGGATGGTACTCCCGTAGACATTATCCTTAACCCGCTGGGTGTGCCTTCACGAATGAACATCGGTCAGATATTTGAGACCGTGCTTGGCCGTGCAGGCAAGGAGCTTGGCGTTAAGTTTGCTACTCCTATCTTTGACGGCGCTAAGCTTGATGACCTTTGCGAATGGACTGACAAGGCCGGTATTCCACGCTTTGGAAAGACCTACCTCTATGACGGCGGCACAGGTGAGCGATTTGACCAGCCTGCGACAGTGGGTGTCAGCTACATGCTGAAGCTCGGACACATGGTTGAGGACAAGATGCACGCACGCTCAATAGGCCCTTACTCTCTCATTACCCAGCAGCCTCTTGGCGGTAAGGCGCAGTTCGGTGGACAGCGTTTCGGAGAGATGGAGGTTTGGGCTCTTGAGGCATTCGGTGCAGCGCACATTCTGCAGGAGATTCTGACAATTAAGTCGGATGACGTTGCTGGCCGTTCAAAGGCATACGAGGCTATCGTAAAGGGCGACCCAATGCCAACTCCAGGCATACCGGAGTCATTGAACGTATTGCTGCATGAGCTGCGTGGCCTTGGCTTGAGCATTTCATTTGAATAATTATAATCCATCACGTTTGTCAATATACAACTATGGCTTTTAGAAAAGAAAATAAGACAAAGACTAATTTCTCGAAGATTACCATCGGACTTGCTTCACCGCAGGAGATTCTTGGTAATTCATGTGGAGAGGTGTTGAAACCCGAAACAATCAACTACCGTACCTATAAGCCCGAGCGTGACGGATTGTTCTGCGAGCGCATTTTCGGTCCGGTAAAGGATTACGAGTGCCATTGCGGAAAGTACAAGCGCATCCGTTACAAGGGTATTGTCTGCGACCGTTGCGGTGTAATGGTTACAGAAAAGAAGGTACGCCGTGAGCGCATGGGACACATTCAGCTTGTTGTTCCGGTAGCGCACATCTGGTATTTCCGTTCATTGCCTAACAAAATAGGCTATCTGCTCGGCCTTCCCACAAAGATGCTCGACGCGGTAATCTACTACGAGAAATATATCGTTATACAGCCGGGTGTGATGGCGCGCAAGGAAAATGAGGTGCGCCAGGATATTCCGGGCAAGGAGAATGTGCTTGACGGCGTTGACGCTTATCAGCTGCTTACAGAGGATGAGTACATTACAATTATGGACAATCTGCCACAGGGCAACGAGTACCTTGATGACAAAGACCCCAACAAGTTCATTGCCAAGATGGGTGCTGAGGCTATCCAGGACCTCCTTGCACGCATTGACCTTGACGCCCTTTCATACGAGTTGCGCAACCGTGCAAATACAGATATGTCGCAGCAGCGCAAGAACGAGGCTCTCAAGCGCCTTCAGGTTGTAGAGTCTTTCCGCTCTTCAATGGCGGCGTCGAATGGCAATAACCGTCCTGAGTGGATGATTATGAATGTCATTCCTGTGACACCTCCTGAATTGCGTCCGCTCGTTCCGCTGGATGGCGGCCGCTTTGCGACTTCAGACCTCAACGACCTTTACCGTCGTGTAATCATACGCAACAACCGTTTGAAGAAACTCATTGAGATTAAGGCTCCCGAGGTTATCTTGCGCAACGAGAAGCGTATGCTGCAGGAGGCTGTTGACTCTCTGTTCGACAACTCACGCAAGGCAAGCGCGCTCAAGTCCGATGCAAACCGTCCTCTCAAGTCGCTCTCTGACAGCTTGAAGGGTAAGCAGGGACGTTTCCGCCAGAACCTTCTCGGTAAGCGTGTCGACTATTCAGCACGTTCGGTTATCGTCGTAGGTCCTGAACTCAAGATGGGCGAGTGCGGTCTGCCAAAGCTTATGGCTGCCGAACTCTACAAGCCTTTCGTTATACGCAAGCTCATTGAGCGCGGCATTGTAAAGACTGTAAAATCGGCAAAGAAGATTGTTGACCGCCGCGAACCGATTATCTGGGATATTCTTGAGCATGTGATGAAGGGTCACCCTGTTCTCTTGAACCGTGCGCCGACACTTCACCGTCTGGGTATCCAGGCATTCCAGCCAAAGATGATTGAGGGTAAGGCTATCCAGCTGCACCCGCTTGCATGTACTGCGTTCAACGCCGACTTTGACGGCGACCAGATGGCTGTTCACTTGCCGCTTAGCAACGAGGCTATCCTTGAGGCGCAGATGCTCATGCTCCAGTCGCACAACATATTGAACCCGTCTAACGGTGCTCCTATTACCGTTCCTTCACAGGATATGGTTCTTGGTCTCTACTATATTACCAAGCTGCGTGAAGGCGCTAAGGGTTCAGGCATGACATTCTATGGCCCGGAGGAGGCTATGATTGCCTACAACCAGGGCCGTGTAGAGGTTCATGCTCCTGTAAAGGTTATGGTTGAGGACCGCGATGAGAATGGCGACTATGTACAGGTTCTCCGCGAAACTTCTGTAGGACGTATCATCGTCAACCAGATTGTTCCCCGCGAGATGGGCTTCATAAATACAATTATTTCAAAGAAGTCGCTCCGCGACATCATTACAGAGGTTATCAAGCGCGTGGGTGTTGCCCGCTCGGCCGAATTCCTCGATGGCATCAAGAACCTCGGTTACTACATGGCGTTCAAGGGCGGTCTTTCATTCAACCTTGACGATGTAATCATTCCTAAGGAAAAAGAGGAACTTGTGCGCAAGGGTAACGAGAAGGTTGAGGAGATTCTTGCAGAGTATAACCTCGGTCTTATTACCGACAAGGAGCGTTACAACAAGGTTGTCGATGAGTGGACACACGTTAACGCCGACCTTGCAAACGTGCTCATGAAGACTATCTCTGCCGACGACCAGGGCTTCAACTCAGTATATATGATGCTTGACTCAGGCGCCCGCGGTTCTAAGGACCAGATTCGTCAGCTCTCAGGTATGCGTGGTCTTATGGCAAAGCCGCAGAAGGCCGGTTCAGAGGGTGCGCAGATTATTGAAAACCCAATTCTTTCAAACTTTAAGGAGGGTCTTTCAGTGCTTGAGTACTTTATCTCTTCTCACGGTGCGCGTAAGGGTCTTGCCGATACAGCGCTTAAGACAGCCGATGCCGGTTATCTGACACGCCGTCTTGTAGACGTATCGCACGACGTTATCATCAACGAGGAGGATTGCGGCACTTTGCGTGGTCTTGTATGTACAGCGCTCAAGAATGGCGACGAGGTTATTGCTACACTAGGCGAGCGCATTATGGGCCGTGTATCGGTTCACGATGTTGTTGACCCTACAACCGGCAAGGTTATTGTCGCATCAGGCGAGCTCATCACTGAGGCAATTGCCGATGAGATTGAGAAGTCACCTATTGAAAGCGTTGAAATACGTTCAGTGCTCACCTGTGAGTCAAAGCATGGTGTATGTGCCAAGTGCTACGGACGCAACCTTGCAACAAGCCGCATGGTTGAGAAGGGCGAGGCTGTTGGTGTCATTGCAGCACAGTCAATTGGCGAGCCTGGTACTCAGTTGACACTGCGTACATTCCACGCCGGTGGTACAGCTGCCAACATTGCAGCCGATGCTACAATCAGGGCAAAGCACGCTTCACGCCTTAAGTTTGAGGAGCTCCGCACAGTAGACACTATTGAACCCGATGGAACACCGGTGAAGATAGTAGTAAGCCGCTTGAGCGAGGTGCGTTTTGTTGACGTTAACACAGGCATTGTACTCTCTTCACATAATATCCCTTACGGTTCAAAACTTTATGCAAGCGAAGATGAGCTTGTAGAGAAGGGCAAGGTAATTGCTTCTTGGGACCCATTCAACGCCGTAATTGTAACTGAGGTTGCAGGTAAGGTTGAATTTGAGTCTGTAGTGGAGAACATTACCTACAAGGTGGAGACTGATGAAAGTACAGGCTTGCACGAAATAGTGATTATAGAGTCTAAGGACAAGAACAAGATACCTACAGTACACATCAACGATGAGAACGGCAACTCTCTCCATAACTACAACCTGCCTGTAGGCGGTCATGTTGTGGTAGAGGACGGAGATGTTCTCAAGGCCGGTGATGTTATCGTCAAGATTCCACGCGTGTTCGGCAATGCCGGTGATATTACCGGTGGTCTGCCACGCGTAACAGAACTCTTTGAGGCCCGCAACCCATCTAACCCTGCCGTGGTTTCTGAAATTGACGGCGAGATAACAATGGGTAAGGTAAAGCGTGGTAACCGTGAAATTATAGTTACATCAAAGGTGGGCGATGTCAAGAAGTATCTTGTTGCTCTCTCTAAGCAGATTCTTGTTCAGGATGGTGACTATGTGCGTGCCGGAACTCCATTGTCGGACGGTGCTGTAACACCATCGGACATCCTTGCAATCAAGGGACCTACCGCGGTGCAGGAGTACATTGTGAACGAGGCACAGGACGTTTACCGCTCACAGGGTGTGAAGATTAACGACAAGCACTTTGAGATTATCGTGCGTCAGATGATGCGCAAGGTTCAGATTGACGAGCCGGGCGATACACGCTTCCTTGAGCAGCAGATTGTTGACAAGCTCCAGTTCCAGGAGGAGAACGACCGCATTTGGGGCAAGAAGGTAGTTGTTGATGCCGGCGATTCTGAAAATCTCAAGGCAGGACAGATTATTACCGCCCGCAAGTTGCGCGATGAGAACAGTACGCTCAAACGCCGTGACCTCAAGCCGGTTGAAGCGCGTGATGCACAGCCTGCTACCTCTACACAGATTCTCCAGGGTATTACAAGAGCTGCATTGCAGACACAGAGCTTCATGTCAGCCGCTTCGTTCCAGGAGACAACAAAGGTTCTCAATGAGGCTGCAATCAACATGAAGAGCGACCATCTGCTTGGCATGAAGGAGAATGTTATCTGCGGTCACTTGATACCAGCCGGTACAGGCCAGCGCGATTTCAGCAAGATTATTGTTGGTTCAAGAGAGGATTATGACCGCGCACAGGCTCAGAAAAGAGCAGTGCTGGATTTCTCTGATGAAACAGAGGAATAATCAAATCCTATTACAATAAAAAGTCAAGGGCGGATTCTAAACCCGCCCTTGACTTTTTATTGTCTGCCTGCCACAAGCCGCTATATGCCTAAAAGCCATTTCCTGATATTCCCATGACAAGCTCAAAAGCAATGCAATGAATGTTTGCCTGCACATTCTAATGTGAACGCGACCTGTAATGTTGAAATAAAAATCAAACAGCTTCTTATAAAATATCTTGCATTTGTGGCAATTTAAACCTAATTTTGCGTCAAATAAGTACAAATGCCGATGACTATGAATGAAACACTTCAAATAGATGTTGATGCGATTCTGGCAGCAAAAGCGGGCAAAAAGGCCCGTTATGTGCCCCGTTTCCTGGTTTCGTACCTAAAAAAGATAATCCATCAGGACGAAGTGAATGAATTCCTGCTTATGAACAAGGATAACCAGGGGCTTGACTTCGTGAATTCTTTCATGAAGTATTTCAACAACTCATTTGAGGTTCAGGGCATTGAGAATCTGCCAAAGGACGGTCTTTACACGTTTGTGAGCAACCATCCCCTTGGCGCTCAAGACGGGCTCGGGCTTGCATACATCCTTGGCCCGCACTACAAAGGCAAAATAAAGTTCCTTGTAAACGACCTGCTTATGAATATCCCCCAGCTGGCCGAATTCTGGGTGCCTATAAACAAGACCGGAAAGCAGGCGCGTAATTTCCCCCAGCAGGTAAATGCCGCATTCCAGGGCGACAACCATATCGTGATGTTTCCGGCGGGTCTCTGCTCCCGCAAAAGAAAGGGCGTAGTGCGCGACCTTGAATGGAAAAAGACATTCATTACAAAGAGTGTCCAAACAAAAAGAGATATTGTACCCATCCATTTTGAAGGTGAAAATTCAAAGTTCTTTTACCGCCTGGCCAATATCAACAGAATGTTGGGTATCAAGTTCAACATAGCCATGCTCTATCTGAGCGATGAAATGTACAAGAACAGGAACAAAACCTTCAAAGTGACAATTGGCAAGCCTATCCCCTGGCAGACATTTGACAAGTCAAAGACCCCAACGGAGTGGGCGCAATACGTTAAAGAACGCGTATACGAATTGTAGAATAATGATTTAAGCAAACAAACACTATATAATGGAAGAGATAATTGCTCCAGTACCGAGAGAACTGCTAAAGGCTGAATTAACAGAGGACAAGCGCTTGCGCTTCACGCATCGCAGCGATAATGAAATATATATTGTAACGGCATTCGATGCCCCCAATGTAATGAGGGAGATAGGCCGCTTGCGCGAGATAGCTTTCCGTGCTGCGGGCGGAGGCACCGGCAAGGCGCTTGACATTGACGAATTCGATACGATGGATGTTCCCTACAAGCAATTGATTGTATGGAATCCCGAAAATAATGACATTATCGGCGGCTATCGCTATCTTTGGGGCAAGGAGGTTGTGATTGAGGAGAACGGCGAGCCCCGCATGGCTACAGCGCATGGAATGTTCCATTTCTCGGACAAGTTCCTGAATGAGATTCTGCCTTACACAGTAGAGCTTGGCCGTGCGTTTGTTGCGCTTGAGTACCAGTCAACGCGCATGGGTTCAAAGAGCCTTTTTGCTCTTGACAATCTTTGGGACGGACTTGGCGCGCTCACCGTGGTTATTCCCGATGTGAAGTATCTCTTCGGCAAGGTTACAATGTACCCCTCTTACTTGACAAAGGCGCGTGATATGATTCTCTATTTTCTCAAGAAGCATTTCCCCGACAAGGACTCGCTTGTAGTCCCTGTAACGCCTGTGCAGATGGAGACTGACGAGGCAGAACTGGCCGCGCTGTTCTGCAATGAGAGCTTCAATGAGGATTACCGTACGCTCAAGCAGGAGGTTCACAAATTCGGCCTGGCAATCCCGCCGATGATAAACGCGTATATGGGTCTCTCTCCAACTATGAAAATTTTCGGCACGGCCGTGAACAGAGAGTTCGGAAATGTGGAAGAAACCGGTTTGCTCATTGCAGTGAGCGAACTCAAGGACGACAAGAGGATGCGCTATATTGAGTCGTTCGCCAAGGAGCATCCCGAGGCTGTGAAACTGACATCCGGAGCAAACAAGGTGTTTTACGTTCAGGGCAATAAGGCATAACTTAATAATTCATAAGACTCCGGGAACATTTGTCTAATCCCGGAGTTCTTTATTCAGAAGCTGTTTGAATTTATATCGCTAATTTTATATAGAGCAGAAATGAAAGTAGAGATAATAAACAAGTCAAAGCATCCGCTGCCATCATACGCTACAAATCAGTCGGCAGGAATGGATCTCAGAGCAAATATTGATGAGCAGATAGAGCTTCAGCCTCTTCAGCGCGTTCTTGTCCCCACCGGGCTGTTCATGGCCCTGCCTGCTGGTTATGAGGCGCAAGTGCGTCCGCGCAGCGGCCTTGCCATAAAGAAGGGAGTGACAGTCTTGAACTCGCCCGGAACTATTGATGCCGATTACCGTGGCGAAATATGCGTTATTCTTGTAAACCTCTCAAGCGAACCGTTTGTGATAACAGACGGCGAGCGCATTGCGCAAATGGTAATAGCGCGCCATGAGCAGGCCGACTGGTGCGAGGTTGAGGAACTTGGCGCTACAGAGCGTGGCGCGGGCGGCTTTGGTCACACCGGAGTCTGAAAAATAATTTTTCTCAAAATTGCGGGCATGAAACAATTGGGTTTATATTTGCTTTTGTTCTTTGCACTATTCGGACTGGGAAATCTGAATGCTCAGGGGAATGCGGCCGATGATGCAAAGTCGCGTGCAGTAGAGTATTACTATATGCATGCAAATGCCCTGTTGCTCCAGGAAAGAATTGACGAGGCCTTTGACATGCTTGAGCACTGCCTGGCCATTGACCCGGAATCGTCGGCCGTGATGCACGACCTTGCGCTTTTTCATCAGCTGCTGGGTAATGACTCCATTGCCAAGAGCATGCTTGAGCGTATTGTTGCTAAAGAACCCGGAAATGTAAACTACAGCGAGGCGCTCATAAATTATTATGCTTCAAATGACGACAGGCAATCGGCTATTGCACTCTATGAAAGGATGCTCGGCGAGAGCGAAGTGAAGGATGAAATATACATGGCGCTCTATTCGCTCTACAGCGAAGAGAATGAACATGACAAGGCGGCCGACGTGCTTGACAAGCTTGAGGTAATCACAGGCAAAAATGAGATAATATCCCTTCACAGAGTGAAAACCTATGTCTTTATGCAGGACAGTACAAGAGCGCTCGCTGCTGCAAGAAAGATGCTTGTGGATTTTCCCGGAGGCAGCTCCGGCTCGCTGCTTGGTGACATATATACTCAGTTCGGCGATTATGCAAATGCGGAGAAAGCTTACCTTGCTGCTCTGGAAAGGGACTCAACGGACCTCTCGTCCTTGGCCTCCTTGGCAAATGTATATGTATCAACGGACAGGGATTCGCTTTACCGCAAGAGTGTTGAGCGTTACGTTAAAAGCGAGGGTTTGGACTCGCAGCAGCGTGCCGAGACTTTGGCAAACTTTTCAATGTTTTACAGTTCTAAGGACTCTTTGTATGTCAAGGCGCTTTTTGAGGATCTTATGCAGTTGCCGTTTGACCAGGCAAGCATAACAGAGGTTTATGCAAGATACTTGCTGTATAAAGGCACAGAGCCTGAAGAAATTCCGCATCTTTTTGAGAGAGTGCTGCAATACGAACCCGATAACCGCTGGGCAATAATACAGCTGCTTTTTCTTGCTGTAGATAAAAATGACAGCGAAAATGTAATAAGGCTGAGTGGCGATGCAATAATGTATTTCCCGGAAACATTGCTTCTTTATTTCTATAAGGCCCGTGCCGCTTATCTGCTTGGCAGCAAGACAGAGGCAGCAGAGGTGCTTGAACTTGGCCTGTCGCGCAGGAGCGATGAGGACGAAACAGATATTCTGACAGCCTCATATTCCTTTCTTGGTGATTTGTACCACGATTTTGGAGATATGGACAAATGCATGGCAGCTTACGACTCGGCTCTTGTCTACAATCCCGATAACATTTCTGTTCTCAACAATTATGCCTATTTCCTTGCGCTCGACGGCAGAGAACTTGAGCGTGCGCTTGAAATGAGCTCAAAGACAATTGAGCAGGAACCTGATGACCCAACATATATCGATACATACGCCTGGGTGCTGTTTTGCCTTGAGAGATATGAAGAGGCAAAGCCGTATGCTGAAAAACTCCTCCAGAATACCGGCGCCATAAGCAATGTCGAATATCATCACTGTGGTGATATTTTTGCGAAATGCGGCGATATTAAGCGTGCTGTAGAGTGCTGGCAGAAGGCGCTTGATGCCGGTGACGAGTCAAAGATACTGAAAAAGAAAATAAGGAAACGCAAATATTATCCCAATGCCAAACGCAAGCGCAAATAGGTTAATGCCTTTTCTTTTGTTGCTCGTTCTGTTTTTGACAGGATGTTCGGCAAACCGCCAGATGCTCTCTGAGGCCTCAATAGACGAGGTCTCCTCAGGCGCTCTTTTGTCGTTGCCCTCTTTCAAGAGCGGTGAGCGTTATCTGTCGGGCAGCGTGAAGATGACAGCAACCGTTAATGGAGAAAAGGCAAAGGCAAAAGGGAAGCTGCGCATAAAAAGAGACGGCGGAATACAGATTGGAGCAACGGCAATGGGACTAATGGAGGCAGCCTGTTTTGAGTTCCTGCCCGATTCAGTGCGTTTCCTTTACAAAATAGACAAAATTTGCGCCGGTGCGCCCTATTCTGGCGTCCCTTTCCTGGACCGCACGGGGACAGATTACAGAATTCTTGAATCGGTGCTGCTTAACAAGGTATTTCTGCCAGGGGGTGGCGACTTGAAAAAGTCAGTCGGAAAACTTGAAGTAAAGGATGAAGGAGAGTGCATTGTTGTATATACTCCTTCCGAAAATTATGTTATATACAGGTTTTACATAGAAAAAGGCAGCGGAAGGCTTGTAAGAAGCGAGGGCTATTATGGGGCGGCCGGCAAGGTTGTTTGTCGGTATTCCGATTTTGCGCCACTTTCGGGAAGGTTCTTCCCCTGTAAGGTAGACGTTACGTTTGAAAGTCCGGGCGAATCGGCATCGCTGCTGCTGGAGCTTAGCAAAACGAGCAGCAAGGAATTCAAGTTTGCCCCGCGCAGGGTCTCAAAAGCGTATAGAAGGGTAAGTTTTGAGAATCTGCTGAACTCTGTAGGCAGTGCCGAAAAAGAGGCGCAGTAAGATTGCCGTTTTTACCGCAGAAGGCATATTTGCATTCTTTCAACCGTAAAATGTTGAAACAAATATAGTTGTTTTACTTGTTTAATTGTATCTTTGCGCTAAAGCGCGAACATGCCCTGCACTCGCTGTGATAAACATTAAAACAAGTTTTTAAAGCACTGATATACTACTATGAACAGTCATATTGCAAGAATAATCCCATTTGTGTTGCTTTTGCTGCTTGCTCCATTGTCGGGCGCTGATGCACAGAACAATACGTTAAAGACAATGCGTGGCAATGCCGAGGAACTGCGCAGGGAAATTGAAGAGCAAAAGAAGATTCTTCTTTCTACTGATAACAATGTCAGCAGCCAGATGCGTAATGTTAATGTCATAGAGGGCCGGATTAAGAAAGAAAAACAGCTTGAAGAGCTTCTTAAAAGCGAGGTTGCTGAAATTGACAAGGAGATAAAGCAGATAAATTCTGATATAGCAATTCAGGAAGAGCGTGTTGAGAAATCGCGTCAGGAATATGCCGAAGCGTTGCGCAGGGCGCGCAAGTACAACAAGGCTCAGAACAAGCTCCATTTCATAATGTCGTCTCAGGACTTCGGCACTATGCTTCGCCGTTACCGCTATGCCGGCAACTATATGGATGCCCAGGTAAAGTTTGTCGAAAGCCTCAAGGAACAGATGTCCATTCTGGAAGGGAAAAATGCAGAATTAGAGCGCGCAAAGGGCCTTAAGAATGCGTCGCTTAAGGAACAGCAGGCTATAACAGACAGTCTCAAGGCTTATGAAAAAGAGCAGAAGAAGATTCTCGCTGACTTGCAGAGGCAGAAAGGCAAGGTGCAGAAAGAGATAAGGCTGAAGGAGAATGAGTATAAAGCCATGACAAAAAAGATAGAAGCTGAAATTGAGCGTATCCTTGCCGAAGAGCGTGCTGCCAAGGCAGCCAAGGCCAAGGCCGAAAAGGCAGCCAAGGCTAAGGCGGCAAAAGAAAAAGCTGCAAAAGATAAATCTGCAAATAAGAAAACAGCCAAAGAGAGCGGCAAAACAGCAAAAACAGCCTCAAAGGAGACAAAGCCTAAGGGCAGCATGTCCAAGGATGCAGGTGTGGCAAGCATGTCAGGTAATTTCGCCGGCAATAAGAAAAAGATGCCTGTTCCCATTACCGGGCCGTATATTATTGTCTACGGCTATGGCGCAAGGAATGTGGCCGAAGGCAAGGGCTCTCTTATGCTGAATAATAGCGGAGTGGTTTTTGAAGGCAGCAAGGGGGCTAAGGTGCGCTCTGTGTTTGAGGGAGAAGTGACCAGGGTGGTTGACGATGGTACGTCGCACTACTTTGTAATTGTGCGTCACGACAAGTATCTTAGCGTTTATGGCAATGTAACAAATGTTAATGTCAAGGTTGGTGATAAAATAAAGGCCGGTGATATTGTAGGCAGTGCAGGAATTGACCCTAAGGAGGGCACTCCAAGACTGCTTTTCCAGATTTGGAAGGAGAAACAGCCGCTCAATCCGCTTAACTGGCTCAAGATGTAGGAGTAGTTTCCCTGCATTTCCATGTAATATGCCTGCACTGCAATCATATAATAGTCCTAACTTGAGAAAAAGCTCCGTTAGCTATCTGTTTCTGCAATTTTCGGCAATGCTGTTTGCTTGTGCAGCAGTTGCCGTTGCACAGCCGCGTGAATATAAATCATGGCAGTCGCATCTGTGCGATAGCATTCTCTTGTCTTCACTCTCTATTCCCGGCGCTCATGATGCCGCAACAGGCGAGGGCTTGTGCTTTGTTGCCGGTTTTGGAAAGACTCAGTCACTGACGCTATCCGAACTGTGGGACAGCGGAGTGCGTGCTTTTGATTTGCGTCCGGCGGTCTCAGACGGCGCTCTTAAAATCTGTCATGGACCGATTAAAGTTAGGATTTCGTTTGATGATGCTTTGGAGGTAATATGCAGCAAGCTGAAACAGAATCCAACCGAATTTGCGATAGTGCTTCTGCGCGAGGAAAGCGAGAGCGAGAATGATGAGGAGCGGGCTTTGTGGCCTTCGGCTGTTGGTGCCTGTATTGCCTCCTTGGGAGACAGGGCGGCTGCTTTCTCTTCAGGAATGACTGTTGGCGATGTCCGTGGCAAAATACTGTTTCTTAGCCGTTCCCATTATTGTGGAACAGCCAAGGGCGCTCTAATAAAAGGCTGGTCTCATTCTGCGCAAGGCAGCTGTGAGGCAAGGATTGTCTCTTCTGCCGGCGGTGCTGAAGAGGTTCTCCAAGTTCAGGACTATTATAACACTATAGGGCATGAAAGACAGTGCAATAAAAGCGCTGCAATAAAACGCTTTTTTAATATTGCCGCCAATGCCCCTGCCTGTGTGTGGACAATCAATTTCCTGAGTGGTTACAGCACTTTGTGGCTTGGGATTCCGGGTGTGCCTACAACTGCCGGCTATAAGCGCAATGCCGAAAGGCAGAATGCTTATGCCTTGAACTGCCTGAATGAACAGCAGAAACCGGCAGTGGGTATAGTGTTTATGGATTTTGCAGGTATTGATGCTGTTGCAGGGGGCATTTGGCATCCTGCAGCTTTTAGAGTTCATGGCAAGACACTTGTTCAAACAGTTATTGAAAGGAATTTTGCGGGTGCCGGACAGCGCTGATGTAATGCAGGATTTCTATATGTGTACAGTTTCATGGCTATATTTCAATCAAATTCCGATATTTTTTCTAAAAAAAACAAAAAATCCTATTTATTTGGTTACCTTTGCTATTAGTATGTTTAGAAACTGTTTAAAACAGTTTTTTACAATAGTAATGTGCAGTATATCTGCCGAGTAGAGCAAGGATATGAAAAACGCATATTTGCAATTCAACTCGCGTGACGAGTTTCAAAGAATTGACATATCAAAGATTGTCTTCTTTGAGTCGGAGGGAAACTATACGAACATCGTTACAGTGAACAAGCTCAAGAGTGTTGTATGCATGAATCTGATGACCATGCAGAAACTTCTTAGCGATAATCTGAAGTCGGATGCCAAGATTTTTGCACGAGTTGGAAAGAAGCATATAATAAACCATTCTTATGTGTTCAGGATAAGCATAAGCAAGCAGGAGCTTGTCTTGAGCGACGGTTGCAGTTTTGCATTCAAGCTTAGCTTGTCTAAGAATGCGCTTAAGGCATTGAAAGAGATATACTCTTCTTCGTCAAGCAAGGAGAAATAAGAAATGTATTTCTTATAAAAACGACAAACATAATACGAGATGAATAACCTGTACAACAAAACTATTCTTATTGGCCGTGAACCGGGTGCAAACCGACTGCTTATTGCCATTAACGTGGACGGTGCAGTAAAACTGGGCACTATTGGCGAAAACGACTCAGTGAACAGAAGCGTGAGCCGTTGCCGTCCGGGCGAGAACATGGCGCACTGTATGATTGAAGTGAGCAATACCGGTGCAATGAAAGTGGTGAATATAAACGATGCCAACATGACTTATGTCGATGGCGCGCTTATAGAATCCAAGAGGGTGACCGCTGACTGCAAGCTCGAGCTTGGCTGCGAGAAATATCCGGTAAAGGTTAAGGATATACTGGCTGTGGCAAAGGAGATTGTTCTGGCAAAACAGGAGGCAAAGCAAGAGCGTAATGCGCAGTCAGGAGCACAGACTAATGCAAATTCAAAACCCAAGCAGGCTGATGATGCCGACAGTTTTTCTATAAAGGGCCTTGAAAAAGTATGGAACGACCATAACGCCGATTTGAAGCGGTTGCAGAAGGAGCAAAAGCGCCTTGGCCTTATAAAGGGAATGTACCTGCCATGTACGCTTGTGAGTTCGGCTGTTGGTTTCCTGGCCTCAAGTTTGGGTTCAGGTGTAATGTTTGTTTCATATTTTCTTTACGCACTGGCTGCCGTTGCATTGTTCTATGGACTTTACAAGACGTTTACAGACAACAGTCTTGAGGTAAGAGAAAAATTGAATGATGAATTCATAGATAATTATAGCTGCCCAAATCCTAAGTGCGGGCATTTTATGGGAAATTTGCCCTATAAAGTGTTGCGGCAGAATAAGAACTGTCCCTATTGCAGGTGCAAGTTTACTGAAGATTAGCAATCTGTTTTAGAATACTGTATTTTCAAAGATGTCACAAAAAGACGCAATTTTATACTTTAAACCGGCCATTTCATACAAAATACACTGTTAAATTTGCAGTTGGAGGTTTGTTTATGGTATTTTTGCAGTGAAGGAAGTACGGAACTTTTGATAACGGATTACAAACACTAAAATAATTATTATGGAAGAGACCAGATTTGATGCGGAATTGAACCGCACTAAGATTGACAGAGAAGAGACAAGTTTTGATGCAGCAACAAAATTTGACAAGGACGTTGTTGTTAATAACAAGATCGGCTCTCAGCAGCAGACCCCAAAAATTCCCGCACAGGAGAATGCTGAAGGCGGCAGGAGCTCTTCCGGTATGAAAATAGCTGCAGGCGTGGCAGCCGGTGCCGCTATAGGTGGAGGCGCAGCGTATGCAATGGTCAATGGAGGCATTGATGCTATAGATGAGTACCTTGGAAAGGATGCGGCAGGCAAGGGCAAGTCTTCTGTTAATGTTGCAGATGCTGTGGCTGATGAAAGTGAGGGACAGCCCGAATGGGCCGATGCGGAGATTAATGTTGCAACAGGCGTAACAGATGAGATGTCTTTTGGAGAGGCTTTTGCAGCAGCTCGTGCCGAGGTTGGCGCAGGCGGCGCTTTTGAGTGGCGCGGTGAGGTGTATAACACATACTATGAGAGTGAGTGGGATGCGATGAGCGCTGAGGAGAAGGCCGAATTCTCTGAGCATTTTGATTGGGGCAAGGCCGGTGATTCCGATGTTGCCGCTACAGATAATGTTCAAGTTGTTGAAGCGGAAACCGGTGTCGAAGTTGCCGATAGCGTAAATGACAGTATGTCTTTTGGCGAGGCATTTGCAGCAGCTCGTGCCGAAGTAGGCCCGGGCGGCGTGTTTGAATGGCACGGTCAGACATTCAATACATACAATGCAGACGAATGGAGCGCAATGAGCGATGAGCAGAAGAATGATTTTAATGCTTTGGCAAGTCATGCAGCAGAGAGCGGTGATGGAGGACTTGCTTCTGCAGCGGGCGGCTCTGACTCCGGCGTTAATGTTTTTTCCCAAATCAACGTGGTGAATGTAGATGTTGATGTAGTCGCTACTTACGACAATGACAGTGTTGAGGTTCTTGGCGTTTTTGACGATGGCGCTGATACTGTTGATGTGGAGGCTATAATTGCTGATGATGATGTAATATTCGTTGACGTTGAAGACGGGCGCGATGCGGCATTATTTGAAGCAGGAGACCCATTAAATGCTGATATGATGGGCCTTGATTGTGAAGATGGCTTCTGTACGTTTGATGATTGTGCCGATGGCAGTTGCGATGACAGCTCAGACCTTCTTGACCTTCTTGGCATATAAACCGCATATTCGTTTGATTATAAATATATTAGCAACATTGTATATATGAAGATAAAGGTAAAGTGCCCATGCTGTGGAGCAGTATTGGCTATAATGAAACAGGAAAATGTAGAGAATAAGGCAGTTACTTGTCCCATTTGCAAGGAGCGCTCGCCATTGGTTCAATTCAAGGTCTTGGGAGAGCCTGTGTCTAATCCGGCGCCGCAGCCAAAACCGGCACCGCAGCCAGTACATAAGCCAGAACCACAGCCAGACCAGAATTCTGGTTCAACGGAGTTTGATCCAGGTACCATTATTAACTTGACAAACACTCCCGGTATTCTTGTACGCATTGATGAGTCTGCTGAGGATATTGTGCTTAAGGTTGGTAAAAATGTGATTGGCCGCAAGGTGAGCAGCGGGACAAATGCTGATTTCATGATTGCTACACCGGGCAAGAACAGACTTAGCAGAGAGCATCTTGTCATTGAAGTGAAACAGGCTGGCAACAATGGGTTTGTCCACAATGTTTCTCTTTACAAGGAGAAGGTTAATGACACTTATGTGGGAACTGAAAAGCTTGAGTATGGCGATTGCTTGCGTCTTGAGGAAGGAGACATAATCAAGCTTCCCGATGCAACCCTTAAATTTGTCCTTAAAAAGTAATAAACTGTTTAAACTGAATATTTATGAAGTACACTCTTAATGCATATAGTTTTTATGAAATAGGCCCTCGTCCCAAGCAGGAGGATTCAATGTTTCCCGATTTTGGCGAGCTTAAAGAGAGTGACCGCCTGTTTATTGTGTGCGATGGAATGGGAGGCCATTCTGCAGGCGAAGTGGCGAGCAGCACAATATGCAAGGAGATGGGAGAGTCGGTACTTCGCCAGTGCCCCGATGCTGAAGGAGAGTTTACTGATGACAATTTAAGGCAGGCCTTGAGTGACGCAATTGACGCCCTTGACCTTAAGGATAATGGTGCCGAAAAGAAAATGGGCACTACTATGACATTCCTGAAACTGCATGACAAGGGTGCAACCATTGCCCACATAGGCGACAGCCGTGTGTATCATGTGCGTCCGGGCGCAACCCCTGCCGAAACAGAAATTCTGTTCCAGACAGTGGACCACTCTCTTGTAAATGACCTTGTAAAGATAGGTGAGCTTACACCTGAAGAGGCGAAACACTCTAAACAGAAGAATATCATTACCCGTGCAATACAGCCCAACATGGAGCGCCGCCCGCGGGCAGACATATATCATACCCATGATATAAAGCCGGGGGATTACTTCATGCTGTGCAGTGACGGAGTTCTCGAGCAGATGGAGGATGATAACATTAAGTACATCTTCTCGGATAAGGTGGGTGGCCCAGAGGCTAAAGTAGACATGCTTATTCAGGTTACATCGCAGAATCACGATAACCATACAGCAATTCTGGTTAGGATAAACGATGTTATTGACCCAATTCCGGTACCCCCCCAGCCGCTTCTGTGCGAGGTTGAATCTGATGAAGCGCCGCTTTCTCCCGAAAGTGACAGCATGAATCCGGCCAGCGAGCAGACTGCTGTTCCGAATATGCGGAAGAATGGAAAAAAAACTATAATAGCAATTGTTGCAGCAGCAGTTGTGACATGTCTGCTTGTGTTGGTGCTGATGCTTGTTTTTGGCAGAGATGATAAAGAGAGCGCTCCTGAGGAAGATAAAAAGGTGCAAGTGAACCCAAAAGAAAAGGTGCAAGTCAAAAAAAAGAAGCCAACGAGGAGGGATTTTGGAGAAAGTAGAGATAACCGAGGAGATGTTGATGATAATGTTGGAACTTACAATATTGGAGAAGCTGACCTTTCTATAATTAGTACACAAATTTCAGAAATTAGTTCAGAGCATGGAACTCCCATCCCAAGTATTCCAACTACTGTGGATACTCTTAGAACTGCAGATGGCTCTTCAGATAGTAGCTCTGTCAATAATGACGAAACTCTAAAAGGAACAATTGTGGAAAAAGCTTTAAAAAGGGGTAAGGAGTTTATTATTGGCGGCAATGACCCAGAAGCGAATACCGGCGAAGAACAGGACATTTCCACTGATAACAATTCAGGCGAGGTGCAGAAAGATACCGCTGATGATAATCCAGAAAAATAGCATTATCTCTTTATATAACAGCGATGGAGCGGCGCGCCGCTCCATCGCTGTTATTATATAAGCACTCTTCTGAATCGCTCAATAAATTCATTGGCCTCCTCAATTGTCAGCGTGAGCGGCGGAAGCAACCTTATGACATTTGTTCCGCTTACTCCGGTAAATACATGCTCCTGAAAAAGAAGCCTGCGGCGAATCTCCTTTATGGGCTCTTCAAATTCTATGCCAATCATAAGCCCCTTGCCGCGAATCTCCTTTATGCCATCAATTTTTATAAGTTCTTTTATCAGGTGCTCCCCAACAGCAGCAGCATTCTCAATGAGATTCTCCTCTTCAATAGTTTCAAGAACAGCCTCTGCTGCTGCACAGGCAAGGTGGTTGCCGCCAAATGTAGTGCCGAGTTCCCCATATTCGGCCTTGAATTCGGGACTGATAAGCACTACGCCAATGGGAAATCCGTTGCCTATTCCCTTGGCCTGTGTAATAATGTCGGGCTTTATGCCGGCCCATTGGTGCGCAAAGAATCTGCCGCTGCGTCCGCAACCGCTCTGAATTTCATCAAGGATAAGTGTTGTACCGCTGTTATTGCATACCTCCTGCAACTGCTGCAGGAATTCCGCAGAGGGTATCTGTACTCCTCCAACGCCTTGAATGCCTTCAATTATTACCGCAGTGACATCGCCTTTCGCAATCTCAGCCTTTACTCCTTCAATGTCGCCTGGCTGCATGAAGGTGGTGTGCCCGTTGGAATTTATGGGTGCAATAATCTTTGGGTTGTCCGTTACTTCAACGGCAAGTGAGGTGCGTCCGTGAAAGGCCTTTTTGAAGGCAATTACACGTTTCTTGCCATTTTTGAATGACGATAGCTTGAGGGCGTTTTCGTTAGCCTCAGCACCTGAGTTTATAAAAAACAGGCTGTAGTCATCGTAGCCGCTGATTCTCCCCAGCAAATCGGCAACCCTCTGTTGCAGTGTGTTAACTACAGAGTTTGAGTAGAATCCGAGCGCGGCAGCCTGGCGGCTTATCCTCTCTACATACCTTGGGTGCGAATGCCCAATGGATATTACTGCATGGCCTCCGTAAAGGTCAAGATATTCAGTTCCTTTATCGTCCCACACTCTGCATCCCTCGCCTTTGACAATATTTACGTCAAAAAGCGGATATACATCATATAATTTCATATTCAGTGCAATTTATCTAATGGCGGCAACAATGGCGTTGCCTGAACAAAATTAGCAAAAAAACAGTTCCCTATGGCAAATTTGCCGGCAATAATGCGAAGCGGCGCTTTAATTCGCACTCCACGCGCTGCAGGTCACGCGCCGCAGCCATTGACTTTTAGACTTTTTTAAACAATTGCCACAAGATATTTCGCTTAGTTTGCCTTTATTCGGAATTTATTGCTTAAGTTTGCTAAAAGAATGCCGGTTGAATCCTTGTATTGGTATTGGCTTGGATTGCAGCCGGCAGGGATTTTTGCGTTAATGTTTCAAACTCTATATATTATGGACAAGGAAAAAGTGAGGCTTTTTAGCGAATTTTCGCCTGTAACGACAGAGAATTGGAAAAACAAGATTATTGAGGACCTCAAAGGTGCCGACTATGACAAGAAAATGGTGTGGAAAACCGGCGAGGGGTTCAATGTGAATCCTTTCTACCGCAAAGAGGATTTGCCGGACGGGTGTACTGATGCCCGCCCTGGAGAGTTTCCCTTTATGCGCGGAAACAGCGTTGGCAATGATTGGCTCATACGCCAGAGTGTAGATGTCCCATCGGCCGAGGAAGCAAATGCAAAAGCACGCAAAATGATTGCAGAAGGTGTAACATCCATTCTGTTCAGAGTGCATGGCAAGGCTGTTGTGCCCGGTTATATCCCCACTTTGCTTGAGGGTATTGATGCCGGGAAGGTTGAACTGAATTTTAATGTGTGTGCAGGCAAGGTTTTGCTGTTTGCCGAATGGCTTGTCAAATATTACAAGGAGTGCGGATACGACCTTTCTGCCATGAAGGGTGCTGTGGAGTATGACCCCATAGGAAAAGAGCTCTTTAACGGCAAGGTGCTGCAGGGCTATGCCGAGAATATAAAAACCCTTGTCAATTTGCTTGCCGAACTGCCTAAGTACCGTTGTGTGGCAGTAAACAGTGCCGGACTATGCAATGCCGGCGCATATATAACCCAGGAACTTGCCTATGCTCTTGCATGGGGTAACGAGTATCTGAATGCAGCAACAGAGGCCGGAGTGCCGGTTGACGCTGTTGCAAAAAGGATAAAGTTTAATATGGGCATATCAAGCAACTTCTTTATGGAAATTGCGAAGTTCCGTGCAGCGCGCATGCTGTGGGCAAGGATTGTTGAGCAGTATGCTCCTAAGTGCAAATGCTCATGCAAGATGATTGTAAATGCGGAGACTTCTAAGTTTAATCTCACGCTTTTTGACCCTTATGTGAATATGCTTCGCACCCAGACCGAAGCCATGAGCGCTGCAATAGCCGGCGTTGAGGCAATAACTGTTGCGCCGTACGATTCGGTATATGAGACCCCAACGGAATTTGCCGAGCGAATAGCAAAGAACCAGCAGCTGATTCTTAAACATGAGAGCCATTTGGACAAGGTTGTTGACCCCGCCGGAGGCTCGTATTATATTGAAAGCCTTACTGCATCAATTGCATCAGAAGCATGGAAGCAGTTCCTTGCCATTGAGGAAGCTGGCGGTTTTCACAAGGCTGTTAAGGATGGCGGTGTGAAGGCGGCCATTGAAGCTTCGGGCGACAGCAGGCGCATAGCGCTTGCAAAGCGCAAGGAGATTCTGCTTGGTACAAACCAGTATCCTAACTTCAGTGAAACAAGCGACGGCCACAGGCCATTGGGCAAGAGCTGCGGTTGCGGCTGCCAAAATCACGAGTGCGGCAGCGGCGCGCTTGCAGCTAAGCGCCTTGGCGAGGAGTTTGAACAGCTTAGGCTCTCTGTTGAGGAGAGCGGTCGCCGTCCTAAGGCATTCATGCTCACAATCGGCAATCTTGCAATGCGTCAGGCAAGGGCGCAGTTCTCATGCAACTTCCTTGCGACAGCCGGTTATGAGGTAATAGATAATTTAGGCTTTAAGAGTGTTGAAGAGGGTGTCGCTGCTGCAATGGAGGCAAAGGCCGATATTGTAGTGATTTGCTCAAGTGACGATGAATATGCCGAATATGCAATTCCTGCATTCAAGGCTGTCGGCGGCAAAGCTGTATTCATTGTTGCCGGAGCGCCTGCCTGCAGCGAAGAGCTGCAGAAAGCGGGAATTGAGAATTTCATACATGTGAGAGTGAATGTCCTTGATACACTCAAGGCTCTGAATGAAAAGTTGGGCCTCTAAAACAGTACAGTCATGAGAAAAGATTTTAAAAATATAGATATATTCGGCGCATCAGCGGCTGCGTCATGCAGTTCACTTCATGCCGAAGCGGCCACATGCTGGGAAACTCCCGAACAGATAATGGTAAAGCCCGTTTATACGGCCGATGACCTCAAGGAGATGGAACACCTTGACTATGCAGCAGGCCTGCCGCCTTACTTGCGCGGCCCTTATTCAATGATGTATGTTTTCCGCCCCTGGACAATACGCCAGTATGCCGGATTCTCTACGGCCGAGGAGAGTAACGCCTTCTATCGCCGCAATCTCGCGTCGGGACAGAAGGGACTTTCCGTTGCGTTTGACCTGCCTACGCATCGCGGATACAATCCCGACAATGCCCGCGTGGTGGGCGATGTGGGCAAGGCAGGAGTGTCAATTTGCTGCATGGAGAACATGGAGCAGCTGTTTGACGGTATTCCGTTGAACAAGATGTCTGTGTCAATGACCATGAACGGTGCGGTGCTTCCTGTGCTTGCATTCTACATAAACGCAGCTCTTGAGCAAGGCGCAAGGCTTGAGGAGATGGCCGGAACAATACAGAACGATATTCTTAAAGAGTTCATGGTGCGCAACACTTATATCTATCCGCCGGCATTCTCAATGCGCATAATAGGCGATATATTTGCATACACATCGCAAAAGATGCCGAAATTCAATTCAATATCAATTTCGGGCTATCACATGCAGGAGGCTGGCGCTTCGGCCGATATTGAACTTGCGTATACTCTTGCCGACGGTCTTGAGTATGTGCGTACCGGCGTTGAAGCAGGCATTGACATTGATGCCTTTGCCCCCCGCTTGTCATTCTTCTGGGGCATTGGAATGAATCCTTTCATGGAGATTGCAAAGATGCGCGCAGCCCGCATGCTGTGGGCAAAGATTATAAAGGGCTTCAATCCAAAGAATCCAAAGTCAATGGCATTGCGCACGCACTGCCAGACCTCGGGCTGGTCGCTTACCGAGCAGGACCCATTCAACAATGTGGGCCGCACGGTTATTGAAGCAATGTCTGCCGCGATGGGACACACCCAGTCGCTGCATACTAACGCCCTTGATGAGGCCATTGCACTGCCTACAGACTTCTCGGCGCGTATAGCCCGCAATACCCAGATTTATCTTCAGGAAGAGACCAATATCTGCCGTGTAGTAGACCCGTGGGGCGGTTCTTACTATGTTGAGAGCCTTACTCAGGAGATTGCCGAAAGGGCATGGAAACTGCTTCTTGAGATTGAGGAGCTTGGCGGAATGGCAAAGGCCATTGAGACCGGTATTCCCAAAATGCGCATAGAAGAGGCTGCGGCACGCACTCAGGCACGCATTGACAGCGGCCGTCAGGTTATCGTTGGAACAAATGCCTATTGTCTTGCCGAGGAAGCGCCTATTGATATTCTTGAGATAGACAATACTGCCGTTCGGAAGGAACAGCTTGAGGCTCTTGAACGCAATCGCGCAGGAAGGGACGAGAGCGCTGTGAAGGCGGCTTTGGAAAGAATTACAGAGTATGCGCGCAGCGGTGAGGGCAATCTCCTTGAGGCTGCGGTTGAGGCTGCGCATCTGCGCGCGACCTTAGGCGAGATTTCAGATGCTTGCGAGGAGGCGGCAGGACGTTACAAAGCAATAATTAGAACAATTTCAGGCGTGTATTCAGCAGAAAGCAGAAACGACGAGAACTTTGAGAAGGCTTGCCGTTTGACAGAGGAGTTTGCAAGGAGGGAGGGCCGTCGTCCTCGTGTAATGGTTGCCAAGATGGGTCAGGACGGACATGACCGTGGAGCAAAGGTGGTTGCTACAGGATATGCCGACTGCGGATTTGACGTGGATATGGGCATGCTGTTCCAGACACCGGCCGAGGTGGCTCGCCAGGCTGTGGAGAATGATGTTCATGCAGTAGGTGTATCTTCATTGGCTGCAGGCCACAAGACGCTCGTTCCGCAACTCATTGAGGAACTTGAAAAGCTTGGCCGTGGTGATATTATGGTCTTTGCCGGCGGTGTTATCCCGGCTCAGGATTATGACTTCCTCTACAAGGCTGGCGTTGTAGGCATTTTCGGTCCTGGAACAAGTGTCTCAAAGGCCGCATGCGAACTAATGAACATACTGCTTGAAAAGTAAAACAGACAGCGGAGGCCGAAGATGATAGTGTGTATAGCGGAAAAGCCAAGTGTAGCAAAGGAGATTGCTGATATTCTTGGGGCGAGGAGCAGGCATGATGGCTATTTTGAGGGCAATGGGTATCAGGTGACATGGACATTCGGTCACCTGTGCACCCTTAAGGAACCCCATGACTATACGCCCATGTGGCAGCGCTGGAGTCTTGCAAGCCTGCCAATGATTCCCTCGCGCTTCGGGATAAAGCTTATTGACGACAAGGGCATTGAGAAGCAGTTTGGTGTTATAGAACGCCTCATGCAGGCGGCCGATGCCATTGTGAACTGCGGTGATGCCGGGCAAGAGGGTGAGCTTATCCAGCGATGGGTGATGCAGAAGGCGCGTGCCAAATGCCCGGTCAAGCGTCTTTGGGTATCGTCTCTAACCGAAGAGGCTATCCGCGAGGGTTTTGCCAATCTCAAGGACCAGTCAGAGTACCAGCCGCTCTATGAGGCCGGTCTCAGCCGCGCCATTGGTGACTGGCTTTTAGGAATGAATGCCACAAGGCTCTACACCATTAAATATGGCAAGAACCGTCAGGTGCTGTCAATTGGCAGGGTGCAGACGCCCACGTTAGCGCTTATTGTGAAAAGGCACTTTGAGATAGAGGGTTTTGTTCCGCAGCCTTATTGGGAACTTAAGACAGTCTATCGTGAAACGACTTTTGGAGTTACAGAAGGGCGCTATGACAGCAAGGAGAAGGCCCAGGAGGCGCTTGAAAGAATAACCGACCAGCCCTTTACGGTTACAGACGTTACGGCCAAGAAGGGGACGGAACTTCCGCCGCGCCTTTACGACCTCACATCTCTTCAGGTTGATTGCAATAAAAAGTTTGGACTGTCGGCAGAGGTTACGCTCCAGACAATACAATCCCTTTACGAGAAGAAGGTTACTACCTATCCGCGTGTTGACACCACTTACTTAAGCGATGACATCTACCCCAAATGCCCTAACATACTCAAGGGGCTGCGAGATTATCAGGCGCTTGTGATGCCTCTGTCGGGGAAACCTCTGCCAAAGCCCAAGAAGGTGTTCGACAACAAGAAGGTTACCGACCACCATGCCATAATACCCACCGGTGTCTTTCCGCAGGGACTTACTGACCTTGAAAAAAAGGTATACGACCTTGTGGCAAGGCATTTTATCGCGGTTTTCTATCCCGATTGCCGATTCAGCACCACAACTGTGCTGGGCGAGAGTGCCGGGGTAAAGTTCAAGGCCTCTGGAAAGGAAATTCTGGAGCAGGGCTGGAGGGTTGTCTTTGCCGGCGAGCAGAACGAGGAGAAAGAAGAGGACAAGGAAAAACTGCTGCCATCCTTCACCGTTGGAGAGAGCGGGGAGCACACTCCCGGCCTTTCGGAAAAATATACCCAGCCCCCTAAATTATACACCGAGGCAACTTTGCTGCGCGCAATGGAAACTGCCGGCAAACTTGTTGAGAACGAGGAATTGCGTGATGCCATGAAAGAGAACGGAATAGGCCGTCCTTCAACACGCGCAGCAATCATTGAAACACTGTTCAAGCGCAACTATATACGAAAGGAGAAAAAGAATATAGTTGCTACCCCAACAGGCATCGAACTTATAGGTCTCATAAGGAATGAGCTTCTTAAAAGTGCAGAACTTACAGGCCAATGGGAAAAGAAACTGCGCGATATTGAAAAAAGGCAGTATGAGGCAAAAGTGTTCATTGAGGAACTTAAGGTAATGCTTGGCGAAGTTGTGAAAGATGTTCTGAGGGACAACTCGCCCAAAATATAAATCTTTTGCTAAGGGCAGGCAGTTTCAATAATAAAAATTATTTTAGAAATTCATCGATTTGATATAATCGTTTGAAGAATAAACACTTGAAGCTGTTTTGAAAAGAGCGTGGTAACAATTTGGGGGCAGTCGGGAACAACCAAACCTACCTTTTTCTGCTTCAAAAAGTTCTGTATATACATCATCAAAGCAAATTTTTAATTGCAATCCTCGTAGGTTTGTGCGTAATGTGTTGTTCGTCCCCGAGAATCCATCTTTTTGCCACCAAAGACCACTTCTATAGTGATTATAAGTATTATAATTCGGCAAGGTGGACAAAAAGTAGGATAAAGCCTTTGTAATCGTTTGATATACATATCTTTGCAAAGATTATCATTGATATGCTAAAAAAAATGCTTTTTTTGCGGTTCTTCCAATGTGGTCAAGAATGGCCTGAGGGGACGAAAACAAATGTATAAATGCAAGGATTGTAGCAGACAGTTCATTGGCGGACAACGACGCGACAAATCCCAAGTAATAACCGATTATGTTGAAGGCAAACAGACCCTGTTACAACTGGCGTCAAAGTATAAAGTTTCTGAAA